>WBOU01000003.1:0-300000 GCA_009268125.1 Chloroflexia bacterium SDU3-3 | reverse complement strand
CGCTGGGCGAGCTGTACACCATGGGCTACCCGGTCGACTGGCAGCGGCTCTACCCGGCGGGCGGCGAGATCGTGCCGCTGCCGGCCTACCCCTGGCAGGGCGAGAAGTTCTGGATGAACCCCGACGCCGACGCCGCAGGCGACGGACGCCGCGCCAACGCCAAGGGCCTGCTGATCGGCCAGCACATGCACTCGGCCCAGTCGGCTGGCCACTTCCTGTGGGAGACCAGCCTGGGCCTCAAGAACTTCGCCTACCTGACCGACCACCGCGTGCAGGGCGCGATCGTGCTGCCCGCCGCCGCCTATGTGGAGATGGCGCTCTCGGCAGCCTCCGAGGCCTTCGGCCCCGGCTCACACAAGGTCGAGAAGGTCGACTTCGAGAAGGCGCTGTTCCTGCCCGAGCAGGGCAGCCGCCGCATCCAGCTGATCGTGGCCCCCAACACGCTGGGCGGCGCATCCTTCGAGTTCTACAGCATGCAGGACAGCGCCCCCGGCCAGCAGCCGACCTGGACCCGCCACGCCGCTGGCCTCATCCGCGTGGCCCCGGTGGGCGCGATCGCCCCCAGCCGCGAGCCGGAGGACATCGCCCAGATCCGCGAGCGCTGCGCCCAGGTCATCCAGCGCCCCGAGTTCTACGCCTCGATGGATGCGCGCGGCCTGCAGTACGGCCCGATGTTCCAGGGCGTGGATGAGATCGCCTGGCAGCCCGGCGAGGCGCTGGGCAAGCTGACCATGGCCGACGCGGTGAAGGCCGAGGGCCACGGCTACCAGGTGCACCCGGCCCTGCTGGATGTCTGCTTCCAGATCCTGGCGGGCGCGATGCTGGGCGACGCCGACAAGACCGGCGGCGGCACCTACCTGCCCGTCCACCTCGGCGGCATCCAGCTCTACGGCAGCCCCGGCGAGAGCGGCGTGTGGGGCCACGCCTTCTACCAGTCCAGCGCCGACATGGGCGACGACTGTGTCGAGGGCGACGTGTTCCTGCTCGACGAGTCGGGCGCGCTGGTGATGGAGGTGCGCGGCCTGCGCGCGATGAAGCTGGAGCGCTCGGCGGCCGCCAGCGCGCCCAAGCTGGACGACTGGCTCTACGAGCCGCGCTGGGAGCAGCAGCCCTTGGTGGCCCCCGAGGCCGCCAAGGCCGCCAAGCCCGGCGCGTGGATGCTGTTCGCCGACCAGGGCGGCGTGGCCCAGCAGATCAAGGCCAAGCTGGAGGAGCGCGGCGAGACCTGCGTGGTGGTGAGCGACACGGTGTCCGACGGCACCTACCTGATCGACCCGACCGACGCAGACTCGTTTGCCAAGCTGGTGAAGGAGGCGCTGCCCGAGGGCCAGAAGGGCTGGCGCGGCATCATGCACCTGTGGAGCCTGGATGCCCCCGCGTCCGAGAGCCTGGTGCTGGCCGACATGCAGCGGGTCAACGAGCGCGGCAGCTTCTGCGTGATGAAGCTCATCCAGGCCCTGGCCGCCAGCGGCAGCAGCGTCTTCCCCAAGCTCTGGGTGGTCACGGCTGGATCGCAGGCGGCGGGCGCGCCGGGCGAGCTGGTGTCGGTGGCGCAGGCCCCGCTGTGGGGCCTGGGCAAGGTGGCCGGGGTCGAGCACCCCGAGCTGCACTGCACCAAGGTCGACCTGAGCTACGCGCCCAGCGAGATCGAGGTGGATGCGCTCTACGCCGAGCTTTGGGGCGAGAGCAAAGAGGATCAGGTGGCCCTGCGCGGCAGCGAGCGCTATGTGCCGCGCATCGTGCGCAGCTCGGCGGATGAGTGGATGGCCCAGCGCGAGCAGCTGACCTTCGACGATGCCTTCCGCCTGGAGATCACCACCCCGGGTATTCTCGACAACCTCACGCTGCGGCGCTTCGCGCGGCGCAAGCCCGGCCCCGGCGAGGTCGAGCTTCGCGTGCGGGCCGCTGGCCTCAACTTCCGCGAGGTGCTGATCGCGATGGACATGCTGCCGCCCGTGATGAAGGGCGCGATGGACATCGGCTGGGAGTGCGCGGGCACCGTGGTGGCTGTGGGCGAGGGCGTGACCGATGTGAAGGTGGGCGAGGACGTGATCGGCATCGCGGCGGGCTGCTTCGGCTCGTATGTCACCACCAGCGCCACGCTGGTGGCCCGCAAGCCCGACCGCCTCACCGCCGAGCAGGCCGCCACCATCCCTGTGGCCTTCCTGACGGCCTACTACGCGCTCACCTACCTTGGCCGCATGGAGAAGGGCGATAAGGTGCTCATCCACGCCGCCGCCGGTGGTGTGGGCCAGGCCGCCGTGCAGCTGGCCAAGCAGGCCGGTGCCGAGATCTTCGCCACCGCAGGCTCGGATGAGAAGCGCGCGCTGCTGCGGGCGCAGGGCGTCGAGCACATTATGGACTCGCGCTCGCTCGATTTCGCCGACCAGGTGATGGAGATCACCGGCGGGCGCGGCGTAGACTTGGTGCTGAACTCGCTGTCGGGCGACTTCATCCCCAAGGGTCTGGCCACGCTCGCCCCCGGCGGGCGCTTCCTAGAGATCGGCAAGGTCGATATTGTCAAGAACAGCCAGCTGGGTATGCACCAGCTTGAGAATAACATCTCGTTTATGACCATCGACCTCGGCCAGATGTTCGTGACGCGGCCCGATGTGTGGGCGCGCTTCCTGCGCGAGATCATCGCCCTGTTCAACGCGGGCGAGATCGAGCCGCTGCCGATGCGCCACTTCCCGCTCTCGCAGGCCCCCGAGGCCTTCCGCTTTATGGCTCAGGGCAAGCACATCGGCAAGGTGGTGCTGACGATGGACGAGGATGTCCTGCCCGTCGCCCCCGCCAAGAACGTGAGCTTCCCCGAGAACGCCACCTACCTGATCACCGGCGGCGCTGGCGGCCTGGGCCTGAGCGTGGCGCAGTGGATGGTGGACGCGGGCGCGCGCAACCTGGTGCTGGTCGGGCGCAGCGGCGCGAGCGCGGCGGCGTCCGAGTTCATCGCCAAGATCGAGGAGCGCGGCGCAAACGTGGTGGTGATGAAGGCCGACATCTCGAATACCCAGCAGGTCGATGATCTGCTGTCCGAGGTGCGGCGCACGCTGCCGCCGCTCAAGGGCATCTTCCACGCGGCGGGCGTGCTGGATGACGGCATCCTGGTCCAGCTCACCCCCGAGCGCTTCAAGCCCGTGATGGCCCCGAAGGTGGATGGCGCGTGGAACCTCCACACGCTGACCCTGAAGGACGAGCTGGATTACTTCGTGGTCTTCTCCTCCTGCGCCTCGGTGCTCGGCTCGCCGGGCCAGGCCAACTACGTGGCGGGTAACTCGTTCCTCGACGCGCTGGCGGCCTACCGCCGCGAGCTGGGCCTGCCGGGGATGGCGATCAACTGGGGAGCCTGGGCCGATGTGGGCCTGGCCATCCGCAGCGACCGCGCGCAGAACCTCGATCAGCAGGGCGTGCTGCCCTTCAGCCCCGCGCAGGGCGTGCAGCTGATGGAGAAGATGATGCAGCGCAACCCCACCCAGATCATGGGCGTGACGATGGACTGGCCCAAGGTGCTGGCGGCCTACAACTCGCCGATGCTCTCGGTGATCGCCGCCGAGCAGCAGTCCACCGGCGATGCGGCGGCCAAGCGCCGCACCGACGGCCTGACCCAGGAGAAGCTGCTGCAGGCCGAGCCTTCGGCACGCCGAGGCATGGTCGAGACCTTCCTGCTGGAGCAGGTGGCCAAGGTGCTGCGCACGTCCAGCTCCAAGTTGGATGTGAACCTGCCGCTCAACAAGATGGGTATCGACTCGCTGATGGCGGTGGAGCTGAAGAACCGCATCGAGACCGCCATCGAGCTAAGCCTGCCGGTCACCACGCTGCTGCAAGGCCCCAGCGTGGCCCAGCTGGCCGATGTGCTGATGGAGCAGCTGCCCGCCGATGAGGCCACGGCCGAGGCCGCGATCGCCAGCGAGGCCGAGGTCGAGGAGATGAGCGACGAGGAAGTCGATGCGATGCTCAGCTCAATGATCGACGACAAGTAGCTGGTCGAAACGGGGTGGCGCGGCAGCCGCTGCGCCACCTCGATGTACGCTTTCCTGGCATGGTTCCCGCGATGGTGCGGCAGCATGCTGCTTGGCTCAGGGGTGTTCCTGGAATCCAAAACCCAATGCGGACACCTTTCATGAAGATTCTAGAAGCGGAAGAATGTTTCCATGAAGGATCCGGGAGGATTCTAGAAGCGGAAGAATGTTTCCATGAAGGATCCGGGAAGATTCTAGAAGCGGAAAAAAGTTTCTAGAACGATCCGGGAAGATTCTAGAAGCGGAAACATCCTCCTGCTACCTGTCTGTCCATCGTTGCAGAACAAAACGACCGATCCCAAAGGGAGTCTGCATGAAATACTCACCGGAAGAACTGCTCGGTCTCTCGCCAAAAGAGAAACGCGCCATCCTAGCGCGGATGCTCAAAGAGCGAAGCAGCGCAAAGAACCTGATGGCCCTGGCCAACGCCGATAGCTTTGCGGTGACAACCGACCAGCTTGAACAATATGCGGTGCTCGACCCGGCCATCCAGGCGGCGGGCAAGCCCCACGCCCCGGCGGGGCCGCCGCACAGCATCTTCCTGACAGGCTCCACCGGATTTCTCGGCGCATTCCTGCTGGATGAGCTGCTGGCGCGCACCCAGGCCACCATCTACTGCCTGGTGCGGGCCGACAGCGAGCAGGCCGGGCTGCGGCGGGTGATCGACAACCTGGTGGGCCACGGCCTGAGCGACCACGCCCACGAGCAGTCCCGGATCGTACCCGTGCTGGGCGACCTGGCCAAGCCCAAGCTGGGCATGGCCCCGCAGCAGTACGCGGCCCTGGCCGAGCAGGTGCAGATCGTCTACCACAACGGGGCCTACGTCAACTGGATCTTCCCCTACGAGCGGCTGGCCGACACCAACGTGCAGGGCGCGCAAGAGGTGCTGCGCTTCGCCTGCGAGCGCGTGGTGAAGCCGGTGCACCACATCTCGACCCTGTCGATCTTCCCGATCTTGGATGACACCGCCACCTCGATCACCGAGTCGCACAGCCTCGACCACGGCGGCCAGCTCTACGGCGGCTACACCCAGACCAAGTGGGTGAGCGAGAAGCTGATGGCCATGGCCCGCGAGCGTGGCCTGCCGGTGTGCGTCTACCGCCCCGGCATGATCACCGGCCACAGCGCCAGCGGCGTCGGCAATGTCGATGACTTCATGTCGAAGTGGCTGAAGAGCTGGGTGGAGCTGGGCTACGGCCCCGAGCTAGATATGACCGTGGACATGACCCCGGCGGACTACGTGTGCCAGGGCATGGTGCACCTCTCGCTGCTGCCCGAGCGCACCAGCGATGTGTTCCACCTGGTGAATCGCCAGCCGCTGACGGCCCGCGAGCTGATCGACTGGATGATCGGGGCGGGCTACCTGGTCGGCTCAATGCCCTACGAGGCCTGGCGCACCAAGCTACTGGCCGGATCGGGGCAGTCGCTGGAGAGCGCGAGCTACGCGCTGCTGCCGCTGTTCATGCTCAAGCGCGCCGAGAGCAGCTTTGGCATCGCCGCCTTCGACGACACGCAGGCCGTCAACCACCTGGCGGGCAGCGACATCCGCTGCGCCCCGCTGGATGCCGAGCTGCTGGATACCTACTTCGCCTACTTTGTGCGCCAGGGCTTTATGCCCCGCCCGCGCGAGCAGGCCATGAGCCGAGGGGTCTAAGCCATGGCCCTTGAGCTGCTGCACCGCGCCCTGCTGGGGATGGCCGCGCTCTCCGCGCTCTGGCTCATCCTCTGCCACGCGCTCACCTGGCTGTACTTCGCGCGCTACCGCCGGGCCTTCCCGCCGAACGACTACGCGCCGCCGGTCTCGCTGATCAAGCCGACCAAGGGCGTGGACCAGGATGCGCTGGCCAACTTCCGCAGCTTCTGCGAGCAGGACTACCCCAGCGAGTACGAGGTGCTGTTCTGTGTGGAAGACCCCGCCGACCCGGTGGTGCCGATCATCCAGCAGGTGATCGCGGCCTACCCGCAGCGCAGCGTGCGCCTGGTGTTCAGCGATCGGCTCGACACGCGCTCGGTAGGCAAGCTCAAGAACATGATCGCGGGCCTGCAGCATAGCCGCCACCAGATCGTAGCCTTCAGCGACTCGGACGCCCATGTGCCGCCGCACTACCTGCGCAGCGCGGTGGCCGCGCTGAAGGATGAGCGGGTCGGCCTGGCCTTTAGCGGCCAGTCGGTCTCGGGGGCGCGCGACTGGCCTGCGGCGCTGGAGGCGGTGGCCGTGAACGAGCTGGTGCTGCGGATCGCGCCGGTGTGCATGCTGGGCATGTTCGATGGCGCGGTGGCCACCAGCATGGTGCTGCGCAAGCAGGCGATCGTGGATGGCGGCGGGCTAGAGCAGCTCGGGCGCAATATCAGCGACGAGATCCCGCTCTCGCGGGTCATCCAGGCCAGCGGCTACCGCGTGCACCTGCTGGGCGAGCCAGTGCAGATCACGCACGCCCACGACACCTTCGGCGGCTGGTGGGAGCATATGCATCGCTGGAAGGTGATCATCCGGCACTATTGGCCGCTCAAGTCGGCCATCCGCGACCTGCTGGACATGCTGCTGTGGTGGGCCTTGGCGGCGCTGGCGCTCGCGCTGGTGCGGGGCAAGCACATCCCGCCCGCGCTGTTTCTCAGCGGGCTGGCGCTCACGCTCTCGTGCGTGTCGGCGGTGCTGGTGGCCGCGCTGCGCACCGAGGGTGGGCTGGCGCTGCGCTACCTGTGGGCCGCGCCGCTCTACGAGCTGTGCCGCCTGCCGCTGTTCATCCACAGCTGGGCCACGAGCGAGATCATGTGGCGCGGGCGGCGCTTTCGGATCAACGCCGACTGCACGACGACGATTGTGGAGCGGGGCGAGCCGCTGGCCGACCTGGGCGGCCTGCCGCCGCGCTAGGGCGAATACGCGAGGTATATGATGAAGGTAGCCCGAGCTGACAAGCTGCGAATCTTCTTGTTCCACTGGTTCTTCACTACGCTGTGCGGGCTGACGCTGCGCGAGTGGGCGGGGCTGCTGGCCAAACACCGCTTCGCCGTCGATCTGGCGTTCTGGCCACGGGCCGCGCTGATCACCGTGATCAGCTTGCTGAACACCCTGGTGGGCACCTACGAGCGCCTGCGCTACGGGGCCAGCTATCGCAAGACGGTGGTGCGCGCGCCGATCTTTGTGCTGGGGCACTACCGCAGCGGCACCACCATGCTGCACCGCATCTTGGTGAACGACCGCCGCCTGGCCTACCCCACCACCTGGCAGGCGCTGAACCCGCACACCTTCCTCACCACCGAGTCGTTCGCGCGGCGCTGCCTGCAGGTGTTCTTCCCACGCACGCGCCTGGTGGACAACGTGCGCCCCGGCGTGGACGCACCCTTCGAGGATGAGGCGGTGACGGTGAACAGCCTGCACTCGTACTTGCTGCGCTACACCTTCCCGCGCGAGGCCAGCGTGTATGACCCTTACCTGACCTTCCGGGGCGTGCGGCCCGCCGCCGTGGCCGCCTGGAAGCGCTCGCTGGTGGTGTTTTACAAGAAGCTGACGTGGCGCTACCAGCAGCGCCAGCTTATCCTCAAATCGCCCATGCACACGGGCCGGATCAAGCTGCTGCTTGAGATGTTCCCGGATGCGCGCTTCATCCACATCTACCGCAACCCCTACAGCGTGTTCAAGTCGACCCAGAGCTACTGGGCTTTCGGGGCACCGGGGCGCAGGCTCCAGCACGAGCCGAAGCAGGACATCGACCGCCAGATCTTGGACAACTACAAGAGCATGTTCGACGCCTACTTCGAGGAGAAATCGCTCATCCCCGAGGGCCACCTCTACGAGCTGCGCTACGAAGACCTGGAGCGTGATCCCATGGCCGTGGTGCGCGACATCTACCAGTCGCTGGGCCTGCCCGACTTTGCCGAGGCCGAGGGCGCGCTGCAGCAGTACTTCGACGCCCAGCGCGGCTACCGCAAGAACAAGCATGCCGAGATCGACCCCGCCGTGCGCGAGGTGGTGGTGAGCGAGTGGCGGCGCAACTTCGAGACCTGGGGCTACGACACCGAGGAGGAGCGACGCTATGCGCATGCGTAAGAAGATCCGCGCCTTCCTAAGCGAGCGCGTGGTGACGCGGCTGGGGGGCCTGACGGCGAGCGAGTGGCTGCGGCTGCTGGTGCGGCACCGCTTTGCGGTGGATGCGGCCTACTGGCCACGGGCCGCGCTGATCTCCATCCTGAGCGTGGCCAACTCGATCATCGGCGCAGCCGAGCGGGCGATCTACGGCGCGCGCTACGCCAAGGCCCCCGTGCGCCAGCCGATCTTCATCCTGGGCCACTGGCGCAGCGGCACCACCATGCTCTACCGCATGCTGGTGATCGACGAGCGGTTCTGCTACCCGACAATCTGGCAGTCGTTCAACCCGCACACCTTCCTGCTCACCGAGGGCCTAGCGCGGCTGGGACGCCGCAAGCAGCCCAAGACGCGGCGCTCGGATGGTGTGCAGTTTGGCAGCACCACCCCCGCCGAGAGCGAGAGCGCCACCATGGGCACGCTGTGCTCGCCCGCGCTGCGCGGCGCGTTCCCCCGCCAGGGCGCGCAGTACGACCAGTACCTCACCTTTCGCGGCGTGGCCCCCGCCGAGCTGGCGCGCTGGAAGCACGCGCTGCTGCGTTTCTACCAGAAGCTCTCGTGGAAGAACAGCGGGCGGCCCATTCTGATCAAGCTGCCCAGCCACACCGGGCGGATCAAGCTGCTGCTTGAGATGTTCCCCGACGCACGCTTCATCCACATCTGCCGCAACCCCTACAGTGTGTTCCAGTCGACCAAGCGCAAGCTGTCGAAGGTCGAGCCGAGCACGCGGCTTCAGGATGCGGCGGAGCAAGACCTGGATGGCTGGATCATCCAGCGCTACCAGGCGCTGTTCCAGGCCTACTTCGAGGAAAAATCGCTCATCCCCGAGGGCCAGCTCTACGAGCTGCGCTACGAAGACCTAGAGCAGGATCCGCTAGGCGAGATGCGCCGCATCTACCAAGCGCTGAGCCTGCCCGACTTCGCCCAGGTCGAGCCACAGCTGCGGGCCTACGTGGCCTCGCTGGCCGACTATCAGAAGAACACCCACGAGGACCTACCCGAAGCGCTGCGCGCCCGGATCGCGCAGGCCTGGCACACCAACTTTGAACGCTGGGGATACCCGCAGGAAGAGGAGCAACCCTATGAAGTCATCGCAAGCGTCCCTGCCTAAGAAAGGCCGCGAGTACCTGATGAACAACGTCGTCACCCAGCTCTGCGGGCTGACCATGGGCGAGTGGCTTACCATGCTCGGCAAGCACCATTTCTCGGTGGATGCCCCCTACATCCCGCGCGCCGCGCTGATCACCGGCTTCAGCCTGTTCAATAGCGCCATCGGCACCTACGAGGACTGGGCCTACAAGAACCGGATCGCCAACGCCAAAATCGAGCGCCCGGTGTTCATCCTGGGCCACATGCGCAGCGGCACCACGTTCCTGTACAACCTGATGGCGATCGACAAGCGCTTCGCCTTCCCCACGCTGTGGCAGGCCTTTAACCCGCACACCTTCCTCAGCACCGAGTTCATGAACGCCCTGGTGAAGCGCGCCCTGCCCGAGACTCGCAAGATGGACAATGTGCGGCTGAATGTGAACAACCCGATCGAGGACCGCATCGCTGTGGTGGGCAGCATGAGCTCGCCCGCGCTGCGGCTGGTGTTCCCGCGCAGCGGCGACTACTACGAGCAGTACCTGACCTTCCGTGATTCGCCGCAGGAGGACGTGGAGCGCTGGAAGCACTCGCTCAAGCGCTTCTACCAGAAGCTGATGGTGCGCAATCGGGGCAAGACGCTGCTGATCAAGTCGCCCCAGCACATGGGCCGGATCAAGCTGCTGCTTGAGATGTTCCCCGACGCGCGCTTTGTGCACATCTACCGCAACCCCTACAGCGTGTTCAAGTCCTCGCGCAAGCTGGTGGCCGCCGCCGCGCCCACCATGCGCCTCCAGCGGCCCGAGCCGTGGGATGTGGACTCGATCATCATCAAGCGCTACCAGGATCTGTTTGGCTCCTACTTCGAGCAGCGCTCGCTCATCCCGCCCGGCAATCTCTACGAGATGGCCTTTGAGGATCTGGAGCAGGATCCGCTGGCCCAGGTGAAGGGCATCTACCAGGCGCTCGACCTGCCCGACTTTGAGGTGGCGCGGCCCGCGCTGGAGCAGTACGTGGCCACGCTGAAGGGCTACCGCAAGAACAGCTACAGCGAGCTGCCACTGGAGCTGCGCCAGCGGCTTTCGAACGCCTGGCGCAACACCTTCGAGGAGTGGGGCTACCCGTGTGAACAGGAGCAGGAGTATGCGGTTGCAACTGCCTGAGAAAGCGCGGCTGTTCCTCATCCGCTGGCTGTTCACGCCGATCTACGGCATGCGGTTTGGCGAGTGGGCGCGGCTGCTGCGCAACGAGCGCATGGCGGTCGACCTGCCCTATATCCCGCGCGCCCTGATGGTCACAGGCCTGAGCCTTGTCACCTCGGCTATCGCGGCGGCGGAGCGGCGCGGCTACGACGCCAAGCTGGCCGGGGTGAAGGTGCAGCCGCCAGTGTTCATCCTGGGCCACTGGCGCAGCGGCACCACCTACCTGCACAACATGATGGCGCTGGATGAGCAGTTTGCCTACGCCAGCCTGTGGCAGGCGCTCAACCCGCACATCTTCCTGACCACCGAGCGCTACGCCGCGCTGGCCCAGGGGCTGCTGCCCAAGACGCGGATCACCGACAACGTGGGCTACAGCGCCAGCTCGCCGCTGGAAGATCAGTTCGCCACCACCGGCAGCCTGTGCTCGCAGTTTTTGCGCTGGGCCTTCCCGCGCAGCGCGGCCCACTACGACCGCTACATGACCTTCCGCCAGGCCAGCCGCGAGGACACGCGGCGCTGGCAGGCCGCGCTGCTGCGGTTCTACCAGAAGCTGACCTGGAAGTACAACCGCCCGCTGCTGCTCAAATCGCCGCCGCACACCTGCCGGATCAAGCTGCTGCTGGAGCTGTTCCCCGACGCGCGGTTCATCCATATCGCGCGCGATCCCTACGCCGTGTACCAGTCCAGCAGGCGCGAGGCCCAGGTGATCGCCCAGGTGACGCAGCTGCAGCGGCCCGAGCCGTTCGATATGGAGAACTGGCTGATCGAGCGCTACGCCGAGATGTACGAGGCCTACTTCGAGGAGCGCGACCTGATCCCGCCGGGGCGGCTGTGCGAGGTGCGGTTCGAGGATGTGCGCCAAGACCCGGTGGGCCAGATCGGGCAGATCTACCAGTCGCTGGGCCTGGGCGGCTTCGACAAGCTGCTGCCCAAGCTGCAGCAGGCCGTGGAGGCCAGCCGCGACTACCAGAACAACAGCTACGCGGCGCTGCCGGTGGCGCTGCGCACGCGGCTGGGGCGGGCCTGGCGGCGTAGCTTCGAGGCCTGGGGCTACCCCTACGAGGGCATGCCCGAGCCCATGACCATGGCCATCGCCCACGGCGCCCACCCCAGCGCCCCCACACGATGATAAGGTAGGAAGCCGATGCACCTAAGCGAGAAAATGCGCCTGTCTCTGGTGAACTGGCTGTTTACCACGCTGTATGGGCTGCGCCTGGGCGAGGTACTGCGGCTGCTGCGGCGGCACCACTTCGCGGTCGACCTGGCCTACATCCCGCGCATGGGCCTGATGCTGCTGGGCGGCGTGCTCACCTCGCTGTTCGCGCGCTACGAGGCGCTGCGCTACGGGCGGCAGATCGCCCAGACCACGGTGGAGGCCCCGATCTTCATCCTGGGCCACTGGCGCAGCGGCACCACCTTCCTGCACAATCTGATGGTGGTGGACGAGCAGTTTGCCTCGCCCAACCTGTGGCAGGTGCTGAATCCGCACACCTTCCTGACCACCGAGCGCTTTGCGGGGATCGTCAAGCACGTGTCGCCCAAGGACCGCATGATGGACAGCGTGGACCTGAGCGTGGACGCGCCGTTCGAGGATGAGTTTGCCACCTGCGGCACGCTCTGCTCGCCCTTCCTCAGCTGGGTGTTCCCGCGCGACGCCAAGCAGTACGACAAATATCTTACCTTCGCCGAGGCCACGCCCGAGGAGCTGTCGCGCTGGAAAGGCTCGCTGCTGCGCTTCTTCCAGAAGGTGACGTGGAAGTACGACCGCACGCTGCTGCTGAAGTCGCCGCCGCACACCTGCCGGATCAAGATCCTGCTGGATCTGTTCCCCGACGCGCGGTTCATCCATATCTACCGCGACCCGTTCGACGTCTTCCGCTCATCCAAACGCCAGATCGAGGTCAGCTTCCTGACCAACACGCTGCAGCAGGCCCGCCCCGAAGATCTGGACAGCTGGATCATCACGCGCTACCGCATGATGTACGATGCCTATTTCGCCGAGCGCGACCTCATCCCGCCCGGGCAATTTTGCGAGGTGCGCTTCGAAGATCTGGAGATCGACCCGGTGGGCGAGGTGGCCAAGATCTATGCGGGCCTGGGCCTGCCCGACTTCGCGCAGATGCAGCCCGCGCTGGAGGGCTATGTCGCGTCGCTGGGCGAGTATCGCAAGAACGCCCACCGCCCGCTGCCCACACCGCTGCGCAGCACCATCCTGAGCGCCTGGGCGCGCTGCTTTGAGGCGTGGGGCTACGGCCAAAGCCTGACGATGAAGGAACAATAACCATGGATAAGGCGCTCGCCCAAGAGATGCAGTCGCCCAAAAAAGGCTCGCCGATGCGGCGCTTCAAGCACGCGCTGGCCGCCTTCGAGCACCCGAACTACCGACTGTGGTTCTTCGGGCAGCTGATCTCGTTCATCGGCAACGGCATCCAGACCACGGCGCAGGGCTACCTGATGTTCGAGCTGACCCAGTCGTCGGCTGGGCTGGGCATGGTGGGTTTTGCGGCCGGCATCCCGATCTGGCTGTTCACGCTCTACGGCGGCGTGCTGGCCGACAGGCTCTCGCGCCGGAACATCCTGGCGGTGACGCAGAGCATCCGCATGGCGCTGGTGTTTATCCTCGCCGCGCTGGTGTTTACCGGGCTCATCCAGCCCTGGCACGTGATCGCGCTGGCCTTCGCGCAGGGCGTCACCATCGCGTTCAACGGCCCGGCGCGCCAGGCCTTCATCCCCGAGATCGTGGGCGAGAAGGACATCGCCAACGCCATCGCGCTGAACGCCACCCTGAACAACCTGATGACCATGATCGGCCCGGCGATCGCAGGCCTGGTGTACGTGTGGGTCGGGCCGGGCTGGTGCTTTGCGCTGAACGGACTCTCGTTTGTGGTGATGGTGGCGGCGCTGATGCTGATGAAGATCACGCCGCAGCCCGCGCCGCAGAAGCGCTCGTCCACCTGGGATGAGCTGAAAGAGGGCCTAAGCTACATCGCCCACGAGCCAGCGGTGCGCGCGCTGAACATGCTCACCGCCGCCCACGGGATGCTGGGCATGTCGATCATTGTGATCTTCCCAGCCTGGGCGGTGCGCGAGCTGCACGGCGATGTCTCGACCAATGGCCTGATGCTGTCGGCGCGCAGCCTGGGGGCGCTGGTGGGCGTGGTGTTTTTAGCCTTTGTCAGCCGCTCGGGCCAGAAGGGCCAGCTGCTCTCGATCGCAACTTTTGCCTTCCCCATCCTGCTGCTGATCTTTACATTTGTGGGCTGGCTGCCGCTGGCGCTGCTGCTGCTGGTGGGCACGGGCATGATGGCCATGTGGGTGCAGAACCTGACCAACACGCTGGTGCAGCTGCACGTGCCCGAGGATCTGCGCGGGCGGGTGATGAGCGCCTATGTGCTGATCTCGCTGGGCTTCGCGCCGCTGGGCGCGCTGTGGATCGGCCTGGTGGGCGAGCAGTTTGGCGATCCTGTGGTGCTGATGCTGAACAGCGGCATTCTGCTGGCGGTGGCGTTGGGCACGTACCTGTTCGTGCCGCAGGTTCGCGAGCTGAAGTAGGGAGGCCGTATGTCCAAGCCGATCCAGATCTTACACGCGGTCCCCGGCATCGGGCGTGGCGGCGGGGTGAAATCGTGGCTGATGCACGTGCTGCGCCACATCGACCGCGAGCGCTTCCAGTTCACCTTTCTGGTGCACCAGGCCCGCACCAGCGACCCGCACGACTACGAGGATGAGATGCGCGCGCTGGGTGCGCGGGTGCTGCATCTGCAGCTGCCGCTGCCCAACCCTCCCGGCTACATCCGCGCCACCGAGCGGATCATCCGCGAGGGCGGCCCGTTCGACATCGTGCACGCGCATGGCTTCCTGATCCTGGGCGTGCCGCTGCGGGCGGCGGCGCGGGCGGGTGTGCCGCTGCGGGTGGCGCACTCGCACAACGCGCCCGCCGGTGTGGCCTGGGCGGCGCAGGGCGCGCTGCTCAGCAGCATCTCCACGCGCTGGGTGCGCCGCTATATGACCCACGGGCTGGGCTGCTCGCAGGCGGCGTGCGCCGCGCTGTTCGGGCGCGAGTGGCGGCAGCTCAGCCAGGTGCTCCACATCGGTGTGGAGTGGGGCGCGTTCCAGCAGCCTGTCGACAGCGCCGCCGTGCGGGCCGAGCTGGGCATACCGCCGCAGGCCCGTGTGTTCGGCCATGTGGGTCGCTTCGACCCGCAGAAGAACCACGCCTTTTGGGTGGAGGTGGCCAGCCGGATCGCCGAGCAGGATGCGGACGCCCGCTTCCTGCTGGTGGGCGACGGCCCGCTCCGCCCGAAGATTGAGCAGGCTCTGAGGCAGCGTGGCCTCGCGCAGCGCTGCGTGTTCACCGGCGTGCGCCCGGATGTGCCGCGCCTGATGCAGGCCATGGACTGTTTCCTGTTCCCCAGCGCGTACGAGGGCCTGCCCATCACGCTGCTGGAGGCCCAGGCGGTGGGCCTTCCCTGCCTGGCCAGCGACCGGATCACTGCCGAGTCGACGGTGGTGCCCCAGCTGGTGCGCTATATGTCGCTGCGCACGCCGCCCGCCCAGTGGGCGCAGGCCGCGCTGGCCATGGCCAGCCAGCACCCGCGCGCCGCCGAGCACGCCGCCGCCTGGCGGGCGGTGGCCGACAGCACGTTCTCGATCGCCCGCAGCGTCGAGGCGCTCTCGACCTTCTACCGAGATATCGCCGCCCAGGGGGCGCTGGCCCAGCGCAGCCTGGCGGCTGCCTAGCAATCATTACCGCGTTTCATTTTGGAAGGAGAAACCCGTGACCACCACCGAGCGTATTGACACCTACACCGAGTCCACGACGACCGCTGTTGCCGATGTCCAGCTCATCCCGCCCTACGGCGGCCAGCTGGTCGACCTGATGGTGCCCGCCGACCAGCTGGAGGCCTGGAAGGCCTACGCCAGCACGCTGCCCTCCATCCAGCTCTCCGAGCGGGCGCTGTGCGACCTGGAGCTGCTGGCCACCGGCGCGTTCTCGCCGCTCGACCGCTTCATGGGCAAAGAGGACTACCAGCACGTGCTGGACGACATGCGGCTGAGCAACGGCTACATCTTCCCCATCCCGATCACGCTGCCGGTCGAGCCGGGGCCGGACATCGAGGTGGGCAAGAGCATCGCCCTGCGCAATGCGAAAAATAACCTACTAGCCGTGATGACCATTGATGAGGTATACTCGTGGGACCGCGAGGAGGCGGCGCAGAAAGTGTTTGGCTCGACCGACACAGCCCACCCCCTGGTCGCCGAGATGCGTAGCTGGGGCTCGCTCTTCATCTCTGGCCCGCTGCAGGTGGGCGAGCTGCCGCTGCACTACGACTTCGAGGACATCCGCCTAACCCCGGCGCAGACCCGCGAGCGCCTCCAGGGCTACGGCAACCCCAACGTGGTGGCCTTCCAGACTCGCAACCCCCTGCACCGCGCCCACGAGGAGCTGACCAAGCGCGCCGCCGCCGCCGTGGATGGCGTGCTGCTGCTGCACCCCTCGGTGGGCATGACCAAGCCGGGCGATGTGGACCACTACACCCGCGTGCGCGCCTACAAGGCCCTGGCCAACAACTACTACGAGCCTGGCTCCATCCTGCTGTCGCTGCTGCCGCTGGCCATGCGCATGGCCGGCCCGCGCGAGGCGCTCTGGCACGCGATCATCCGCCGCAACCACGGCGCGAACTACTTCATCGTCGGGCGCGACCACGCCGGCCCCGGCAAGGACTCCACCGGCAAGCCCTTCTACGGCCCCTACGACGCGCAGACCCTGGTGCAGCAGCACGCCGAGGAGCTGGGCGTGGGCGTGCTGACCTTCAACGAGATGGTCTACCTGCCCGACGAGGACCGCTACGAGGAGAACACCAAGCTCCCGGCGGGCGCGAAGACCGCCTCGATCTCGGGCACCCAGGTGCGCGAGGACTACCTGAACAAGGGCGTGCTGCTGCCGGGCTGGTTCACCCGCCCAGCCGTGGCACAGATTCTGGCGGATACATACCCACCGCGCCATCGCCAGGGCGCGTGCATCTGGTTCACGGGCCTCAGCGGCGCGGGTAAATCCACCACCGCCGAGATCCTGACCATGCTGCTCTGGGAGTGCGGGCGGCAGATCACCATGCTGGATGGCGACGTGGTGCGCACCCACCTCTCCAAGGGGCTGGGCTTCAGCAAGGCCGACCGCGACGTGAACATCCTGCGCATCGGCTACGTGGCCTCGGAGATCGTGCACCACGGCGGGATCGCGATGTGCGCCGCCGTCAGCCCCTACCGCTCCACCCGCGACGCGGTGCGCGCGATGGTCGGCCCCGATCGCTTCATCGAGGTGTTCGTGGACACGCCGCTGGAGGTGTGCGAGCAGCGCGATGTGAAGGGCATGTACGCCAAGGCGCGGCGCGGCGAGATCAAGGACTTCACCGGCATCGACGACCCCTACGAGGCACCGCTGAACCCCGAGATCACGCTGGACGCCGCAGGCAGCACGCCGGCGGAGAACGCGCACAAGATCCTGGATTACCTTGCCAAGCAGGGCCTGGTGCTGCTGGCGGAGAAGACCGCCTAGCGCTGCAAGGATGCCTCGACAGACAAGGACGTGGGTCGAGCGACACCGCCTGTAGCACCTTGGCGCAGCGGGGGAGAGCGTGTTGCAACCTCTTCCCCGCCGATTCGGTACAAGCATTACCTACATGTGGGGCTTCGGGAGTGGAAATCCGAAGGAAGAGGAATGGGGGGAAGGGCGATGTGCCTGACCCATATGGTGAATTGTGGGTAATGTGCGGCCTACTGGGCAAGGATGCTAGCATACCGCACACAACATGGAAAGGAATGACCATGTCTCAGGAAACACCGGTAACTCCAAAGGCGGAAAGACTCGGGATCGTCCAGCAGGCTCAATCAGGCATCTCACTTCCATCCAGCGCGCCCACCTGGTACAGCCTTGTGCTCAAAGGTCTGCTGAAGGCGCTGATGGCGCTGGCTGGCCTGTTCTTCTTCATCCTGGCGCTGCAGTTCCTGCGCGAGGGCGCGGGGCTCTACAGCAGCCAGATCCAGACCATGCTGATCACCAGCAACACCAGCGCGCTCGGGTTCGGCTGGCTGCTGGCCTACACCTTCCTCAGCGGCTCGCCGGTGGCGGCGATCGCCGTGACGCTGTTCGCCTCGCACAGCATCAACAGCATGCAGACCCTGCTGATGATCACCGGGTCGCGGCTGGGCGCGTCGTTCGTGGTGCTGGGCATCGGCTTCATCTACAGCCTGCGCGGCCACGAGCGCGGCAAGAGCGTCTCGATCGGCATCCTCTCGCTGCTCACCACGGCGGCGATCTACCTGCCCGCCCTGGCCGTGGGTCTGGGCATGATGCAGACCAACCTGCTGGGCGTGTGGCAGCCGGGTGATATCGCCGAGGTGCCATCCTTCATCAAGATCATCTACGGCCCGATCATGGATCGGCTAGACATGCTGCAGATGCCGGGCTGGCTGATCTTCATCGTGGGCGTGGGCACTATGCTCATGGCCTTCAAGCTGCTCGACAGCGTGCTGCCCGAGATGACATCCGACACAGGTGCCTTCGCCAACCTGCAGCGCTACCTGGCCCACCCGCTGGCCATGTTCGCGCTGGGCGCGCTGGTCACATCCATCACTATGTCGGTCTCGGTCTCGCTCTCCATCCTGGTGCCGCTGCACGCCAAGGGCTTTGTGCGCCGCGAGCACGCCGTGCCCTACATCATGGGCGCGAACATCACCACCTTTATCGACACGCTGATCGCCGCGCTGAGCGTGGGCGGCCCCGCCGCCTTCATGATCGTGCTGATCGAGATGGTGAGCGTCACGCTGGTCTCGCTGGTGGTGCTGCTCACCTGCTACGGCCCGTTCAAAAACGGCATCCTGTGGCTGCAGGAGAAGATCGCGGCCAGCAAGCTCTCACTGGCGGCGTTTGTCGGCGTGATCATGGTTATCCCGCTGGGCCTGATGTTTATTCGCTAGGCTCGGCGGCACGCGGAAGGAGAGAAGGAGATGGCCAAGTTTATTCAGATCGACGAGCTGCTGATCAACCTTGATCTGGTGACGTTTGTCCACTGGAACCCCGAGGTGACGCGCCTGGCGCTGCACTTCAGCGATGCCGAGCACGCCCAGCCGCGCGCCTGCACGCTCGATGGCGACGCGGGGCGGTATCTCTTCGACTGGCTTGCCCGCCACGCCCCCGGCATCCTCCACGCGCGCAGGCCGCAGCGCCCAGGTCTGGATGACGGCAGCCGCCAGACCTCGGTGCTGGCCAACCCGCACTCGTTCTACACCGACTAGACCCGCTCAGAAAAGGAGCTGTCGCAATGACCTCTCTCGCCCCCATCTTGGTTCGCGAGCCAGCCCAGGCGGCCCCGCTGATGCTCCAGCGCATCAGCGAGGCCCAGCACATCCTGCTGCTCACCCACGTCAACCCAGATGGCGACGCCATTGGCTCGATGCTGAGCATGTGGCACGCCCTCACGGCCATGGGCAAGCGCGCCACGCCGCTGGCCTCCTCGGTGCTGCCGAAGATGGCCGCCTGGCTGCCCGGCGTGCCCGCCATCCAGGTCTACACCCCCGGCCAGAGCCTGCCCGATGCCGACCTGATCATTATGACCGACACCGCCAGCTTTGCCCGTACCGGCGATGTGTTCGCCGAGCACGAGCTGGCCCTGCGCGACCTGCCGGTGCTGGTGGTGGACCACCACGAGACCAACACCGGCATGGGCGAGGTGAGCCTGGTGCAGCCCGAGGCCGCCTCGGCCTGCGAGATCCTGCTGCGCCTGTTCCAGGCCATGGGCGTGGATGTGACGCCCGAGCTGGCCACCTGCCTGATGTTCGGCGTGCTGACCGACACCCAGTGCTTCCAGACCGACTCGACCACGCCCGAGACCATGCGGATCGGGGCCGAGCTGCTGGCGCTGGGGGCCGACCAGGCCAGCGCGGTGAAGGAGATGTTCTACGCCCGCCCGCTGAGCACCGCCGTGCTGATCGGCATGGCCCTTGCCAACCTTCAGACCGATGGCGTGATCGCGTGGGCCACCGTGACTCAGGCCATGCTGCACGGCAGCGGCGCGGAGGATGGCGCGGTGGATGAGCTGGTGCTTGAGATGCAGCGCATCGAGGGCCTGCCCGCCCTGGTGATGTTCAAAGAGCTGCCCACCGGCGCCACCAAGATCAGCCTGCGCTCGCAGCCGCCGATCAACGTGGCCACGCTGGCCAAGCGCTGGAAGGGCGGCGGACACGCCCAGGCCGCCGGGGCCGTGCTGCCAATGCCGCCCGCCCAGGCCGCCGAGGAGGTGCTGCCCGCCCTCCGTGATCTGGTGGCCGAGCACGGCCAGCGGGTCATTCTCTCGGTCGCGCTCTAAGGAGGTACGCAATGAGCGAGCAGCAGACCGCCGAGCAGGCCATCGAGGTGAAGCCCGTCTACCGCGCCGAGGATGTCGCGGTGGCCCACGCCGATCCCGGCCAGTACCCCTTCACGCGCGGCATCTACCCCACGATGTACAAGGGCCGCCTGTGGACCATGCGCCAGTACGCCGGGTTCGCCTCGGCCCGCGAGAGCAACCAGCGCTACCGCTACCTGCTGACCCAGGGCCAGACCGGCCTCTCGGTGGCCTTCGACCTGCCCACCCAGCTGGGCCTCGACTCGGATGACCCGCGCGCCGAGGGCGAGATCGGCAAGGTCGGCGTGGCGATCGACAGCCTGGAGGACATGAAGATCCTCTTCGACGGTATCCCGCTGGATAAAGTCACCACCTCGATGACGATCAACGCCCCGGCCTCGGTGCTGCTCATGCTCTACGATCTGGTGGCCGAGCAGCAGGGCGTCTCATCCGACAAGCTGGGCGGCACCATCCAGAACGACATTCTGAAGGAGTATGTGGCGCGCGGCACATACATCTTCCCGCCGCGCCCATCCATGCGCCTGATCACCGACACTTTCTCGTACTGCCAGGCCCACATCCCGCGCTGGAACACTATCTCGATCTCGGGCTACCACATCCGCGAGGCGGGCAGCACGGCGGCGCAGGAGATCGCCTTCACGCTGGCCGACGGCATCGCCTATGTCGAGGCCGCCATCCGCGCCGGGCTGGATGTGGATGAGTTCGCGCCGCGCCTGTCGTTCTTCTTCAACGCCCACAACGGCTTTCTGCACGAGGTGGCCAAGTTCCGCGCCGCCCGCCAGCTCTGGGCCACGATCATGAAGGAGCGCTTCGGGGCCAAGAAGCCGCAGTCGCAGATGCTGCGCTTCCACACCCAGACGGCGGGGTCGAGCCTGACGGCCCAGCAGCCGCTGAACAATGTGGTGCGCACCACGCTTCAGGCGCTGTCGGCGGTGCTGGGCGGCACGCAGTCGCTGCACACCAATAGCTTCGACGAGGCCCTGGGCCTGCCCACCACCGAGAGCGCCACCCTGGCGCTGCGCACCCAGCAGATCATTGCCCACGAGAGCGGGGTAGCCGAGACCGCCGACCCCTTCGCCGGGTCGTACGCTGTCGAGTCGCTCACCGCCGCCCTGATGGCCGAGGCCAGCGCCCTGATCGCCCAGATCGACGACATGGGCGGCGCGGTCAGCGTGATCGAGCAGGGCTGGATGCAGGAGCAGATCGCCGATGCGGCCTACGCCTACCAGCAGCGCGTCGAGTCGGTCGAGCAGGTGGTAGTGGGCATGAACCGCTTCACCAGCGCCGAGGAGGTGACGCCGCCGATCTTCACGCCCAACAACGAGGTGGCGCACGAGCAGGCCACATCCCTGGCGCGGCTGCGCGCTGGCCGCGACAACGCCGCCGTGCAGAAGGCCCTGGCCGAGCTTGACCAGGCGGCGCGCGGCAGCGACAATGTGCTCTACCCCATGCGCGAGGCGCTGAAGTGCTACGCGACGGTGGGCGAGGTCTGCGGCGTGCTGCGCACGATCTGGGGCGAGTACCGGCCCGAGGTGCGCCTCTAGGGCGCGGCAAGTGAAAGAAAGAGATAGGCTATGTTCACCGACGTTGATCATATCGGCATCGTGGTGCAGGATCTGGAGGCCGGGGTGGCCTTCTACCAGCGGGCCTTCGGCGTGAAGGAGTGGGAGGTGCTGGAGCTGCCCGAGCGCCACATGCGCGTGGCGGTGGCCGAGGTGGGCGATGTGCTGATCGAGATGATCACGCCCACATCCGAGGAGGCCAGCTTCGCCAAGTTCCTGCGCGAGCGCGGCCAGGGCTTCCACCACATTGCCTACCGCGTGGATGACATCCGCGCCGCCCTCGACCAGCTGCGCGCCGAGGGGGTGCAGCTGATCGATCAGGAGCCGCGCCCCGGCATCCACAGCACCCTGGTGGCCTTCGTGCACCCCAAGGCCGCCATGGGCATGCTTGTCGAGCTGGTCCAGCACGTGTAGGGGCCGATTAACCACGAAGACGCGAAGGCACGAAGGGCGTGAGGGAATAGAGCGCAGGGAATTCGTGGTCTCTATTCCCTATTCCCAATGACGAAGGCAGGTGAGCGCTCGACGAAGGCCAATCTCCGCATGATGAAGGCAGGTGAGCGCTCGACGAAGGTCGATCCCACCACCACACCGTCAGGCTAATGCCTTCTGCCCTCCTGTTCTCATCGTTCGCTTTTGTACGCTTCGCGCCTGCGCATCTTCGTGGTTGATCATTCCCTTTTGTTCCTTGGAGTCTTGGTGGTAAACGAATCCACCGTCCCGCCACCGCACATCCCCGGTAGCCAAACCCCAGCAGATTGCACTATACTGAGGAGGACGCCAGTGCCGCACACAATTCGCGTTCTTGTCGCCAAGCCAGGGCTAGACGGCCACGACCGAGGAGCCAAGATCATCGCCCGCGCCTTGCGCGACGCCGGGATGGAGGTTATCTACACCGGACTTCAGCAGACGCCGAGCATGATCGTTGAGGCCGCCATTCAGGAGGATGTCGACGTGATCGGCCTCTCCATCCTCTCCGGCGCGCACCTCACGCTGCTGCCGCACGTCACGCGGCTGCTGGCCCAGGAGCGCGCCGAGGACATCCTGGTGATTGCTGGCGGCATCATTCCGCCTGCGGATGCCCAGCTCCTCAAGGAGCAGCACGGCATCGCCGAGGTCTTCACGCCCGGCTCGCCCATGAGCGAGATCGTGCGCTACATCGAGGAGCACGTGCGCAGTGCAAAAGATTTGGAGCTGCCCGCCACAGCCTAGGGAGTGCCTATGCCCCTAGGCGATACCGCCCACCGCCCCTGGCCCGCGCCTGCCACCCCCTGGGTGCTGGCTATGCAGTGGCATAGCCTGCTGTTCGCCCACTGGCCCGTGCCCGCCGCGTCGCTGCGCGCCCTGCTGCCGCCCGGGCTAGAGCTAGAGACCTACGGCGGCGAGGCCTGGCTGGGCGTGGTGCCCTTCCAGATGCGCGGGACGCGCCCGCGCTATGGCCCCGCCGTCCCTGGTGTGTCGGCCTTCCCCGAGCTGAACGTGCGCACCTATGTGACGGCGGGCGGCAAGCCGGGGGTGTGGTTCTTCAGCCTGGATGCGGCCAGCCCGCTGGCGGTGGAGGGCGCCAGGGCCGTGTTCCACCTGCCCTACTTCCACGCCCGCATGGCCTGCGACGACCTGGGCGGCACCATCCTCTACCGCAGCAGGCGCGCGCACCCCGGCGCGGCTCCCGCCGAGCTGCACGCCCACTACCGCCCAGCAGGCCCAGTCTACCGCTCTACGCCGGGCAGCCTGGAGCACTGGCTCACCGAGCGCTACTGCCTCTATGCCGCCGACCGGCGCGGCCACCTCTGGCGCGGCGAGATCCACCACGAGCCATGGCCGCTGCAGCCCGCCACCGCCGAGCTTGCGCTCAACCGCATGGCCGACCAGATCGGCGTGACGCTGCCGCCCCAGCCGCCGCTGCTGCACTTCGTGCGCCGCCTTGATGTGGTGGGCTGGGCACCCGAGCGGCTGCGGTGAGCTGCGCAGACCTCAGCAGGAGCCACTTTTGTGGGGAGGGTACTGGGATGCGGGAGATGGGCCAGACTTGCTAAGCTATGCACTGTACATGGTTGCATGCGGGTCATGCTGAACATGAGCACTGCTTTTATGTTGCCTGCGAACGATGATCGCTACTCCACTTTACCCACCCGGCCCATGCGGCGAAGGTGCCGCTCAGGTGTTGATGGTCATATGCATGAACACCAGCCGCCATCATTCGGCATAGGAATGTCTCAAATTGGCGTCCAGGGGCCACTCCCCTGGCGGGGGTTCAGGGGCGCGGAGTCCCTGACGCCGCCCGCGCAGGGCATTCACCCAGCATACAAGAGGAACCGCTATCGTGAATGGTACCTTGGCGTCGGGTCGTCCGGGCAACGCTGCAAGTATTGCCTACGGACGACCCGACGCAGAAACAGCATCAAAAGTGAGACCATGTGAGACCACTACCCTCATCGGGGCCGCAGTCGGTCAGCCCGACCGGGCAACGCTGCAAGCATTGCCTACGGTCGGGCTGACGCAGAACCACTTTTAGGATAAATAGCTTACAGCGCCTACGCCGCGCCGCGCGCCACCGCGATAGCCGCGCGGATGTTGGCCTCGGCCACGGGGATGGGCGTCACACAGCCTGCCGCC
Source organism: Chloroflexia bacterium SDU3-3 (assembly GCA_009268125.1). NCBI lineage: Bacteria > Bacillati > Chloroflexota > Chloroflexia > Chloroflexia bacterium SDU3-3. The sequence continues at coordinate 276,027 of WBOU01000003.1, read as the reverse complement.
AGCACGTAGCCGCGCCCGCCCATCTGCGCGATGCCCTCGCGGGCCTGCTGCGCCACCTGCGCGGGCGAGCCATCCAGCAGCGTGCTCCACTGGGCCAGGCCGCCCGCCACCGCCTTGCCCGCGAAGATCTTCGCGCCCTCGGCCAGCGTGGGGCCAGACCGCTTGTCGTCCCAGTTCACGATCTGGAAGGGGTAGTCGGCCACCACATCCAGCATCAGCTCCTCGCCGTGCACATGCAGCAGGTTCAGCCAGCCCGCCTTGCTCGGCTCGGCCACCGCCAGATCCGAGGTGCGGCCCCAGCGGCGGTACTCCTCCTCGGACATGGTGCGGTAGCTGGCGTCGGCGGTGGAGAAGAAGATGCCCGCCGCGCCGGTCTTCATCACCGCCGCCACAAAGCCGCCCCAGGTCTCGATGATCGCGTCGAAGCCGCGCTTGAACGCGTCGGGGTAGCGCCGCCGCCAGATCGCCGCGTTGGGGCCGGCCAGGCAGTTGGCCACCGTCAGCGGGTTGAAGATCGTCTGCAGGAAGGGCGTGTCGCCCGCCTCGGCGGCGATCAGCTCCAGGCAGCGGATCTGCCGGGCCAGCGCGCCGGTGGTCACAGGCTGCGGCGCGATCGCCTCCCACTGCTCGATGGTGCGGATGGGCCGCTCGCCCTGCACCAGGTCGCCCTCGGGGTTGCCGTCGTAGTGGCCGCGCAGCCCCAGATCCTCGCCCACAAACGTCTGCGAGGGCGTCACCTTGATCAGGTCGAAGTCGAACCGGCGCTGGAAGTCGATGGTGGCCTTGGCCAGCAGATCTGCCGACTGATCCTCCACCGGCCAGTGCCGCCAGAGCGCCACCGGCGTGCGCGGGGTGGGCTTGTGGGCGATCGTGGCCAGCAGCAGGTCGTGTTTATCCATGGTGGTCTCCTTCTTCCCAGGCGCGGAACATGCCTCGGGGCGCGTGTCGCAGCGCCGCCATCCCGCTGTGGTGCGGCATAGGCTCAGTATACGGTCGCGCGGCGGTGGGGAAAGTTAAGGGGTTGTCGTTTCTAGGCGTAGTTGCGCAACAATATCAGCAATCTCTCGAAATCTCCCAAACCGCATCGAAAGCCCGTTCTTAATCGGTATCTGTAGCGTACTATTTCCCACATCGCGGTCAGGACGCAGATCAAGCTTGAGGAGCACGTATGGAGAAACCCGGCTTCTACCGTGGCAGGCACTATAGCGATTATACGGACAATATTCGCATGCTGGTGGGCGAGGGGAAGTTCGATGTACTTGAGCGTCTGCTGCTGCGGCTGGTCAGCACCGCCGAGCAGGAGAATATCGCCACGCGCAGCGGGGTGGCCGCCTGGCCCTACGACCTGCTGGGTGCGCTCTACCACGACGAGCACGCCTATGTGAAGGAGGCCGCGATCTACGAGCGCTTCTCGCGGCAGTCCCACACCCCCGATCGCTTCCTCTTCGTCAATCGGCTCGCGCGGGCTAGAGGCATGCTCTTGGCCTAGCTTTCTTCATCATCGTTGCCTATAGCAAGGCCCCAAGCTATCAAGCTTGGGGCCTTGCTGTGCCATGTTTACGCCGCCAGCGCCTAGCCATCCATCACGGTGTGGCGCTCGTCGTGGTAGGCCTCCTCGGCGGTGCCGCGCTTCCAGTAGGGCACGGCGCGCAGCTGGCTGCGGTCCAGCCCGTGTGCTTGGCGCAGCTCGTCGCGGATCTGGATGACCGCGCTGTTCTCGCCTGCCAGCCAGGTGAAGGTCTGCGCTGCGGTGGGCCAGGCCAGGGCGCGCACCGCCGCCACCAGCGGGCTGGGCTGGCCTGGTGTGGGCTGGTCGAGCCATGCGAGCGTCACGCCGGGCGGCACGGCCAGCTGCTGCCGGTCCTCGGGCGAGGCTAGCTCGACCAGGGCGTGGCCGCGCGCGGTGGCGGGCATGTTCTCCAGCAGCGCGCCGATGGCGGGCAGCGCCGAGAGATCGCCGACCAGCAGGTGCCACTCGGCGGGCGGCAGCACCGGGCCGCCTGCGCCGGGGCCGCCCACGCCCAGTGTGTCGCCGGGCTTGGCGCTGGCCGCCCATGCCGAGGCGGGGCCAGCGTGATCGTGCAGCACAAAGTCGATGTCGATCTCGCCTGCGTCGGCGCGGTAGCTGCGCAGGGTGTAGGTGCGCACGATGGCGCGGGGTGCGTCGGCGGGCCATGTGATGCCGCCCTGGCCGAAGCTGGGCAGGGTGGGCGCGGCCTGCCCAGGCTGGGGCAGGAAGATCTTGATGTTTGCGCCCTCGCGGCCCGTGGGGAAGCCTGCCAGGGCCTCGCCGCCCAGGGTGACGCGCTGCATGTGGGGCGTGATGTGCTGTGAGCGCCGCACCGTGAGCAGCCGTGGCCCAGGGCGGGTGGCTGGGGTTTGTGTTGGTATTGTCATAGTGTTAGATTATGCTAATATAGACTATTTGTCAATGAAAATACTATTTAATTGGAAGGGGATAGAAGCCCTGTGCGCACGGCACCAAGCGCTTCGCACCGTGGATCCTGCAGGGTGCAGCCTTGGGAGACTGTGCTATTGCCCCGTACTGTCTTGGAGCCTTGGTGGAAAGCCTTGTCCGCCGTGCACGAGCGCAAAGGCCCTGACGCGCTATTGCTTGACACCGCATCGCTTGTCCGCTACCATAGCCCCACTCGTACTCCGCGCAGCGACGCACCCGAGGCCGGTGCACCTCTCCGATGTTGGGGGGCCTTTCTTCCTACTATTGTTAATACTATATGGCCTGGCGAGCAGCTGGTCTGCTGCTGGTCGTTCGAGTGCCACGCGGCACCAAGTAGGGCTTGTATGCGGTCGCCCGTCGGCCTTCGGCCTTTTGCCGGGCTGCCGTGCCCCCTGGTCGATCTGCCCGGGCTGTCTAGGCTTGCGTCACTATGCCCTATAATAGGGCCACCGTGGTGAAGCAGCCCTGCCTCTCCGCCGATGCGATAGATCGGGTTGGATCCGGGTGGTGCTGCGGTATGTGGCGCTGGCCAAGAATGAGCCAGCGCCAGATCGATCACCTGTGGCGCAGTCGCTCTGGGATGTGATGCTATCGCGCTACAAGGCGGTGGGCACGCCCGTGAGACTGTGCCCGATTTTGTTCCAGCGCCATAGCGCTGAGCGCCCCCATGGTGGCCCTGACCTGCCGCCACCGGGCACGCATTAGATCGCATGGCATACGGCTTTCGCTCCTACATCAAGATCGTCAACCCATGAAAACATTTTTCAACCCAGCCGTGCTCTTGCTCAGCCGTCTGCGCTACCCGCAGAAGTTTGCTCTGATCAGTATCCTGTTTGCCATACCGCTCGCCTTCGCCCTCGGCAGTTCGATCATCCGCCTTCACCACGATATCGCCTTTACCAAGAAGGAGCAGGCGGGCCTTTCCTACCTACGCTCGCTGAACCTGCTGCTGGAGCACGCGCTGCTGGAGCAGCGCCTGGCCGCGATGTTTGCCAGCGGTCAGAGTGCGGTGAAAAACGATCTGGTGAATAACCAGCAGATGATCCAGCAAGATTTTCGCACGCTGCAAGATCTTGACGCGCGCCATGGCGAGGCGCTTGGCACCACCACCGATCTTGCGGTGCTCTCCTCCAGCTGGGATGCACTGCGCCCGCGTACCTTCGACATGCTCGGTAAGCAGAGCGACGATATCCACGCCAGCTTTGTCGGCGACATCCAGGATCTGATCGCGAAAGTTGGCGATAGCTCGAATCTGATCATCGACCCCGACCTCGATAGCACCTACATGATCGAGAATGTGCTGCGCTATCTGCCCGGCATCCACGAGGAGGTGTCGCAGGTTGCGGCGTTTGGCCAGCGCCTTATCGAGCAGCAGAGCGTCTCGGACACCGATAAGTCGCAGTTCACCATGCTCAGCGGCCAGGTGCGGCTGAGCATCGATTCGACCAAGCATGGCATGGATGCGGTGTTTGCCCGCAATCCCCCGATTAAGATCGCGCTGTCGGGCGACTACCAGAAGTTTGTCGAGCTGACCGATGGCTTTGTGACGGCCACCAATCAAGATCTGATCTACGCCGCGCAGATCCCGATTGACTCGGCCAGCTACAACGCCCAGGCCAAGCAGGCGCTGGAGGCCAATCTGGCGCTCTGGGAAAGCTCGTCGGAGGTGCTGGATGGCCTGCTAGAGGCGCGGCTGGCCGAGCTTGGGGGGCAGTACGCCATGCTGGTCGGCCTGAGCGCGCTGATGCTGCTGGCCGTAACCTACCTGTGGGTCGGCTTCTACTTCTCGGTGATGGATACGGTTGGCGCGCTGGGCGCGGCGGCGCGCCGCATGCTTGAGGGCTCGACTAGCGAGGTGGTGCTCTACGAGAGCCGCGATGAGTTCAGCCAGGTGATCAGCTCATTCAACGACCTGATGCACGCCCTGGCCACTGCCAGCGCCGAGCGCCAGGCGATCGTGGACAATACCTATGCGGGTATCCTAACCGTAAACCACCACGGCTACATCCAGTCGGCCAACCCCGCGATCGCCACCCTGTTCGGCTACAATGTAGTGGATGTGATCGGCAGGCCGGTCGCCGATCTGCTGCCGGTGCCCTACGCCCAGGAGTACCGCCACGTCGGCCCCGCGCGCGAGGTGGTGGGGCAGCACATGGATGGCTCGCCGCTGGCGCTGGAGCTGGCGGTGGGCGAGATGATGCTGGATGAGAAGCGGCTGTTTGTGGCCCTGCTCACCGACCTGAGCGAGCGCAAGCGCACCGAGCTTGAGCGCGCCCAGATGCAGGAGCAGATCATCGCGGGGCAGAAGCTGGCGCTGGCCGAGCTGTCGACCCCGCTCATCCCGATCAGCGACGATGTGCTGGTGATGCCGCTGATCGGCACGATTGACTCGCAGCGCGCCCAGCAGATCATCCAGTCGCTGCTGGAGGGGGTCGAGCACAACCATACCAGGGTGGCTATTCTCGACATAACCGGCGTGCCGGTGGTGGACACCCAGGTGGCCAAGAGCCTGATTGTGGCCGCCGAGGGTGTGGAGCTGCTGGGGGCGCAGGTGGTGCTCACCGGCATCCGCCCCGAGGTGGCGCAGACCCTGGTGGGCCTGGGCATCGATTTGAGCGCGATCACCACCTATAGCTCGCTCCAGATCGGCGTGGCCATGGTCTCGCAGCTGCGGCGCACGCGGGCGCGGCGGCTGGCCTAATGCGGCTGTGCGCCGCCTGCTGATGGAGAGGCAAGCCCCCGCCTGGCTGATGCTGGGCGGGGGCTTGTTGTCTGTATGCGCTGATCGGGGCTATGGCTGCGCCGCGCCCTGCTGGAACACCAGCAGCGTGCCGCCCGCGCCGTCGCGCAGGGTCAGCGTGCCCGATGCCTGCTGGTAGCTGGCGCTCTGCTGCAGCAGCTTCAGAAAGCGCTGCTCTTGATCGTTCAGGCTGTTGTCGGCGCAGGCCATCAGCGTCGATACGATCTCGCCAAACTGAATCTTCTCGCCGCTGGTCTGATATGTCCCCCCATACTGGTTACACCCACCGCTGCCGCCGACATTCCCATCTTTAAACGCGATCCCAACGTTCGACCCGGCCACCGGCGCTGTGCCGCCGATGCTGGCGAGCGTCCATGTGGTGCCATCCAGCGGGCTTCTACCGCCGCAGCTGGCGAGCAGCAGGCCGGCGAGCAGCAAACAGGCAAGGGCGATTCGCATATGGTTAGACCTCCTTTTGGGTGACGCTGTGTCTTGTACAGACGAGCGCGGCCCACCCCTGGTTCCCTTTTGACCACGGTCCAAGTCTATGGCACCATGGCCGCATTTCCGCAACGAGGGGATATTGACCATGCAGCTTTTTCGCCCGGTGGGCCTGCGCGAGCTGGCCCTGATCGCGGCCAGCGGCTACCGCGCCTTCCCGCCTCGCCTGCCCGAGCAGCCGATCTTCTACCCGGTGCTCAACGCCGACTATGCCGGGCAGATCGCCCGCGACTGGAACACCAAAGACCGCGCCTCGGGCTTCGCTGGTTTCGTGATGCGCTTTGAGCTGGCCGAGCCGTACGCGCAGCGCTTCCCGGTGCAGCTGGTTGGCGGCCTTGCCCATCAGGAGCTGTGGGTGCCTGCCGAGGAGCTGGCCGAGTTTAACGCCCACATCGTTGGGCCGATCGCGGTGGCTGCGGCCTTCTATGGCGCGGCCTTCGCGGGCCAGATCGACGCGACGACGAATATGCCGATAGATCTCTAGAAGAGGACAGCAATGCAGTTTCGCACCTTCCAGATGTCCGACTACGATGCAGTGATGGCCCTGTGGCGAGCGGTGGGGATCAGCCTGGGCGTCTCGGATGCGCCCGAGGGCATCCTGCACAAGCAGGAGCGCGACGCCGACCTGTTTGTGGTGTGCGTGGCCGACGATGGTGCGATCATTGGCGCGGTGATGGGCAGCTACGACGGGCGGCGCGGCTGGATCAACCACCTGGCTATCGACCCCCAGCGCCAGAGCCAGGGCCTGGGCGCGGCGCTGCTGGCCCAGCTTGAGCAGCGGCTGCGCGCCGTGGGCTGCGTCAAGGTTAATTTGCTGATCGAGATGCACAACGCCCGCGTCCAGCAGTTCTACGAGCGGCTCGACTACCAGCGCGACGAGCTGATCTTCATGGAGAAATGGCTCTAGCGGCGCGATAGTGCGCCGTGTCTCAGCGCACAAAAGGGCCAGGGTGCGTTCTGCACGCCCTGGCCCTTTGCTCTGCGCCTACGCCGTGGCTACTTGGCCGCCAGGGCCGCGATCTGCTCGGGCGTCAGCACGCTGTCGTACAGCCACAGGTCATCGATCTGGCCTTTGTAGGCCGCATCCCACCAGTTCACGCCCAGCGCGAAGGTCGCGTCGGTGCTGGTGAACACATCGGGGAAGTTCGCGCCGCTGTACTTCTGCACGCCATCCACATAGATGGTGAGCGTACCTTCGTTGACCGTGAAGGCCACGTGGCTCCACGCATTCGTCGGGATCTGCACGCCAGTGTCCGAGTCGTACCACGGCACCGAGCCGGACCATACCATGGTGCGCCCGCCCACGCCGCTGTGCCCCATGGGCAGCAGGCTGACCCAGTGGTTGGCGTCGCGCGCGCCGAAGAACGTGGTGGTGTAGGCCGTCAGCTGCGCGGGCTTCAGCCACAGCGCCACCGAGTAGCTGTTGCCCTGGAACATGCCGCTGGGCAGCTTCACACCCGATGCGCCGTCGAATACCGCCGCCTGGCCCTTCACGCCCGTGTCGTAGCCGATGCTGCCGCCCGCCTGGTCGATTCGCGCGCCCGTCACGCTGCCGTCGCCCTGTAGGCCTGCGCTATCGGCCAGGCTGCCGTCGAAGGCGTAGTGCGCTATCAGCCCGCCCAGCTTCTTGGCCTTCACCACCACCGTGAAGCTCTTGGTGGCGGTCGCCTTGCCCTTTGTGATGGTCGCCGTCAGCGTCACGGTCGCGTCGCCCACATCGGGCGTCGGGCGCGTCACCACGCCCGTGGCCGAGACCACGGCGGGGTTGGAGGACTGCCACGCGATCGTGCTGTGCTGGGTGCCCTCGGTGGGCAGCGACAGGTTGGCGATCACCGCGCTGGTGTCGCCCAGGCTCAGGTCGCTCACCACGGCGGCCACCGCCTGCTTGTCGCTCAGCACCTGGTACTTGCGGCCCCAGATCGCCACGCCCTGCTTCGACAGCGCGGTGAAGACCAGCGCGTACTTGGCCTCGTCGGGGTTCCACTCGCGGGCAAACACGCCGCTGTAGCGCTCGCCGCCGATCTTGATCGATACGCTGTTCGGGCCAGTCTTCAGCCACGTGCCGCTCACCGCGCCGCTGATCCTGCCCGTGGGCAGCAGAGTGATGTCTTGCGCCAGCGTGATGCTGGTGGTGATCGCCTTGTTGTGGTTGATGTACTTGTACGACCCGGCCATCTCGTCCCAGCGCACGGTGTCGGCGGTCTCGCCGGTGTAGCGGTAGGGCGCGACCACCGGCCAGCCGTCCTGGTTCATGAACATCTGGTGCACGCGCACCTGGTGGGTCTCGCCCTGCTGCGGGAAGCGGGCGTGGAAGAACAGGAAGTACTTGCCGCTCTTGGCGTCGTAGTAGGCCGAGTTGTGGCCGGGCGAGACATAGCCCACGCCGATGCCGCTGCCCGGGTCGCCCACCTTGCGGTCAAACAGGAAGTTGCCCATCAGCTTCACGCCGTACGGCTCGATCGAGGCGTCGTCGAACAGCGGCAGGTCGGGGTTGGCCTTGACATTGATCATGTCGGTGCCCTGGGCATCGTAGTAGGGGCCATCGGGGTTGCGCGAGCGAGCCACGCGGATGTTGTAGCCGCCATCTGCCGCCAGCCCGCCGAACGACATGAACAGGTAGTAGTAGCGCGTGTCGGGGCTGTAGAGGATGTAGCTGCCCTCGATCCGGCTGTGGTTGCCGCCCAGCAGCTTCTTGCCGTAGCCCTGCCCGGCCACGGGCTTGCCAGTGTGCTCATCCATCTTCATGATGAAGATGCCGCCCGAGTACGAGCCGTACACCATCCACAGCTGGCCCTTGTGGTCGTAGAACACGTTGGGGTCTACCACATTGGGGTGCACGCGCGCATCGTAGATCGTGCCGTCCTCGCTGGTCTGATCCCACATGCCCGACTTCAGGAAGATGCCCAGGTCTTTGTAGGGGCCTTCCACCTTGTCGGCCACGGCCACGCCCATGGCCGAGCGGGGCGAGTCGCCCTTGCAGGCGTTGTAGTACATGTAGAAGCGGCCATCCTTCAGTCGCACCACATCTGGCGCCCACAGCGTGTCCGACTGCGCCCAGTCGAAGGTCTCCTTCAGCTCGGTCAGCACATCGTCAAACAGCGGGTTGTCGGCGCTCACGCTCGACGAGATCTGCGTCCACTGCATCAGATCCTTGGTCTTGGCCGAGGCGAGGTGCGATCCGAATACGTAGTAGGTGTCGTCAACCTTGATCACCGAGGGGTCGTGGACCGAGACATCCGTAAACGTCGGGGGATTGGCCGGTGGGGGCTGCTTGCCTTTGGCCCCAACAAAGCTGGGGGCCAGCACGCCTACGATCAGCGCTGCGGCCAGCGTGGTGCGAAACATCGCTCTCGCCATGAGATTTTCTCCCTTCCTTGGAAGCAGTGCACGATGTACTAGGGCAACAAAAAAGGTGCGCGCGAGATTCTAGCCGGGTTGTTCTGCGGTATGTTCCGATCCTATCATGTAGATGTTCTTGTGTCAATACATGAACAAATTACTAGAAATATAAGAACAAAAGATAGTATCGCTATTGTTTTGCCTGCTCAATGGTTGGGTGAACCTAAGAGCGATCAGCACAATGCTCTGCTTGCGCCATCATGTCAACCACGCCAAAAAGCGCCCCCTCGGCATCCCGAGGGGGCGCTTGTGGCTTTGGCTGGCGCTAGCGGTCGAAGTAGTGTCCCTGCTCCAGATCCTCGATCAGGCCTAGTCCCTGCGCCTTCCAGCCGAAGCGCTGCTCGGTGATCGTGCTGCTGCCGGGTATATCTATTGCGAAGAACGCCCCGATCCAGCCGAAGTGCTCGGCGGCCCGTTCGGCGGGGATGGAGACCACCGGCACGCCCAGGTGCCGCCCGATGACCTCGGCGATCACGCGGGCGGGCACGCCCTCGTCGCCGATGGCGTGCAGCCGTGTGCCCGCTTCGCCCTTCTCCAGTGCTAGGCGGTAGAGCCGCGCCGCGTCGGGGCGGTGCACCGAGGCCCAGCGGTTCTCGCCCGCGCCCACGTAGGCCGACACGCCGCGCTCGCGGGCCACGCTGATCAGCTGCGGCACAAAGCCGTGGTCGCCCTTGCCGTGCACCGAGGGCGGCAGCCGCATGGCCATGGCCCGCACGCCCCGCTCCACGAACGATAGCCCGACCTTCTCCGAGACGCGCGGGAACGATTCATCTGGCACATCGTCCTCGGTGGCGGCGCGGCCTACGGCCAGCCCGGCCATGCCCGATGTGACGATCAGCGGTCGCCCCGAGCCTTCCAGCGCCGCCCCCAGCGCCTCGATCGCCCTGCGGTCGGCCACGACCGAGGTGGCGAAGTCGTTGAAGTTGTGGATGAAGGCGGTGTGAATCACACCATCCGCTGCAGCGGCGGTGCTGCCCAGGATGTCGAGATCCTCCAGCGTGCCGCGCTGCACCGCTGCGCCCGCGCTGGCCAGGGCCGCCACCCCCGCATCCGATCGCGCCAGCCCTACCACACTATGCCCTGCATCCAGCAGCTCGCGCACCACGGCGCTGCCCACAAAGCCCGTCGCACCAGTGACAAAGATATGCATGGTATCCCTCTCCAATCATCTTGATCAGGATCTGCGCCGGGCAATTTCGGCGCTGTCCTGAATCTCTCACCGGCAAAAGGGTATAATATCGCTGCCGCTTTGACGAGAGAAGCGCTTATCCTAGAACTCACGCTTCCTGTTTGGGTTCTGTGGGAGAACAAGCATGGCTATTCAATCGCTCGATCTTGAGCGCCAGCACGAGCTGGCCACCTTCCTGCGCAGCCGCCGCGCCCGCGTCGCGCCCGAGCAGGCGGGCTTCGCGCGCGGCCTGCGTCGCCGCACCCCTGGCCTTCGCCGCGAGGAGGTGGCCCTGCTGGTGGGCGTCAGCACCGAGTGGTACACCTGGCTTGAGCAGGGCCGCGACATCAATGTCTCGGTGCAGGTGCTGGAGCGGCTGGCCAGCGTGCTGCGCCTCGATGCCAGCGAGCGCGACCACCTGTTCCTGCTGGCGCTACGGCAGCCTGCGCCGGTCGAGACCTTTGCGCCCCCCACCGTCAGCCCGATGGTGCAGCAGTTCCTCGATCATCTGGGCGCGGCCCCTGCGGGTGCGGTGGATGCACGCATGAACGTTGTGGCCTGCAATGATGCCTATCGTCTTACCTTTGTTGTGAGGGATGCTACGAATGAGCGCGAGCGCAACCTGATCTGGCGGCTGTTTAGCGAGCACGGCCAGCGCAACAACCTGGAGTGGGCCGAGCTTGCCCGCGTGTACCTGGCCCAGTTCCGCGTGGGCTACGGGCGCTTTATCGGCGACCCGTGGTGGGCCGAGATGATCGCCGACCTGAGCGAGATCAGCCCGATGTTCCGCGAGCTGTGGCCGCGCCACGAGGTAGGGGATGTCTCCGAGGGCCGCAAGACGATGCGCAACGCCCAGGTGGGCGTGCTGCACTTCGACTTCCTCTGGCTGCAGGCGGTTGGCTCTAGCGACCTGCGGCTGCTCATCCACACGCCGCGCCCCGGCACCGGCACCGCCGAGAAGATCGAGCAGCTGCTGGCTGCCGCGCGGGAGCCAGCGGCTCGGCGTTAGGAGCTACTGACCTCGTTGGGAGCGTGTATGCCCTTTCTTGCACCAGTACGCTGTTTTTTGTTGCCGAAAACGGCGATCTATTCTACAATAGGGCCGACAAAATGATACCCTGATGGTGTGTGATAGCGCCCTGATCGCTATGCTGCCATCAGCGCAGAACCACAGCGTACACGACACCCCGATATCAATACATGCTGCGAGGTATGCCCATGTCTACGCCCGAGATGCTTTCTGAACGTACAGCCATCCAGGCGCAGCTCACCTTCGAGAATCGCCTGCGTGGCGGATCTGCCGGTTTCTTTGCGATCGCTGGCCTCTCCCTCCTGAACTCAATTATCATGCTGTTCGGCGCGAATTTCGATTTTGCCATCGGCCTAGCCATCACCCAGGTGGTCGAGGGTGCCGCGATGGGCTTTTCCGACCATCTGAGCGGCTCTGCTCTGGCGCTGCTGAAGATCGTAGAGGTGCTGCTCAACCTCGGTATCGTGGCCATGTTTGCGGCCTTCGGCTGGCTGGTCCGCCGCGACCACGCCTGGGCCTTTATCGTGGGCATGGGCATCTATGCGGTGGACACCCTGATCTTCGTGCTGGCGGGGTTCTGGCTGGGCGTGGCGCTGCATGTGTTTGTTCTGTTTGTCCTGTTTCAGGGCCTGCAGGCGCTCTACGCCCTACGCGACATCCCCACCGCCTAGCGGCTATGCGCCCGTCGCCAGCGGGGCGCTATCGCTGGCGGCGGGGCGCTGCAGCCCCTTGCGGATGGCCAGGTAGATCGCCAGCCCCAGCACCGCCGTGCCCGCCTCGGAGACCGGCAGCGCGGCGGCCACACCCCACACTCCCAGCCACATGTTGCCCAGCACCACCGCAGGGATGAACAGCGCGCCCTGGGCTGTCGACATAACAAATGTCGGCACTGCCTTCCCAACCGCCTGGAAGATGCTGTTGAACAGATAGATCCCACCGTACGTAATCTGCGCCAGCATCGCGATCTGGAACCACGCCGTGCCCTGCGCCACCGCCGCCGGATCGTGGATGAACAGCCCCAGCACCTGGCCGCTCACCACGAACAGCGCGCTCGACAGCACCACGCCCAGCCCCAGCGAGATCCACCCCGCCAGCCGGATGATCTGATGCATGCGCTGGCCGTTGCCTGCGGCGAAGTTGTAGCCGATCAGCGGCTGCACGCCCTCGCACAGCCCGCTGATCAGGAACTGCGGCAGATTGTTCACCTGGATGGCAATCCCCAATACGGCCACCACAATCTCGCCATGCAGCGCCGCGAAGTTGTTCAGGCTCAGCGACGAGGCCACCATCAGCAGCCCGGTCAGGAACACCGGCACGCCGATCGAGAGCGACTCCTTCAGGATGGTGGCGCTGCAGCGGAAGTCGCCCAGCCGGATCGAGAGCTGCTGGCTTCTCCGCGTCAGATACCACATATAGTACAGCGTCATCAGCGCATTCGAGAGCATGTTGGCCCATGCTGCCCCGGCCACCCCTAGGTGCAGCCCGAAGATGAATAGCGGGTCAAGGATGAGGTTGATCACGATCCCCGCGACCATGCCGATCATCGCCTCGCTGGCGGCCCCCTCGGCCCGCACGATCTGGCCCATCGCGAAGCTGAGCATGATCGGCACGCCGCCAATGAAGAACACGCTCACGAAATTCCGCGTGTCGGCGCGTAGCTGCTCGGTCGCACCCAGCATGTCCACGATCGGGTCGAGGAACAGTAGCCCGAGCACGCTGACTACCACGCCCGCCGCGCAGGTGGCCCAGAACGCGAACGACGAGACCGCGCGCACCTCGCCGGGCTTCTGCTCGCCCAGCAGCCGCGAGATATAGCTGCCGCAGCCCACCCCGAAGATGTTGGCGATGCCCATCAGCAGCGCCAGCACGGGCAGGGCCATCACGGCGGTGGCCACCTTCTCGGCGTCGCCGAGCATGCCGATGAAGATGTTGTCCACTAGGCCAAAGATCACGCCGACAAACATGGAGAGGATGAGCGGGAGCGCCATGTGCAGCATGGCCTTGGGAACGGGCGCTTCTTCAAAATAGTAGGTTGCTGAGTGTGCCATGACTGGCCTCCTAGAAAAATAGTTCGATTGCGGAAGGTTTCAATTCAAGCTAATTGGTCGCAGAAACGCCATGAAGCCTCCCCTTACGTTCCTGGGGTGAGCGGAGCAGTGCTGCCGGGAAGAAAGTTAGAATTCGAGCTATATGCGCAAACGTGGCCTAGCCGATGTTGTTGGCCACGCGCTGCAGCAGGCCCACCAGCATGCGGCGCTCGTCGCCAGTCAGCCCCTTTACCAGCAGATCCTCGACCTGCTGGAAAATGCCGACAAAATCGGCGATCAGCGCGCGGCCCTTGTCGGTGATGAACAGCTCTTTCACCCGCGCGTCGCTGGCGCTGCTGCGCCGCACGATGAACTGCTTGCGCTCCAGCCCCTGCAGCAGGCTAGTGACCGACGAGCTGGTGATGTCGAGCACGTCCTCTATGTCGCGCTGGCACACGGTCTGGCCCTCTTGCTCCTGCTTGTCGAGGAAGCGCAGGATCCAGCCCTGCTGGTTGGTGAGATCGTACTGCTGCAGGTGCTGGTTGACAAAGGTCATGGTGTTCAGCCCGATCAGCCGCAGCAGGTATTGGATCTCGTACTCTTGCTCTCTGCTCATAGCGCTTCTGCCATTTAATTAGTTTGAATTGAAATCATTTTAATTCGAACTGTGGACAATGTCAAGACCCAATACTAGCGAGCTTCCCAGCGCAGCCGCTCTACGCCCTCCAGCTTGCTATCGATCTCGCCCGAGGCCGCGATCGCGTGCGCGTGCTGGCTGCGCAGCCCGATCAGCTCGATCGGCTGGGTGCGGCGCACGCCCCGCAGCGCCCGCTCGATCTGCTGGGCCACGCGGTCGAGCCGGGTCTCCCACTTGGCCAGCACCAGGTGGGTATCGCGGTAGTGGCGGCACAGATGCTCTAGCTTTTCGGCCCCCACTGCGCCGCATTCGCCCCAGAACACTGGCTGGCCCGCCGCATCTAGCTGCACCAGGTCGGGGCGGTAGCGCACGCCCACTGGCACATCGATACGGATGTCGGGGTAGCTCGGCAGGTACATGGCCCACAGCAGCGCCATCATCACACGGTGCTCGGGCTTTTCCTGCTCGCGCTTGTGCAGCACCAGCGCCCTGCCGTGGGCGCGCACGGTGAACTTGCGCTCAAGGTATCGCTCGCTCATCGGCTGGCTCATCCTTGCATAGTGCCATCAACTAATACGGCAGTATATGGGGATGGTTTTAGTTCGGTAATGAAGAACGTGTACACTCATCCCACTGCTCTTATTATATCGTTGGCATAACTCAGTATGATACCTAACTCAACCTATCCAATCGACATCCTTCAGACTGATATTCTCGATACCGCACCGCTTAATATTGTCGTCTATCGGCAAGAGGGCGAGCAGATCTACCGTGTAGTGTGGGCCAACCGGCTGGTGCACGAGCAGACTCAGCTGCCCGAGCTTGCGGGCAAGCTGGTGAATGAGCTGGTGCCGCCGAGCGAGGTTGGGCGCGCGATGCAGCGCCTGCGCGACTGCTGCGCCACTGGCCAGCCTGTGGTGGTCGAGGAGAGCTTCACCCTGCCTATCGGCCAGGTGTGGTTCCGCGCTATCTACAAGCTGCTGCCCCAGCGGTCCGGCCTGCCCAAGCACATCCTGGTGACGACCGAGGACATCACGCTGGTGCGGCAGCGCGAGCAAGAGGAGCGCGAGCAGCAGGAGATCATGATTGCCCAGCAGCAGGCCACGCTGGCCGAGCTTTCTACCCCGCTGCTGGCGATCACTGATGAGACGGTGGTGATGCCAGTGATTGGCACGGTCGACTCGCGCCGCGTCCAGCAGATCATGATCGCGCTGCTGGAGGGCGTGGCCGAGATGCGCGCCCGCACCGTGATTTTGGACATCACCGGCGTGCCGATCGTGGACACCCAGGTGGCCAATGCGCTGCTCCACGCCTCGCAGGCGGTGAAGCTGCTGGGCGCGCAGGTGGTGCTCACCGGCATCCGCCCCGAGGTGGCGCAGACCCTGGTGGGCCTAGGCGTCGATCTGGCTGGCATCATCACGCTCAGCTCCCTGCAGAGCGGCATCGCCTTCGCGCTCAAGCGCTGAGCGCATCCATCCCATCTCATCCCGCTCATACCGCTCCGCCCGATCAATCGAGTCGGCGGGGCGGTATTTTGTTAGGAATGTGTGAGAAGGTAATACGATGGTATGCCCTATCTCGTACAGTTTCTCTATTCGTTTGTGCTATGATTGCTAGAGGAACACCCATGTCGTTGTCACCTGGCTTTATTTCGCTTGAGTTTCTTCAGGACATGATCGATGCCATGCCGATGCTCACCATGGTCTACGAGCAGGTGGCCGAGCGCGATTTCCAGCTTGCCCTGATCTCATCGAACATGCCTGATACTTTTTCCATGCCCAAGCCGGGCACGCTGCTCTCCCAGATCACCCACCCCGAGCAGCACGATGATCTGATCAATCGCTTCTTGTTGGCGATCGCAACTGGCCAGCCCCAGATCTATGAGGATGAGATCCCCAACCCCCATGGCTTTCTCTGGGTGCACTCGACCTACACCCACTTGCCCCAGCGCCCCGGCACGCCGCGCTATGTGATGCAGAGCGTGCTCAATATTACCGAGCAGAAGGAGCGCGAGCTGCGCGACCGCGAGCAGCAGGAGCTGATCATCGCGCAGCAGCAGGCCGCGCTGGCCGAGCTATCCACCCCGCTGCTGGCGATCAGCGACACCATTGTGGTGATGCCGCTGATCGGCACGGTCGACTCGCGCCGCGTGCAGCAGCTCATGGGCTCGCTGTTGGAGGGCGTCTCCGAGAAAGGCGCGCGGATCGTTATCTTGGACATCACCGGCGTGCCGATCGTGGACACCCAGGTGGCGAATGTGTTCATCCACGCCTCGCAGGCGGTGAAGCTGCTGGGCGCGAAGGTGGTGCTCACTGGCATCCGCCCCGAGGTAGCCCAGACCCTGGTGGGGCTGGGGGTTGATCTGGCTGGGATTATCACGCTTAGCTCACTGCAGAGCGGCATCGCCTTCGCGCTGCGGCAGTAGGCCCGCGCCACACGTGCACTTATTGCCCCACATGGTTTTGCCATGTGGGGCTTTGTGTTGCCCGCACTAGCCAAGCGCGGCGCGCGGCGCGGCTGGGGCGAAGATAGCGTCGAGCGCTGGCCGTAGCTCGGGGTAGTCGAAGGTGAAGCTCTCGCGCAGGAGCCTGGCGGGGATGCAGCGACGCCCCTTCAGCACAAGGTCGGCCTCGGTGCGCATGGCCCACGCGCCGATCCGTACCGCCGCCGAAGGGATGGGCGGGCTCCAAGGGCGGTGCAGGCTGCGGCGCAGCGCGGCCATGAACGCCTGGTTGGTGGCGGGGCTGGGTCCGGTAACATTGTAGGTGCCGCTGGCGGTCTGCTGGCTGAGGCACCACATGATGATGCGGTGGAAATCGTGGATGTGCAGCCAGCTGATGTATTGCTGCCCGCTGCCTGCCGCGCCGCCCAGCCCCAGCCGTGCGAGCTTGGCCAGCGGCTCTAGCGCGCCGCCCTCGGCATCCAGCACAAAGCCGATCCGCAGCAGCACCTTGCGCTGATCGTACGAGGCCTGGGCGAATGCCTGCTCCCAGGCGATGCATGTCTCGACGGGGAACCCCTCGCCGTAGGGCGCATCCTCGGCACAGGTTTGGGTGGTGTCGCCGTAGATCGCCAGCGACCCGGCCTGCACCCACAGGGGCGGGGGCTGCTGGCAGCGGCGCATGGCCTGGTCAATAGCCCGCACCGAGCGCACCCGCGACTCGATGATCTCGCGGCGGTTGGCGGGGGTGTAGCGCGTATTGACGCTCTTGCCCGCGAGGTTGATCACGGCTGCCGCGCCATCCAGCGCGTGCGCCCAAGGGCCGACGCTCTGGGCATCCCAGGGGATGTAGGTGGCGTGCGCGCTGGTGCGGGCTGGCCCACGGGTGAGGATGCTGATGCGGTAGCCACGCTGGCTGAGGTGGCGTGCCATGGCCTGGCCGAGAAACCCGCTGCCCCCGGCGATGACCAGCGATGGATTGTCCATAGACGGCCTCGGTTTTATAATGTGATTTATTTCACAATAGAGATTACCATGATCTAGTAGTGAGTGTCAAGCACGGGGATATGCTACGATAGGCGATCATCGATTCTAGACGAGGCTCAGCTATCATGATCTCCCACATCCTGTTCGATTTCTTCGGCACCCTGGTCGGCTATACCCACGGCCACTTCCGCGCCGACTCGCATGCGCGCACCTTCCAGCTGCTGCGCGAGCGCCAGATCCCCATCAGCTACGAGCAGTTCTCGCAGCAGTTCTCGACCCACTTCCAGGACTGCGAGGCCGAGTCGCGGCGCACGCTGGACGAGTTTCATATCGATGTGGTGAGCGGTCGCTTTTTTCAGACGCTGGGCGTCGCGGTCGAGCCGGAGTTCCTGCGGCAGTTCTCGGCCAGCTACATCGCCGACTGGAATCAGGGCACGGTGTATCTGCCCGAGATAGAGCCGTTCATTCGCCGCATGGCCAGCACATACCGCCTCGGCGTGATCTCCAACACGCACGATGCCAACCTGGTGCATGGCAACCTGGCCGCCATGGGTGTGGCCGACTTCTTTGAGATCGTGGTGACATCCGATGTGCATGGGCGGCGCAAGCCTGCCAGCGGCATTTTCCTCGACACGCTGGCGCGGCTGGGCGTGCCGCCCGCGCAGGCGGCGTATGTGGGCGACACCTACGCCGACGACTACGAGGGCGCGCGGGCCTGCGGGGTTCGCGGCATCCTGATCGACGCCGCAGGGGCCTATGTGGGCAAGCTGGAAGATCGCATCGACTCGCTGTTTGATCTGCCCGATCTGCTGGGGATGCGCTAGCCTTTGCTGTTCGATGCTGCTGTTCGATCTATAGAACTTCTTTATCGGATCTGCATATCGAATCTATCTTGCTTCGGTATAGTTGTGCATATAGACGAGCGCTGCGGGCTGATCCGCAGCGTATGCAAGGAGAGAAGAGATGGCAGAGCAGCACGATGAGCGCGACATCTATGATCTAGGGCTTCAGGCCGACCTGAATATGATGACCCGCCCAGACCTTGAGCGCAGGCGCATCCTGAGGATGGGTGCGATCGGCATTGGCATGCTGCTCGCGGGCTGCGGGCCTGCCAGCGCCACCCGTCCGCCAGCTGCGACGGAGGTCGCTGCGATCCCCACGGCGACTAGCGCACCCACACCAACCAGCGTACCCACGGCGACCAGCGCGGCCACGGCCAGCGCCGAGGTGTGCGTGGATGAGATCCCGACTGAGACAGCAGGCCCCTACCCCGCCGATGGCTCGAACGCCTCAAGCCAGACGCTGAACGTGCTGACGCGCTCGGGGATCGTGCGCAGCGATATCCGCACCAGCACCACCAGCGGCACCACTGCGGCGGGCATCCCCCTGCAGGTGGTGCTCACTATCGTGAATGCGGCGGGCGACTGCGCGCCACTGGCGGGCCACGCGGTGTATCTGTGGCACTGCAATCGCGAGGGCAGCTACTCGCTCTACAGCAGCGGGGTGACGGGCGAGGACTACCTGCGCGGCGTGCAGGAGACCGATGGCGCGGGCCAGGTGACGTTCACCTCAATCTACCCCGGCTGCTACGCGGGGCGCTGGCCGCACATCCATTTCGAGATCTACCCCTCGCTGGCCTCGGCCACGTCGTCGAGCAGCGCCATCCACACCTCGCAGCTGGCCTTCCCCGAGGATGTGTGCGCTGCGGTCTACGCCACCGCAGGCTACGAGCAGAGCGTCACCAACCTCTCGCGGATCACGCTGGAGAGCGACAATATCTTTGGCGATGGCTACAGCTTGCAGATGGCCACGCTGAGCGGCGATGTGGCCAGCGGCTACACCGCGCGGCTGACCGTGGGTGTAGCCGCGTAGTGGCGCGCCACGCGAGGACATTACCGTTAGCTACAAGCTGTATGTGGCCGTGATGCAGACAGGTGGCCCAGATCGTGTGGTGGCGATCTGGGCCGAATCTTTTTGCTCAGGGAGCAGCGCTGAGCAAGGCTGCCGCTTGTTCGCAACAAACCTGCACTATCATCTCTATGTAGTCTTTACAAGGGTGGCGATCCGATCTATACTGGATAGGAATCGCATACGACGATGTGATTTGTTCCCCTTATCCACCCATCCTACCATCAAGGAGAACCTGCATGAATCCACCTCGTCTACTCGCACGACTGCTGGTCCTCGTCACGTTGCTCCTCGCCACGTCCATCGTCAGCCCCGCACCAACCGCACGGGCGGCCTGGAATGGCCAGCAGATCTACATCAGCTCGGCGGAGGGCGGTGTTACCGCCACCAGCCTTCAGATCGTGGGGCCAAACCAAAATGGCAGTGTGGTCACCTATGGGGCATATTTTGGCTACCCTGGCCCAAGTAACTACTGGGTAGGCGGGTGGTGGTGGAAGGGGAAGGTTCAGGTCACGATCGGGCTGGCTATTGCAAATCCCGGCCTATCCAAAACCGTTACCTGCTATGGCGATGTCCCATCGATACAATCGGGTAGTGATTGGGTTAGGGTGAGCTTTAACCGCTATGGCTGCTGGAAGTCTTAGCCCTTCCCTGCCACTTTTATATCCCTACAAACGAGCCGCCAGCAACAACATGCTGGCGGCTCGTTTTTTTGTCGTTTGGCTACCTAGGTTTTCACGAAGCGTGTGCAGGGCTAGGATGTGTGCGTGCTAGGGCTTCGTGGCGTTTGCGGTGCGCCCAACAAAAACAGCAGCCCCCTTGTGGGAAGCTGCTATTTTAACATTCGGTCGTGCTGGTGGGCCGGGTGGGGGTCGAACCCACGACCATTGGCTTAAAAGGCCACTGCTCTGCCACTGAGCTACCAGCCCGCACAACGCTGATTATTATATCCAATTTTGCCGTTTGTGCAAATGCCATGCTGGCGGTTTGCGGGAGTATGGCGTGTGTACGCCGTATTTTCGATCTGGCGGCGTCTGTATGATGCCGAGCATGGCCAAGGGCCGCAGGCAACACCTGCGGCCCTTGGCGTCTGGTGTGGAGCTTGCTAGGCAGCCTGCCCGCCCGCATAGGCGGCGCGGGCGTGGTTCACGAAGAAGTACAGGCGGTTCTGCACATTCACCTCGCTGGTGCCCGCGTCGGTGTCGAGGAACAGGATGTTCAAGTCGGGGTAGTGCTGCTTCAGGCTCTTCTCAAGGCCGCGCGCGGCCACCTGGTTGGCGATGCAGCCGAACGGCTGGATGCACACGATGTTCGGCACGCCCGACTGGACATAGGTGCCGATCTCGCCGGGGATGAGCCAGCCCTCGCCAAAGTGGTTGGTCAGGTCGATCACCTTGCTGGCGGCCTGCGCGATCTGGTCGATGTCGTGCGCGGGGCGGTGGAAGCGGAAGCCGCGCATCGCCGCGTCGGCCT
This sequence comes from Chloroflexia bacterium SDU3-3, assembly GCA_009268125.1. NCBI lineage: Bacteria > Bacillati > Chloroflexota > Chloroflexia > Chloroflexia bacterium SDU3-3. Next base: position 255,259 of record WBOU01000003.1, on the reverse strand, counting down.
CGCGCAGGAAGCCCTCCACGTAGCCGCGCGCCAGCTTGATCGTGCCCCACATGAGGCTGCGGCGCTGCAGGCCGGCCTGCACGTCGATGTCGCTGTTGACGAAGGTGGATGTGAAGTACTCCATCAGCGGCGGCAGCTGCACCTCGATGCCCTGGTCGATCAGCCACTGCACCATGTTGTTGTTGCCGAAGCTGTTGAGCTTGAGGAAGATCTCGCCCACGATCGCGGCGCGCGGCAGCTCGCCCGCGCGCACCGGCACGGCGTTGAACTCGGCCACCGCGTCGCGGATGGCCTGCAGCACCGCGCCGCGCCGCAGCGGCAGCTCGCCGCTGTCCAGCCGGGCCATGTGGCGGTCGGCCACGCGCATGGCGTCGCCGTGCTGCAGCTCGCGCGGTGCGACGGCGTGGTACATGGCCGAGATCGCATCCGAGAGCGAGAGCGAGTACATCAGCTTCTGGGCGTAGACGGCGTAGTTGATCGCCATGCCCGGCTGATCGTTGATCGGGGTGAAGTTGGTGGAGAGCGCGATCACTGGCACCTGCTCCAGCCCGTTGGCCACCAGCGCCCGCTTGAGCATGGTCAGGTAGCAGGTGTCGCGGCACTGCCCGCCGGTCTGGCTCAGGCCCACCGCCACCTCGTCCAGCGCGTAGCGCCCCGACTTCAGCACCTTGATCAGGTCGCCCACCAAGATGATCGCAGGGTAGCAGATCTCGTTGTTGACATATTTCAGCCCCAGGTCGACCGAGCGGCGGTCGGCGGTGGGCAGCAGCTCGATGTTGTAGCCCATGTCGCGCAGCGGGCGCACGATCGGCGCGGTGGCGAAGTGCGAGAACTCGGGCACCAGGATGGTGCGGCGACGATCTTCTTTCATGAACGCCTTGGTGGTGCGCCGGGCCACCGGCTGCAGCGGCTCGCCACGCTGGGCGCGCACCGATTCGATCATGGATCGCAGCCGCAGCCGCGCCGATCCCAGGCTTTCGATCTCGTCGATGCGCAGCACGGTGTGGCCCTTGCCGCCCTCGGCCAGCACGGCGCGCACCTCGTCGATGGCCAGCACGTCGGGGCCGCAGCCGAAGGAGTTGAGCTGGACTACCTCGACATCGGGCTGCTGAGTGGCCCAGCGCGCGGCGTAGATGTAGCGGTTGGTATATTCCCACTGCGTGATGGTGTGGCGTGTGCCCAGCGCGGCCTGCTGCTCCATCGGCACGGCATCCTCGGTGATCACATCGACGCCGAAGTCGGAGAGGATGTTGGGCACGCGGTGGTTGATCAGGCCATCCAGATGGTATGGTCGGCATAGCAGCAGGGCCACCATGCGGCCCTCGGCCCGCGCTTGCTCTAGGATCTGGGCGGCGGCATCGCGCACATCGGCCTTGTAGCGCTCCTGCGCCTCTAGCGCTAGGTCGAAGGCGCGGCTGAAGCTGGCCTTATCCACCCCCAGCGTTTCCATGTAGCGCGCGCAGCTCTTGCGCAGCAGCTCGGGGGTTTTGAACGTGACTGGCGGGCGATCCAGCGGGATGTTGGCCCGCGCCTCGGGGTCGATGGTGCTGCGCAGCACCTCGGGGTAGCCGGTGACGATCGGGCAGTTGTAGCTGTTATCCGAGTCGCGGAACTCGACATGCTCGTAGGTGACCATGGGGTAGACGATGCAGTCCACTCCGGCGTCCAGCAGGTTCAGGATGTGGCCGTGGGCCAGCTTGGCCGGGAAGCAGATGTTCTCGGATGCCACCGTGCCAGCGCCCTGCTCGTAGAGCGCGGTCGACGAGTCGTCCGATAGGCGCACCGCGAAGCCGCACTCGACCAGCAGCGTGGCCCAGAACGGAAACTTTTCGTACATGTTCAGCACGCGCGGGATGCCCAGCGTCATGCGCGGGGTGGTGGTGGGCCGCGTGGGCCGGTTGAACAGCATGTCGGCCTTCTGCTCCAGCAGGTTTGCGCCCTTCACGCGCTTCACCCCGCTGTTGCTGTAGATGCGCTCGCAGCGGTTGCCGGTGAAGAAGGTGTTGCCATTGGGGAACTGCAGTTTGGTCACGGTGCAGCGGTTGGTGCAGCCTCGGCAGTTGATGTGTTTGGTCTTGTAGTCGCTGGTGCTCTCCAGCGCGGTCAGCTCGATAAAGCTGCTATCGGTCGCGTCTTCCTGCCATGCATCGCGGGCGGTCAGCGCCGCGCCGTATGCGCCCATCAGCTCGGCGATGTCGGGGCAGATCACGGGCCGCTCGATCAGCAGCTCAAGCGCGCGCTGCACCGCCGGGTTGCGGAAGGTGCCGCCCTGCACCAAGATGTGCTCGCCCAGCACCGCCGGGTCGGTGATCTTCAGCACTTTGTTCAGCGCATTCTTGATCACCGAGTAGGCCAGGCCCGCCGAGATATCGCCCACCTCTGCGCCCTCGCGCTGGGCCTGCTTCACCTTCGAGTTCATAAACACGGTGCAGCGCGTGCCCAGGTCACACGGCTCTTGCGAGTCGCAGGCCAGCTGCGCGAAGCTGGCCACCGGGTAGCCCAGCGACCCGGCGAAGGTCTCCACGAACGAGCCGCAGCCGGATGAGCAGGCCTCGTTGATCTCGATGCTGCGGATCTGGCCGTTGTTGATGAAGATCGCCTTCATGTCCTGCCCGCCGATGTCGAGGATAAAGCTGACCTGCGGGTCGAAGGCTTTGGCCGCCCGCGCGTGGGCGATGGTCTCCACCAGACCTTCGTCGCAGCTGAATGCGCTGCGGATGAGATCCTCGCCGTAGCCGGTGACGGCGCTGCGGGCCACGATCGGCGGCATTTCCATGCCCTGGGTGGCGGCGTAGAGCTTGCCGAGCGCATCGCGCACGGCCCCGATCGCATTGCCGTTGTTCTTGCCGTAGGATGTGAAGGCCACGCGGCCCTCGGCGTCAGTCAGCACCAGCTTGGTGGTGGTCGAGCCGGAGTCGATGCCGATGAAGCAGGGCTGTCCGGCCAGGCTGGCTAGGTCGGCGCGGGGCACGCGGTGGCTCTCGCGCTGCTGCTCCCAGCTGCGGAAGGCCGGGTGGTCGATAAACAGCGGCTCCAGCCGCCGCTTGGCGTGCTGCAGCTGCACGCCCTGGGTGCCCAGCAGCGCGATCAGGTCATCCAGCGTGGTCTCTAGCCGCTGCGAGCCATCGGCCAGGGCCGCGCCCAGCGCGGGCAACAGCTCGGCGTGCTCCACCGGGCTGATGTCGGCGGGGCCGATGCCCAGCACCTTGGCGAAGGCCCCGCGCAGCGCGGGCAGGAAGGTGAGCGGCCCGCCACAGAATAGCACGGCGGGCTGCGGGTTGGCCCCGCGCGCCAGCGTGACCAGGGTCTGCAGCGCCACAGCGTGGAAGATCGAGGCGGCGATATTCTCGCGCCCGATCTCGCGGCTGATCAGGTTCTGCACATCGGTCTTGGCGAACACGCCGCAGCGCGATGCGATCGGGTAGATGGTGGTGTGCTGCGCCGCCAGCCCATCCAGCTCGCTGGGGGTGACGTTCAGCAGTAGCGCCATCTGATCGATAAACGCGCCGGTGCCGCCGGCGCACGATCCGTTCATTCGGATGTCGGGCATGCCGTTGGCCTGGAACAGGATGAGCTTGGCGTCCTCGCCGCCCACATCCACCAGGGTGCGCACGCCAGGGTAGCGCTGGCGCACCACCTCGGCGGCGGCCACCACCTCTTGGATGAAGGGCAGCGCGTAGCGCTCGGTGATGCCCATGCCCGATGATCCGGTGACGAGCAGCGATATGGGGCGGTTGCCCAGCTGCTCGCGGGCCTGGCCTAGCGCATCGCGCAGCGCCGCCTGGGCTGCGGCGTTGTGGCGGCGGTAGTCGGAGTAGCAGGTGGTTCCTGTGCTGTCGAGCAGGACGATCTTTGCGGTGGTGGAGCCGATGTCGATGCCGAGCCGTAGTGTTTCTGCCATGGATGTCACCCTCACCTCTGAGCTTTTCGCTTGGTTGCCACACCAATTGTCAAGGCACGTGCAGGCAGAGCAGGGGTACCACGGTGAAGGCTGCGGGGTGCGGCTGCCTGGTCGCTTCACGTTGGGGTAGGTGCCTTGTCGTCTGTGGCTCTAGTATAAAACACCCATCCTGCCTAAAAGATAGCTTTAAAAAACCTAGTAGAGATAAAAATTTACCTACCTGCACGGTCCTTATTGGTTCCTGCTGGTTCATTTCATTGTGTAAGGCAACACGAACTACAGAATTTCACCCCTATTATTGGTGAAAAGCGTTACTGTTCGTTGCGAAAGGCTAACCGCTGCAAAGGTATGGGGCGGCTGCTCACATAGTTGGCGCTGGGGAAGCAGCATAGCAGCGCGCCCAGGTGATGACGACCTGGGCGCGCTGCTATGCTGTGGGTGTGTACAGCCTTGCTGTGGATGTTAGGGGATTGTGCCGCCTGGCAGGTTTTGGTTTTGGCTCGGCAGCGTGCTGGGCGCTTGGCAAGATCGCTAGGGGGCGTTGTTGGTCTTGGGCTTGCGGCTGCGCGACTTGTATTCCGATTTTTTCTTCAGCCCCAGCGATTGGATGGCGTCCGAGTCTGGCCCGTACTGGCTCAGGACAGCGGCTTTTACGCTGAGCATGGCCTCGTGCAGATCCCACTGGGCATCCATATGGGCGCTCTGGGCGGCGACCTTGGCATTGTCGGCAAGCACATCCTTATCGGAGGCCTCGCGCAGCTTGGCGTACAGCAGGTTCAGCTTCTCGATGCTGATGCTGGGGTTGTTGGGCGCGTAGTCGTCCAGCGCCCGCAGGGCCACAAGCGCAGCAAGGTCGGCCTCAAGCACATCGCTTGCCAGAAAGCGTGTTGGTCGTTTTGCCATGGGTTGACGCTCCTTTTTGGTAGTGGATGGTTTTGGGGTGCCGCAGACACGTGTCGGTACGATGCCGGTGTCAGTTGCGAGCATCATAAAAGGTTTTATAAGAGGAGTCTAGTAGGCATTTGTCATAATGAATGGCTCGCAAAGGTTGGATTGGAAAATAAGACGCAAGTACTAGTTTGCCGCGTATCTTTTCTCAAAGGCGTTTATGCAGCGTGATTCCTTTGTGCGTGGAATAGGGCTGTGGCGACAATGGCTCTGCTGCCAGCACGGCATAGGTGGCGTGGTGATTTGGCACCAATCGCCACATGCATAGGTTCTTGCAGGGGCGGCACAGGCTCTTGCAGAGGCGGCACAGGCTCTTGCAGGGGCGGCATAGGCTCTTGCAGGGGCGGCATAGGCTCTTGCAGGGGCGGCATAGGCTCTTGCAGGGGCGGCATAGGCTCTTGCAGGGGCGGCACAGGCTCTTGCAGGGGCGGCACAGGCTCTTGCAGGGGCGGCATAGGCTCTTGCAGGGGCGGCATAGGCTCTTGCAGGGGTGCGCCAAGGGGGAGTGCATCCTGCTGTTAATCAGCACATGGATATATAGACCACGATCAAAAATGTGGTGTCATATATCCATGTGCTGAGCATCTGGCGAGCAGCTAGGGTGCCGAGTGCTCGATGACATAGTGGATAGCATCGGCCAGATTGCCCGACGTCCAGATCCCATCAAGCCGGATGTCTTTTTCCACCAGAGCCATCGCCATGGTGCTGCTGATGCCGGTGAGCATCACATGCGCGCCCAGTAGTGCGATGGTGTGGATGATCTTCAGCAGCTGATCGCTCACCTCGGGGGCGATCTCGGTTGCGCCAGTGAGGTCAATGATTACATGGTTTGCGCGCTGCTGATAGACGCTGCCTAGGATGTTGGCCTGGATCTTCTCGGCGCGCGGCATGTCGATGTGGCCAACCAGCGGCACAATCACCGCGCTGTGGCCGATTGGGATGATCGGCATCTCGAGCTGCTGCACCAGGGCCAGTGCGCGCTCTAGCTCGGCATTCTTGAGCTGCATGTCATCATTGTTATGCTGCAGCTCCTGCTCGCGTTCGGCCAGCAGTGCCTGGCGCTGCTGCGCTGCCGCCGACTGTTTGCGAGCTTCGTCGCGCCCGCGCTCTAGGGTGTAGATCAGCAGCCAGATAAATAGCAACGTGGCGACCAGGTAGACCACCGCCAGATTAGTGCCGCGCACCGATGGGACATAACCGCTGGACATCAGCGCCACGGCCAGCACCACCGTGCTGGCGGCAAAGATCGCCGCTGCCCGCGAGTGGATGGTGATGCCTACGATGAGCGTGGGGATGAGCAGCAGCATCGTGCTGGGCTTTTCTAGCACCTCGGTGCGCGGCACGGCGAAGAAGATCACCAGCAGCAGCGGGATGGCCAGCAGCAGTGACCCCGTGTGGATTTTGCCATAGTGCGCCAGTGCGAAGACGATGGGCAGGCAAGCCAGCATCGCGAAGATGCCAGCGTTTATGCTCTGGCGCATCGGCGAGTTTGGGTCGACCATGATGAAAATGGTGATCAGGCCGATGGCGCTGATCAGCACCATGCTCTTGAGCAGGATGCCGCGCACGAAACGATCGGCGTCGGTAGTGCGGATAGTGAAGATAGCTGCAAGCATAGTGTTTGTGACGTGTTGCGGAAAGCCGCATTGACCATATATCTGATTGGCGTAGGCCCCGTTTTATTGTAGCGCAAAATGATCGGGTGCTGGCGGGGCGCTGGGCAAGCTAGACAGTGGCATTTTGCAGCACATAGCGTATTGCACTGGAGAGGTTGCCCGAGGTCCAGATATGGTCAAAGCTGATCTCGTTATCGATCAAGCTGGCAGCGATCTCGGCGCTGATGCCGGTGAGCAGCGCCTCGGCTCCCAGTAGCGAGATGCCCTGCACTAGCCGCTGGAACTGGCGGATGATCTCGCTGTCGAACTGGGCTAGGCCAGTGAGGTCGATCAGCACAAACCGGGCGTTGTGGGTGTGGATGCTGTAGAGCACGTTGCGCTGGATGGCGTCGAGGCGTCGATTATCGAGGTAGCCGACAATTGGAACCACCACCGCGCCAGCGATCAGCGGGATGACCGGCACCTCTAGCTGCTGCACGAGGTTCAGCGCGTGTTCGAGCTGATCATTTTTCTGCTGCATCTGCTGGTTGGTGGCCTGCAGGTCGCGCTCGCTGGCCTGCAGCAGATCTTTGCTCTGCTGGATGGTGGCGGCCTGGGCGCGCGCGCTGTCGCGGCCACGCTCCATGGTGAAGATGATCAGCCAGATGAAGATCATGGTCATCACCAGCAGCACGAGGGCGATGATGCTGAACGAGGTGAAGGGGATATTACCGGCGATCAGCAGCGCGGCGGTGATCAGCAGCGTGATGCCCGAGAAGATCGCGGCGGCTCTGGCGTGCACGGTCAGGCCGATGATCATCATGGGGAAGAACAGCGTCACCATGGTGGGGCGTTCGAGCAGCTGATTGTGCGGCAGGGTGATAAAGATGCTGAGCATCAGTGGGATGGCGAGCGCCATTGCGCCCAAGCTCACGCGCCCCACGTGGGCCAGCACAAACACCGCCACCGAGATCAGCAGCATGGCAATGTCGCCGATTAGGATCTTTTGGGCGATCTGCTGGCCGAGGATGGTGATCGTGAATGAGCTGAGGATGGCTAGCCCAAAGATGATCGTGATACATTTGAGCAGAAGGCCACGGGACCGCTGATCGGGATCGCTGGATCGGATGCCGAAGATGGTGCTGAGCATGGTACCTTCCCTTTGCTATCTTCAAAGCTGGCACTGTGGGGTGCGCCTGTGCGATTCTCTCTTCATTTTAGCGCAAAAGGAGGTGAATTTATAGGGATGTGGGCGCATGCTGCTGGATGTGCCTGCATTGCGCATCCCATCGATAGGGCGGTGTTTCTGCCGTTGCCCAGCCTGTGCTTGCGCAACGCCACCGCCCGCGCAGAAGCTTGCGCGGGCGGTGGCGTTGTGTATGCGATCAGCAGTAGTGCGGTTGTGTCGCTAGACTGTGCGCACGTGCAGCTGCGGGATACGTGCGGCGAAGGTGAGCACGAACTCCTCGATGATCGTGCGCAGCGGCCCCTCGGGCGTGTTCTCGATGCAGATGGCGCAGTCTTCCTCGATGTGGCGGATGGTGGCCGGGATGCCATACTCGTGGAAGCACTCGTAGATATGGTCGCTGGCTTGCTGCTGGGCGGCGATCACGCCGGGCAGCTCGGCGAGGAACTGGGCGCGCGGCAGCTTGGCAATAGCGTGGTAGGGCTGCCAGAACTGTGTGATCGCGCGATCCAGCCCTGGCACCGCCTCGCACGCGGCGATCAGCGGGTAGGTGACAATGCCCAGGTCAAGGTCGCGGTTTTCGCCCTCGTTCTCGCGCGCCTCGATGATGTTGATCACATCGTCCACGTCTTGGAAGATGCGGGCAAATGCATCTACGACGGCGGGCGAAAGCTGGGGGCCATCGGCCATGCTGAGCGCCCCGTTGAGGACATATTCGATCGCAGGCGAGACCTGGGCATAGCGGTTGTCGAGCCACTGGTTGAAAAGCGTGTGATGCGGATAGCGGTTGTGCATCTCCCACAGCTCACGCGATCCTAGCTCGCTTACGAGCTGATGAAGGGCTGGCAGCAGCTGCGGCTCGTGCCGCGATGTCTCGTGGGTTGCTATCGATAGCAACGTGACGCTGAAGGGAGTTGCGCTCTCCTCGCCAAATCGCTGGGTAAAGGTTGGTCTGCTGGATCGCATAGGCGTGCGATCCACGGTATCATCCATGATGGCGCAGAGCTCCATCATCAGCATAATATATGGCAGATAGCGGTGGTGACGCTCATTTATTCCTGTATAGGCATCGGCGATGCCCAGATACATGAGCGGAAGGAGCATAAATGAGGGCTGGGGATTCTCTTTTACCGCATAGGCGTAGAATGGCTCGAACGTGTCGGGGATCGAAATATCATTCAGGGTCGCTCGTGCCATTAGCAGTGGCGGTAGATACTGGCTTTTGGTTCTGTGAAAGAATCCCTGGAACTGCTGGGGGAATGTAAGCGTCGTCATTGGAGACCTCCACCATTAGACAGCTACTTGCCGTAGGACATGGCGTACTCCGTCGGAAAGGTTGGCTGATGTCCAGACGTCAGCGAAGTCGATTCCGAGTGTGGTCATAGTGATTGCGGTATCCGCCCGAATGCCAGTCAGAAGTACCTCCGTTCCGAGCAGATGGATACATTTGATGATATGGTTGAGACGGCTGATGACACCAGTGTCAATGATCGCAATGCCGGTCAGGTCGATCAGCACGAAGCGTGCATGGCTCTGATAGACGGTTGCGAGCACCATCTCGCGTATATGTTCGATCCGCCGCGTATCGAGATGCCCGACCAGCGGGACGATCAGGCTTTCGTCGGTGAGCGGGATGATCGGCGTTTCAAGCTGGTTGACCAGCTCTAGCACATGCTCAAGGTCGGCGTTCTTCTTCTGCATCTGCTGGTTGGTGGCCTGGAGATCGTCTTCGCGGGCGAGGATGACATTCTGCGCTGCTTGAAGATCGTGGGCCTGCTTGCGGGCTTGGTTTCGGCCCCGCTCAAGGGTGAAGAGCACGAGCCATAAAAACGTTGTGGTGATAGTAAGCAGCAAGATAGCAAGCAAGCTCCAAGAATTTTGTGGGATATAGCTCACGAGCAGAAGTATCCCAAGCACAATGACCGTGAGGCTACCAAAAAGCGCTGATGCGGTAGCATCTATCGTCAGTCCAACAATCAGAATGGGAAAGAGGAAGATCAGAATAATCGGGCTATAGATCAGGTTCTCATTTGGCACAACGATACAGGTGATGGCCAAGAAGGTGATAGCGAGGATAATGGCCCCTACGTTGATGCGCCCAAGATGCGCCAGCCCAAAGACAATACATGCCGCGATCGAGCCGACCAGCGTGCCCCAAAAGATTGCGCTTTGCGGGTTCTGGATGGCAACCAAGAGCATATCGAGCAGCGAGCCGAGACCAAGAATCAGCGTGATGCCCTTGAGTAGCATGCCGCGAAAGTACTGATCGGGGTCCGATGTGCGTATAGCGAAGAGTGTGCGTAACACGGCAACATCCTTATATTCTAGCTGCCCATGGGGAACGGGCATGAAAAAAGACACGATGAGCTATGGTGTGTGTGAAACCTATCGTGGTTTGGATGTTGGGTTATGGTTTCATTGCTACCCTTTTATTTCTATGATGTTGAACGTACGGCGATAACGATTTCGGTGATGAAATTATTTGGGCACGTGAATCTGCATACGTGAATAAACCGCCATGGTTTACTTCGCATGTCTATTAGTTCGTGGCACATAGAATTGGTAAGGGAGAGTATAACATATTCTGCCCAGACTGAAAATGAGAAATTGTGATGATAGAGCATAATCTTCTTGGCTGATATCCGCAGATTCTTCTGTAATTTGAAGATAATTGTGAATAGAATAACGATTCCATGTCATAACGCCGGTCGGGATGATGGAACAGTGGGCCACCAGACGTAGCCCACCACCACGATGTAGCAGGAGGCGCGATGGAGGATGGTTGTTGGGGGCTTTCGCCAGCATCATGCGGGGTGGCGCATGCCCCGCGCTTGGTGTGGTATGAGGCTAGTGCGCAGGCCAGCTATGCCATCCACGAGGCCGAGCTGGATGCAGGCGGCGCAGTGGTGGGCCACGCGCTTGCGCCGCTGTCGCCGCAGTTTGCCAGCGTGGCCGAGCTGCGCGCTTACCTTGAGTGGCTGCTGCTCACCGGGCTGGACTGCATGGCGCAGGGTGATGATGGGTATATGGTGGGGCGTGATGGGATCCGCAGCTGGCTGGATGCGCTGGATCAGCCGATAATCAGGCTGGCGGAGCCGCCTGGGGCAGGCTAGTCGGCCCCGCGCCCGGGCTGGGTGGGGCTATCGCGCCGCGCAGCGGGCAGCAGCCCGCCCAGCCCGTTGAGGATGACCAGCACGATGGCGGTGCTCGCCACCGCGATCAGGTAGCGGTCGAGCGCCACGGCGATGCCGATGGCCGCCGTGACCCAGATCGAGGCGGCGGTCGTCAGGTTCTTCACCTTGTCGCTCTCGCGCGAGACGAAGATCAGCCCGGCGCAGAGGAAGCTGATGCCGGTGACCACGGCATCGATGGTGGCAAGCGGCTCGATCTGGATGCGGAAGTTGCCCGGCCCGCCTGCGGGGGCCAGCGGCTGCGAGGCCAGGGTGAACAGGCTGTTGAATGAGACGAACATCGCCGCGCCCAGCGCCACCAGCATGTGGGTACGCACCCCGGCGGCCTTGCCGGTCTGCTCACGCTCAAAGCCGATCACGCCGCCCAGCGCCACGGCGCACAGCAGCCGCCCCATGATCCATAGCTCTAGCTCCATGTCCCTGCTCCTTCCTGTGCCGGGTGTCGCACGGCTGTGTGCGCGCCCGCATGCCCTGCGCTGCATGTGGCAAGCCGCGTACCAGCGGCCATAGCTACGGCACGCCACCTGCTAGGAGGGTGGCAGTGGCCTGATCGAGCGAGAGGAGAAAGCACCATGGAGCAGTTTACCCTTACAAGCACCGCATTTGCGGATGGCGACAGCATCCCGAGCGAGCACACCTGCGACGGCATGGATCAGTCGCCGCCGCTGGCGTGGGCAGGAGCGCCGGATGGCACGCAGAGCTTCGTGCTGATCATGGATGACCCCGACGCGCCGAGCGGCAGCTTTACGCACTGGGTGCTGTTCGACATCCCCGCGACGGCGACTGCGCTGGACGGCGCGCAGCCCGCCGTGGGCGTGGCCGCGATCAACAGCTACCAGGAGCCAGGGTATCGCGGCCCGTGCCCGCCGCATGGCGACCACGCGCATGTCTACCAGTTCACGCTCTACGCGCTGGATGTGCCGCTGCTGGCCCTGAGCCAGCGCGCGACCCGCCGCGAGGTGGATGGCGCGATGGATGGGCACATCATCGGGCGGGCGCAGCTGCGCGGGAGCTACGCCCGCCACGAGCGCCAGGCCGAGGCGTAGGGTGCGGTGGCCCCGGCGACTTGCGCACAGCACATAAAAGCGCGGGGCGGGCATAGTGCCCGCCCCGCGCTTTTATGTGGCCTAGATGGCGTCGTCATAGCCGGTGTGCGACTCGTGGATGGCCTTCTGCACGTCGTCGCCGCCGATGCGCTTGGTGACGCCGGTGGCTGGCTCGGGGGTCGCGCCCTGCGTGGCGATGGCCGGGCGGCGGTGCGAGGTCTCCTCGCCGAGCAGGCCGCTCTGCTTGATGTAGCCGCTGATCTTATCGCGGTTCTGCCAGGCCCACAGGCCGCCAGCTGCGGCCAAGGCCCAGAGGGCGCTTGTCTGCTTGGGTACCACTGCCATTGCTTTCCTCCTGCGTGTTATACCTTGCTCTCTACCGCATATGCTATGCAACATGCATGCCATGGCTTGGGGGGTGTGCGCTATGACCACTAGGGTTCGGCAAGAGAGGTTGGGGCGCATGAGCGGTCTATCGCGTGTCCCTCATGCATGATGGCGGTAGGGGCTGTTCAATGGGTGGATGCCCTGTGCGGGCCGCGCGTCGGGGCTAGCCTCTGGAACCCCCGCGAGGGGGCATAACCCCTCAACAGGTGTCACTTTTCCCGTCGGCGCTGGGCATTTTTTCCTTCAGCGATGGCATTGGTCGATGTTTGGTGGGTGGATGCCCTGCGCGGGCAGCGCCTAGGGGCCAGCCCCTAGGAACCCCGCGAGGGGGCGTTGCCCCCTTCGAAACCCCCAATTTGTAGCATTCCTATGCCGAAATCAGGCATCTGGTGTTCGTGCATATGGCCAGTGTGCACGAGCGGCACCTTCGCCGCATGGGCCGGGTGGATGAGATTCTTGACCTCATGCGTGGTGTATGGTCTGGCACGTGGTTTTGCACCGTATGGGCGGGGTGGGATGAAGAGCTTTCCATTCTTGATCGCTCTTCTCTATTCCCCTTGGAGCCGTTGAGTCTTGGTGGTAAAAATGATCAGCCGATTAAGAACGCATAGGCGCTGCCGCAAGACTGGCCGATGGATAGCGCGGGCCGGTGGTGTGGTATGATGTAGCGCAGAGGGATAGATTTACCGATAGCTAGGGAGCTTTCATGTACCGCACGCACACCTGCGGCGAGCTTCGACCAGAGCACGCCGGGCAGGAGACACAGCTGGCGGGCTGGGTCCACCGACGCCGCGACCACGGCCCGCTGATCTTTATCGATCTTCGCGATCGCTACGGCCTCACGCAGGTCGTCTTCGACTCCACCACCGCGCCCGAGGCCCACGCGATCGCCTCGCAGGCCCGGTCGGAGTATGTGCTGCAGATCACGGGGCTGGTGCGCAACCGCCCGGTGGAGGCCCACAACCCCAACCTCGCCACCGGCGAGATCGAGGTGGTGGCCAGCGCCGTGCAGGTGCTGAACGCCGCGAAGACCACCCCTATCTATATTGCCAAGGAGGGCGGCGAGGAAGAGGCCCTGCGGCTGAAGTACCGCTACCTCGACCTGCGGCGCGAGCGGCTGCAGCGCAACATCATCCTGCGCCACCGCGTGGTGAAGTTCGTGCGCGACTTCCTCGACAACGAGGGCTTCGTGGAGATCGAGACGCCGATCTTGATCAAATCCACCCCCGAGGGCGCGCGCGACTACCTGGTGCCCAGCCGCGTGCACCCCGGCGAGTTCTACGCGCTGCCGCAGTCGCCCCAGCAGCTCAAGCAGCTGCTGATGGTGGCGGGCTACGACAAGTACTTTCAGATCGCCCGCTGCTTCCGCGACGAGGATCTGCGCGCCGACCGCCAGCCCGAGTTCACGCAGCTGGATATGGAGATGTCGTTCATCGAGCAGGATGACATCATGGCGCTGATCGAGCGGCTGTTCACCGAGCTGTGCGCGGCGGTGGTTCCCCACAAGCGCGTGCTGGCCTCGCCCTGGCCGCGCCTGACCTACGCCGAGGCCATGGAGAAGTACGGCTCGGACAAGCCCGACATCCGCTACGGCCTGGAGTTTGTGAACCTGACCGATGTGGTGGCGGGCAGCCAGTTTGCGCTGTTCCGCGACGCGGCGGCGGGCGGGCAGCAGGTGAAGGGCATCCGCGTGCCGGGCATCGGCGGGTACTCGCGCAAGCAGATCGACGAGGTGGTGGAGGTGGCCAAGCAGGCTGGCGCGAAGGGCCTGCTGTGGGCCTCGCTGCAGCAGGGCACCGCCCCCGAGCAGGTGCGCTCGTCGTTTGGCAAGCAGGTGACGCCGGAGGAGATGGCGGCGATCATCGCAGCCATGGGCGGCAAGCTGGATGACCTGCTGCTGATCGTGGTGGACACGCCCAAAGCCGTGGCCGCGTCGCTGGACAAGCTGCGCCGCGAGATGGCCGCGCGCCTGGGCTTCGCCGACCAGAACGTGCTGGGCTGGGCCTGGGTCACCGACTTCCCGCTGGTGGAGTGGAACGAAGATGAGCAGCGCTGGGATGCGGTGCACCACCCGTTCACCGCGCCGAAGGATGAGGATCTGCCGCTGATGGACAGCGACCCCGGCAAGGCCCGCGCCAAGGCCTACGACATGATCCTGAACGGCTACGAGGCGGGCGGCGGCTCCATCCGTATCTTCCGCCGCGACGTGCAGCAGAAGCTGTTCGACCTGCTGGGCATCAGCCGCGAGACGGCCTACGAGCAGTTTGGCCACATGCTAGAGGCGTTCGAGTACGGCGCGCCGCCCCACGGCGGCATCGCGCCCGGCATCGACCGCATCGTGATGCTGCTGGCCGACGAGCCGACCATCCGCGAGGTGATCGCCTTCCCCAAAACGCAGCAGGCCACCGACCTGATGACCGCCGCGCCCTCGCCGGTGGACGAGCGGCAGCTGCGCGACCTGCACATCCAGCTGCGCCCCGGGGTGGCGCCGGAGCCGATGCGCACGCTGGAGCCTCCGCAGGAGGCCTAGCGCTCACCGTGCCAAAGCGCGAGGCGGCGGGAGGGGAAACATCCCCTCCCGCCGCCTTGTGTTTTGCCGCCGCGCTAGTTCTGGATGAGCGGCAGCAGCACGATGCTCTGCGCGATGTCGGCGGGCACGTCAAGCGGCGTGATGCCAGTCTCGGTGAGCGGGCGCACGGGGGCGCTGGCCGCGATGGTGAAGCGCGCGCTGGCCGTGGTGATGGTTCGGGCCTGCGCGCCGCTGCTGGCCACGCTGGCCACCAGGGTGTAGCTGCCGGCCTCGGCGCTGTCTGTGGCCAGCACGACGATGGCGTAGCCCTCGGCGTTGGTGACAATGGTGGCGAGCAGCACGCCGTTCAGCGTGATGCGGACGCTGGTGTTGGGCGGGAAGCTGGTGAGGTAGAACACGAAGTAGCTGCCCGGCGCTCCGGTGCTGTAGTTTGCCTCGACGCCCGATGCGCTGGGGTTGGGCGTCGAGGTGGGCGCTGGCGTGGGCCAGCTGCATGGGTCGGTGCGCTGCACCCCAGCGCGGGCGACGAGTGGTGTAGGCGAGCTGGTGGTGGTGCTTGTGGGCGTGGATGTCGGCGTGCTGGTGGCGGTGTTGGTGGGCGTGGATGTCGGCGTGGCGCTAGGCCAGCACGGCGTGGCCGTGGGCGGCTCCGGCGTGGGCGAGGCGCATGGCGCGGCGCTCGTATGTGCCGCGCGGGCGGCTATCTGCATGGGCGTAGATGTTGGCGCGCTGGTGGCGGTGTTGGTGGGCGTGGATGTCGGCGTGCTGGTGGGCATGCTCGTGGCGGTGTTGGTGGGCGTGGATGTCGGCGTGCTAGTGGGCCAGCACGGCGTGGCCGTGGGCAGCTGCGGCGTGGGCGAGGGGCACGGCTCGGCGCGGGTGTTTGCGGCGCGGACAATCTGCGTGGGTGTGAACGTGGGCGTGGGAGTATTCGGCATCGCGGTGAACGTGGGCGTGTTTGTGATCGGCGGCGCGGTGGCCGTGAGCGTGGGCGTGGTTGTCGGCGTGGTTGTTGGCCAGCACGGCGTGGCCGTGGGCGTGGGTGGTGTCGGGCACGGGATGGAGATCGGCGTCGTTGGGATGACCGTGGCCGTGGGCGTCCGTGTCATGGTTGGGGTTTTGGTGAGCGTGGGCGTACCGGGTGTGGGCGAGAGTGTCGGGGTGAAGGTGGGTACGGTGGTGGGGATGGCGGTGAGCGTGGGTGTGACCGTGACCACGCATGGCGTAGGCGTTGCCTCGACCCTCGGGAAGCCGCCTAGGCCGCTGGCCTGGCCCTGCGCTGTGCGCAGCGCCAGGGCGGGCAGCAGAAGCGAGATCAGGATGAGGGATGTCAGCCAGAGCCGGAATTGCATCAGCTGTTCCTTTCTTATGCGCTTAAGAGCGGTATAGGGGAAGGCCACTAGTTGGGTTTGATGGTGTCGGTTGTTTGGCCTTGCATGCGCCTGTGAGGTTATATCATGATCTCTTTTCTGCAAAAAACGTACTAAAGTATGATCCTAGAAACAAATGCTTCAACACAATTTGATGATCGTGTATCGCTGATGCTAAATAGCCCCGCAGGTGTTCTCCTGCGGGGCCGTTTTGGCTTTTCTACATCCGGCTGCGTGCGTGCACCAATCCGATAGCGCTGTGCTCCTAGAACGGGTTCCAGCCATCCGAGCCGGAGAGGTACTTCTGCGGGGTGTAGTTGGCGGCCTGCGCGTCGCTCATCTGCGGGCGGTTGCTATTTTTGGTCGCGCCCGCGCCGGTGTTCTTGTACTCGAAGAAGCGGGCGTTCTTCCACGAGTTGCCCGACATGTCGATCCAGGGCTGGGCGGTGGCGATGGTGGCCGAGAGCGAGGACTCGCGGAAGAGCACCTGGGCGGTTGGGCCCCACGGGCGGCCAAGCTGGGTGGTGTTGTTGGTCGCGCCGGTGATGGTCGACTTGTAGATCAGGAAGCCGTAGGCCTGGCCAGACGGCGTCCTGGCGGCGGTGATCGGGCCGCCGGTGCTGCGCTTCTGGTAGATCTGGCAACCGCTGAACACCGCCGTGCCATCGCCGAAGATGAAGTCGACCGTGCCCTCGATGTAGGAGTTCACCACATAGGCGCGGGTGCCCGCGTTCACCAGCAGGGTGTCCTGGTTGCCCAGGAAGCGCACGTTATTGAAGATCTGGCGATCGGCCTTGAGGTGGGCGGCCACGGCCTGACTGCCCACGCCATAGTCGTTGGAGATCGTCAGGTTGGTGACGGTGGTGTTGGGCGCGTAGCTGAAAAGGGTGGCGCTGTTGAAGGTGCCGTAGTCGACCGCGCTGTGGTTGTTGACGATCACGGTCTGGCTGGCCGAGCTGCCCAGGCCCCTCAGGGTGATGTAGGGCTTGTTGGCGGGGATGGTGACGATCTCGCGGTAGGTTCCGGCCTTGATCGTGATGACCACCGCCGAGCTGTTGTTGGCGGGCACCGCGTTGATGGCGGCCTGCACGGTGCGGTAGGTGGCGCTGCCGTCGGCGGCTACGGTGAGCGTGGTGGCGGCGCTGGGTGCGGCGCGGCCCTGGGCCTGCGCTGGCGTTAGCCCTAGGCATGCCGCCAGCGCTGCCAGCGTGGCTAGGCGCGCCGCCCATGGTGCTGTGATGAACATGGCGTTGTCCTCTCTTTTTCCTGTTGCTGATAGCTCAGGGTGCGCTGATACGTCTTCTGCAGAGTGGTGAGATGTAGGGGTGAGTTTAGTGATCGTATCGAATGAATAGTATTAAATAGGGTGATATAGCGTATCTGTTTACTAAATATGCTCTATTTTATGTATGTTGCAATAGTAGTCAAGAAACGTCACGAGAACGTCACGAGGATAAGGATAAAAACGACATGTCGTATGCTAGAAAGTATTATTGAGTAAATAGGCCATATTATTATTCTGATAGGAGTTGTTTTTTATGGGAAATGTTCAACGATGGTGACGCGCATGCAGGCATTGCAGGCTCAGGGTAGGCAGATACACTTGCGCATCTCTAAGCGCACGAGGTGTTGAGGGTAAGCCTGAGGTTTAGACGGGATAGATATATTAAACAGTTTTTGTTCATTTATCAGCATGATAATATATTTTCTAGTGAATATAATATTGTGTAAAAACATGATGTGTGTAGTAATGTTTATGATGCAAAATAAAATATTTTAAGCGGTGTAATTTATTGATGTCATAATGAAAATGGATCTTGAAATATATTTGAATCGATGTATAATTATACATGGGTGTTAGATTAAATGTGCCACTTTAGTGCTAATGGCGTACTATATGGCAAAAAGGAGTGGATCAATGTCGAAATCTCTCAATGACACCCTTGTGCTGCACATTGCAACCTTGGCATTGCCGCGCGGTGCCTACCTGGCCACACCAAAGCTGGACCTGCATGCTACTGATTTCACGATTGCTGCACAGGTTCGTCTGGACAGCATCGCGAATCGCAACATCCTGCTGGGCAACTGGAGCAGTAACCAGAATGCCTGGCAGATGCTACTTGCAGTCAACAGCGGCGGCAAGCCTGCCCTGAATCTGCGCAAGGATTTCCCGACGACTGGCTCTATTCCCGATCAGGATCTTGTGGGCCTAGTCGGGACTCGCGAGGTACGTGCGCAGGAGTGGCATCATGTAGCTGCGACCTTTACCTGGGGCGATGACCGCAAGACCCCGGTTGCCATGCTCTATCTAGATGGCGAGTCGATGGGCAGGGCTACTCCTACCATTGACCGCAACGACCAGCGACTCGACAACCGCTATACGCTGAAGTCTAGTCCCAACGCCTACCTGATTGGGCGCAAGGAGGATACTAGCGATAACGACTCGTGGTTTGCAGGGCAGATCAATAATCTACGCATCTATACCTCGGCGTTGACAGGAGAGGATCTGCGCCAACTGCTGTAGGGGTATAAGGGTTCCTAGCCTTATCAGGTTATCCACAACACATCGCCGCGACCCATTTGTAACATGGGTCGCGGCGATGTGTTGTGGGTTGTGGCCGTAGATGAATGGTTGCCTTTGTATGCTTTGGAAGAAGTCTCGATACGACTTCGCGCTACTGCACTGCCGCTCAAAAGTTTGCCATGCTACACGAAATCATCGGGCCACAGGCGGATGTCGACACGGTCGCACCGCGCGGCCAGCGCGGCCAGCGTGGGGCCGGGCAGCGATGCCGCGCTGGCCGCGCTGGCCGCGCCACCACGTCGAGCTGGATGATCCGCTCGGTGCCTGCGGGCAGCGTGGCCATGCGCTCGGCGGGTAGCGCGGCGAGCAGCCACGCGATGTGGCGCTGGGCGTCGTTCGAGGCCACGTGGGCCGCGCTGGAAAGCTCCCACCAGCTGGTGTGGCTGGGCCTCACGGGCACATCTGTGCTTCGCAGGCTGTGTGGGCGCTCGAACGGCTGGCCCTGGTGGCACGTGTAGCTTGGCCCCACCCCCAGCAGCGCCGTGATCGCATCTGGCTCTAGCGCCGCGCTGGAGATGATCAGGGCGGCGTGGGTGGGCATGCCGCCGTGGTGGTAGATCTTCTCGCGTATGGGCTGGTAGATCGTGGTCTGGCCATCGCGGGTGCACTCGACGTAGGGCGTGCCGAGCCGCCGCTTGAGGCGGCGGTAGCGCTCGGCTAGCGCTGGGCGGTCGAGCGTGGCCATATACCAGCCGTCGGGCAGCGCCGCGTTGACGATGCGCTCGATGATGCGCTCGTGGGCGGGTGTGATCGGGCCATCGGTAGCGAGGCCCGCCTCATCCAGGGCGCGGGCCAGGGCCTGCTGAAGGGTGCTGTCCGCGAAGCGAAATGCCGGACCGTTATGTGGCATAGAGTAGTATCCTAACTATTCGCCCAGCTCATCGTAGGCGCGCACCCGCTCGGCGGGCAGCAGCGCCAGCGCGGTGTCCGCGCCCTCGGCCTGCGCGCCCTGGGCCAGCAGCGCGAGGATGTGTGCGATGTCCTCGGCGCTCTCGGCGACGAACCGATCCATGGTGCGCTGGCTGAGGTAGGGGTAGCGCCTGTCGAGCGGGCGCTGCGGGTCGGGGTGCTGGTAGAACTGGCGGATGAAGTCGAGCTGCCGATGCAGCGCCGCCGAGGGCACCAGCGGCACGTACATGGGCGGGTTGGGCGCGGGCACGATCACGCGCCAGAAGGCACACTGCGGGTGGTCGCGCACGTAGCGCTGGTCGAGGTCGTACCAGTCGCCCTTGAGTGCGCCCCAGGCGGCTGCACCGCCCTGCTGGAACAGGGCGGCGTTGGCCAGCTTGCTGGGCCGCGCGATCCGCCGCGACCACAGGCCGTCGCACAGCAGGTGGCAGAAGTAGCCTAGCAGGAAGCTGGCCTCGGCCCCCGCGCCGCGCCGCACATAGGCGCGGTAGAAGCGCATGTCGCGGATGGAGGCCTCGTCCTCGCCGCTGTGGGTTAGGAAGTGCGTCACCTCCTTGGGCGGGTCGTAGGCGCTGCCGTCGGCGCTGGGCACACCCGAGTCGGGGGCGAGGTTGCCGAAGCAGAAGGCGGCGGCGTCGATCTCGGGCAGGGCGGGCAGCAGCGCCTCGGCGATGCGCAGGTGGCAGATCCAGGTGCCCATGGCATTCCTCTCTAGCGTCAGGCAGATGCGGATACCATAGTACCGCGCCATCGAGCAGAGAATGAGCGTAGCCTGATGCGGCGGTTATGTGCGCATGGCTTGCTACAGCCGGATCAGCCCGGCCAGCGTAGGGGCGAAGCCGCACGAGCGGTAGAATCCATCCAGGTGCGGCTCGTAGTCCACGTGCAGCCAGTGCGCGCCGCGCTCGCGGGCGGCGTGGGCGGCGCGCAGCACCAGCGCGCGCCCCAGGCCGCGCCGCCGCCAGCTGGGCTGCACGGTGGGGTCCAGCAGGAAGGCGTGGACCCCGCCATCCCAGGCTATGTTGACGAAGCCGACCAGATCGGCTTGGGCGTAGGCGCAGATGTAGGCCAGGCTCCTGCGCAGGATGGGCTGGAAGTCGCGCTCGGCGTGATCGGGCCAGGATGCCGCGAACAGCGCGTTCAGCGCGGCGCTTTCCAGCGGTGGGCTGTTGCGGTAGTCGATCTCATCTGCGCCGAGCATGCTCCCCTCCCTAGTAGTTCAGCCGCACGTCGATCTCGCTGAAGCCGACCTTCTGGTACACCGCCTGCGCCGCCGTATCCGCCGCCGAGAGCCAGATCAGGTCGCCGCCGTGGGCGAAGTGGTGCCCGATCAGGAAGCTGCTGAGCGCCGCCGCCACGCCGCGCCGTCGCATCGCCGGGTGGGTGGCCACGCCCGCAAGCTCGGCGGTGCCGTCGATTGGCGAGATCGAGCCGACGCCCGCAGGCTCGCCGCCCAGCGCGGCCAGCGCCGACACGTTGCTGGCGCTGCGCAGCCGGTCGCGCAGGGCGATCACGTCCTCGGGGCTGACAGGCTTGTCGTCGTCGAAGCCCAGCCGGATGATCGTCAGGTAGGCGCGCAGGTCGGCCTCGGGCGAATCTTCGCCCAGGATGCGCACAGCTACCTCAGGCGTGTCGAAGGCCCGCCAGGTCTCGGCGGTGCAGACCATCACGGGGTGGCGGTAGACCACCTCCAGCCCCTCGCGGGCCAGCAGCTCGGGCAGCCCCGGCCATGGCAGCGCGTTGAACTCGAAGCGCAGCGTGCGCTGGCGTGCTACGAAGGCCTCGCGCAGCTGGGCCAGCGCGGCGGCGGTCTCCTCATCGGTGCCAAACGGGCCGATCGGCACGGCGTAGTTCAGCCAGATCATGGGGTCGCTGCGGTTGAGCAGGGCGCGGAAGGGGCCGATGTCGAAGACCTCGCGGCTGCGCTCGGCGTCGCGGCGGGCGTGCTCATCGCACTGGCGGGAAAGCTCGGTGGGGGAGAGGGTCACGGGTGTTCCTTGTCTCGGTGCTAGGGGGCGGATTATCCCAGCCGCCGCTGTCGGGCGGGCGGGCCACATCTGCTATACTACGGGCGAACGCCAGAAAGGATTGCGAGCGATGTCCAACGTCTACAACTTTAACGCCGGGCCGGCTATTCTGCCGCGCGCGGTGCTGGAGCAGGTCCAGGCCGAGCTGCTTGACTACCACGGGCGCGGCATGTCCATCGTTGAGATGAGCCACCGCGCGAAGGAATACGAGGCGATCAACGCCGAGGCCGAGTCGCGCCTGAAGGCGCTGCTGGGCGTGGGCGAGGGCTACCGCGTGCTGTTCATCCAGGGCGGCGCGAGCAGCCAGTTCGCGCTCATCCCGCTGAACTTCCTGCCCGCCGGAAAGACCGCCGACTACCTGGTGACCGGCACCTGGTCGGAGAAGGCCTACGAGGAGGCCAAGAAGGTCGGCGGGGCGCACGTGGCCGCCACCACCGCCGAGGGTGGCTTCCGCCGCATCCCCAGCGCGGGCGAGATCACTCTGAGCGACGACAGCGCCTATGTCCACTACACCACCAACGAGACCATCCACGGCGTGCAGTTCCCCAGCATCCCGGATGTGGGCGGGCGGCGGCTGGTGGCCGACATGTCCAGCGACATCCTCTCGGCCCCGCTTGATGCCAGCAAGTTCTCGCTGATCTACGCTGGCGCGCAGAAGAACCTCGGCCCGGCGGGCGTGACGGTGGTGGTGGTGCGCGAGGACTGGCTGGAGGAGGCCCCCAAGAGCCTGCCGACCATGTTCCGCTACGCGACCTTCGCCAAGAACGACTCGCTCTACAACACGCCGCCGGTGTTCGCGGTGTACGTGCTGAATCTGGTGCTGGGCTGGATCGCCGACCTGGGCGGCCTGGAGGCCGTGCGCCAGCGCAACGCCGCCAAGGCCCAGGCGGTGTACGACGCGATCGACAGCACGGGCGGGTTCTACCGCGGCCACGCCGAGAAGGCGTTCCGCTCGCCCATGAACATCGCGTTCCGCCTGCCCACGCCCGAGCTGGAGAAGGAGTTCCTGGCGGCGTCGGTGGCGGCGGGCATGGTGGGCCTGGCTGGGCATCGCTCGGTGGGCGGCATCCGCGCATCGCTCTACAACGCCATGGAGCTAGAGGGCGCGCAGGCTCTGGCCGCCCTAATGCTCGATTTCGCCGACAAGCACGGCTAGGCACCGCTGGCCACGCGCGGCCCCTGCGGCAGACGCCGCAGGGGCCGCGCTGCGTTTCCCCGCGCTACAGATCCTCCACCAGCTTGCGCATAAACACCCAGGCCCAGCGGCGCAGCACCAGCCCCGCCATCATGGAGCGGCGCACGCGCACCTGCTCGTAGCCCACGCGGCGGTAGAGCTGGATGGCCCCCTGGTTGGACGCGCTCACATACAGCGTCACGCTGCGCTTGCGCCGCAGCCGGGCCTCGTCCTCGGCGCGGGCCAGCAGCTGCTGGGCCACGCCGTGCCGCCGGTGCGTGCTCAGCACGGCCACATCGGTGATGTAGCCCTCGTCGCGGGCGATCTGGTGGTCGAGCAGCGAGAGCGTGAGGATGGAGCGGAATGCGCCCCACGGCCCCAGCACGCGGTGGAAGGCCATCTCGGCGGCGGTGGTGTCGTCGCCGCCCATCTCCCAGGTGCGCAGGGTGGTGGTGCCGATCACCTGGCCCTCGGCCACGGCCACCAGCATGCCGCGCAGCGCCCCGTGGCCCTGCCGCCGCCAGGCCTCGGCCAGCGCCTCGACACCGCGGTCGTGGCCGTGGCTGCCAAACGCTGCCCCGAATTTGTCGGCGAAGGCCTCGCGGTGGAGCTGGAGGATGGGGTAGATATCGGACATGTGGGCCGGGCGGATCTCGACGGTGAGCGGCGCGGGTGGTTGCGACTGCGTAAAAGCCATAGGCTAGGGGCGCTTTCTATTCGGCTGGCAGGCCAGCCCATATGGCCGCCATTCTACCTGACAGCTTGGGGGGCGTCAATCTCCTCGCTCGGCGGCTGTGGGGCCTATGCGTTCTTGTTCGGCAGAACGTTTTACCACCAAGACGCCAAGACACCAAGGAACACAAGATTCCATTTACCACGAAGACGCGATGGCACGAAGGCGAAGAGAAAGTGACGAGCGGTGGTGCGGCCAGCCTCATCCGATCGGTCGGATGGGCTGGCGATGATCACGCATTGCCGACATGGCCCCCGACCTGATGGCCGCAATGCCCCGCCCCTACGCCAATGATGACATTGCTGGCGTGGCATTGCCTATGTTGCCACCCGGCCCATGTCGCGAAGGCGCTACTTGTGCAAACTGGCCATATGCACGAACATCGGCCGCTACGGGGCGGTCGCGCGCTCCATCAGGGTCAGCGTGGCCAGCGCCTCGGCGTCGGTCGCGCCGCATGTCTCGGGGGACGGGCGGAAGCTGCCGCACACCGCCGGGCGCTCGGGCCGCCCGAACAGGCGGCAGCGGTTGTCCTCGCTCAGCTGGATGCAGCGCACCCCGGCTGGCTTGCCGTCCGGCATCCCTGGGATGGGCGAGGAGATCGAGGGCGCGATGCAGCACGCGCCACAGCCGATACGACATTCCATAGCGCTCTCCATGCGTGGCGCAGCCGATCACACGCCTGTGATCGGCGATCCTGCCCCAAAAGAAATAGTAGTTGGATGATAACAGAACGTGGCGGCTTTTTTCACATTGTTTCGGCTGGAAATTGGCATAATGTACGTGTGAGAACTTTCACGAATAGCGGAAGGTTCCACTCGTCAAGTGGCTGTGATGCGGGAGGTACAAGCAATGCCACGCAGGAAACGTGTCCATCCAATGTTGCGAATTGCGCGCGCATTCACCCAAGAGCAGCGCCCCGATCTTATCAGTGCCTCTATGCGGCTGCGGCAGCTGGATGGCCCCGCTGGCGGCCCGCGCTACGCTGTGAATATTGAGGGGTGCCTGGCGAAGGAGTGCCCTTTTGGCGTGTCGGCAGAGATGTCGGCCTCGGGGCGCTGCAGCGTGCGCTGCGAGCTGCGCAACACCTGCCGACTGCTGCTCACCCGCAGCGGCGAGATCGTGAGCGCCACCAACAGCAGCGAGCATTATTCCTAGGCGCGGCAGGCCAGCAACGGGCGTTGGGCGTAGGGCTTGCCAGGGCGCTCTGCGCTCTTTGCCCATGCGCTCGCCCATGGTGGCGCGGCAAAACCTCATCCTCTGGCCGCTCGACAACGGCTGAGCTTCTGCGGTACAATACCCAGTACTAGATAAATCTGACCAACGAAGTCCAGAATCTATGCCAGCGGCGGGCACCCCCGTTGGCCTCTTTGTCATGGAGCGATAGAGGATAGAGAGCATATGACACACCTTTTCACCCCGCTCACCCTTCGCGGCATCACGCTGCGCAACCGCGTGGGCGTCGCGCCGATGTGCCAGTACAGCGCGCAGGATGGCTTTGCGAACGACTGGCACCTGGCGCACCTCGGCTCGTACGCGGCGGGCGGCGCGGGCCTGATCATCTCCGAGGCCACGGCGGTCGAGGCGCACGGGCGGATCTCGCCCAGCGACCTGGGCCTATGGGACGACGCGCAGATCGAGCCGCTGGCCCGCATCACGGCCTTCCTGCGCTCGCAGGGGGCCACGCCGGGCATCCAGCTGGCCCATGCTGGCCGCAAGGCGGGCACCGCCCGCCCCTGGGATGGCGGCAAGCCCTTGAGCGACGAGCAGGGCGGCTGGCCGGTGGTCAGCGCCAGCGCCATCCCGTTTGCGGATGGCTACCGCACGCCCCACGCGCTGAGCGTGGAGGAGATCGGCCAGCTGGTGGCCGCGTTCCGCGCCGCCGCCGCCCGCTCGCTGGCGGCGGGCTTCCAGGTGGTCGAGATCCACGCCGCCCACGGCTACCTGCTGCACAACTTCCTCTCGCCTATCTCCAACCAGCGCAGCGACGCCTACGGCGGCAGCCTGGAGAATCGCGGGCGGATCGTGGTCGAGGTGGCGCGGGCCATCCGCCAGGTCTGGCCGGAGGAGCTGCCGCTGCTGGTGCGCTTCTCGGGCACCGACTGGGTGGAGGGCGGCTGGAATGTGGAGGAGACGGCGGCGCTGTCGCGGCGGCTGGCCGACGAGGGCGTGGATCTGATCGACGTCAGCTCGGGCGGGAACGTGGCGCGGGCCGCCATCCCGGTTGGCCCCGGCTACCAGGTGCCGCTGGCCGCGCAGGTGCGCCGCGAGTCGGGGCTGCCCACCGCCGCCGTGGGCCTGATCACCGCGCCCGAACAGGCCGACGCCATCGTGCGCGAGGGCCAGGCCGATATGGTGCTGCTGGCCCGCGAGCTGCTGCGCGACCCGCACTGGCCGCTGCGGGCGGCGGTGGCGCTGGGCCAGCCGGTGCCGGTGCCGCCGCAGTACGAGCGCGCCTACCCGCCCAAGGCCTAGCGCCCGGCGCGATGCGGTAGAGCAAAAGCGGCCTGGGAGCATTTCCCAGGCCGCTTTTGCCATGGGGTGGAAGTTAGGCTGGTATCAGCCCGTTGATCAGCACGATCACCAGCAGGATGGGCGAGACAAACCGCAGCAGCACAAACAGCGCCTTGGTGAGCGCGCTCGGCTGCCCGGGCGGGTTGCCCAGCGCGGCGGCGAACTGGTCGAGGCCCCAGAACCAGCCCACGAACACGCAGATCAGCAGGCCGCCCAGCGGCAGCAGCAGGTTCGAGGTGAGGAAGTCGTAGAGGTCGAAGGGCGTCTTGCCAAACAGCTTGGCGTTGGCCAGCACGCTGTTGGAGAGCGCCGCCGGTGCGCCGAACAGCACCAGCCCCACCAGCGTGGCCACGGTGGCGCGGCGGCGATCCCAGCCCAGCATACCCATCAGCGAGGTGATCGGCACCTCGATCATCGAGAGCATCGCGCCCACGGCGGCGATCGCGGCCAGCACGAAGAACAGCACCAGCAGCACCTGGCCGAAGGGGATGGCCGCGAACACGGCGGGCAGCGTGATGAACAGCAGCGCTGGCCCGGCCTGCGGCTCGAACCCGAAGCTGAACACCGCCGGGAAGATCGCCACGCCCGCCAGCAGCGAGACCAGCAGATCGGCCAGCATCACGCGGGTGGCGGTGCCGGGGATGTTCTGATCGTTGCGGAAATAGCTGCCGTAGGTCATCATCGCGCCCATGCCCAGCGAGAGCTTGAAGAAGGCCAGTCCCAGCGCCGCCAGGATGACGGCGGGCGTCACCTTGCTGAAGTCGGGCACGAACAGGAAGGCCAGCCCCTGCCCAGCGCCGGGCAGCATCAGGCTGCGGATGCCGATCAGCACCAGCAGGCCAAACAGGATGGGCAGCAGCCGCTTGGTGGTGGCCTCGATGCCCTTGGTGACGCCAAACGCGATGATGCCGCTGACGATCGCCAGCACCACCCACTGCCAGAGGATGGACTGCGCGGGGTCGCCGATCTGTTGGGCGAAGTGCGCGCCCAGTGTCTCCGGGCTGGTCGTCTGCAGCTGGCCGGTGGCGGCGGCCACGATGAAGGCCAGCACCCAGCCCACCACCTCGGTGTAGAAGGCCATGATCAGGAACGACGAGACGATGCCCATCGCGCCGATCACCCACCACACCTGCCTGGGGGCCAGCCTGCGCAGCCCAGTGATGGGGTCGGCGCGGATGGTGCGCCCGATGCTGATCTCGGCGATCATCACGGGCAGGCCCACCAGCAGCGTGGCGAACAGGTAGGTGATCAGGAAGGCCGCGCCGCCGTTGGTGCCGGTGAGCGAGGGGAACTTCCAGATGTTGCCGAGGCCAATGGCCGATCCGAGGGTGGCGGCGATTACGCCCAGGTGCGAGGTGAAGGTGGCGCGGGACTCTGGGGCGGTGGTGCTGGCGCGAACATCCGCGCTAGCGCTGGTGCGAGTTGTCATACGTGTGCTGGCTCCGGTCTGTATCGTCATCGATCCGACGAGGCGAGATGTTTCACCGTCTCGCCCCGTCTATCCTACCAGAGCCAGCCGCCTTACAGTGTTATTGAGTGATAACTGCGCGCCGCAGTTTCTTTCTACTGCTGCTGCCAGCTTACAGTGTTATTGAGTGATAACTGCGCGCCGCAGTTTCTTTCTACTGCTGCTGCCAGCCGAGCTGCTGCCCGGCGCAGTAGGGCACCACCGCGCCATAGCGGGCAGGCACCTGCCAGTGCTGGCGGGCGAAGCGCACCAGCTTCTGCGGCGGGTTGATGCCGTAGATCCGCCGCGCGTTGTCGGAGACGAAGGCCTGCAGCCGGGCGAGCGCGCCGTGCTGCGCGAACAGCTCGATCAGCATGGGCAGCGCCACCGGTGCGCTGAACACGCCCGCCGCGCAGCCCGCGCACTCCTTGGCCTCGGTGGGGTGGGGAGCCGAGTCGCTGCCGAACATGAGCTTGGGGTGGGCCTGCAGCGCCAGCTCCAGCAGGGCCTCGCGGTCCTCGGGGCGCTTGGCGATCGGCTTGCAGAACAGGTGCGGGTTGAGCAGCCCGCCCGCCATGTCGTTCAGCGTGATCTGCAGGTGGTGCAGCGTGACGGTGGCGTAGACGTTGGGGTGCTCGGCCAGGAAATCGGCGGCCTGCCGCGTGGTGATGTGCTCCATGATGATCGTGAGGCGGGGGAAATCGCGGGCTAGCCGGTCGTAGATCGGCAGGAACTCGACCTCGCGGTCGAGCACGAAGCCGTGGGTCTCGCCGTGCACCAGCAGGGGGATGCCCAGCCGCTCCATGGCCGCCAGCGTGTCGCGCGCCGCGTCGATGTTGGCCACGCCGCCCGCGCTGTTGGTGGTCACGCCTGCCGGGTAGAGCTTGATGCCGATGATGTGCGGCTTGGCCTCGGCCAGCTCGTGCTCGGTGTAGCTGCGGAAGAACAGCGCCATCAGCGGGGTGAACTGGTGTGCGCCGATGGCCCGCGCGATCTCGCCACGGTACCACTGGAGCCGCGCGAGCGAGTCGACCGGCGGCACCAGGTTGGGCATGATCACCGCACCGGCGAAGGGTGCGGCGCTCAGCGGGGCCACGGTCTCCAGCATCGTGCCCTCGCGCAGGTGCAGGTGCATGTCCAGCGGCGTGTCGAGCGTAACCTCAGTTGGGTGAGACATAGATCGTGCTGTATACTTTCGCTTTCAGATCTGCTTTTCCTCATACTCGATCTCGTAGATCTGGTGCGGATCCTGCTTGCCCTTCAGCGGGATGCGGCCAAGCTCGCGCATGCCAAAGGGCAGCTCGGTGTGCTCGGGCAAGGCATCGATCAGCTGGTGCGAGACCACGATCTGGCCCGCCAGCGCCAGCCCCGAGAGCCTGCTGGCCGTATTCACCACATCGCCCACCAGCGTGAAGTCGGTGCGCTGGGCCGAGCCGATGTTGCCCACCACCGCGTGGCCGTAGCCTAGGCCGATACCCATGCCGATGTCGAGGTGCAGCTGCTGCCACCACTCGGCGCGCAGGCGGTTGAAGGCGCGCTGCAGATCGACCGAGGCCCGCAGCGCGCGCTCCAGGTCGTCGGGGTGGGCGATCGGTGTGCCGAACACGCCGATGATCCCATCGCCCAGGAACTTGTCGATCGTGCCCTCGTAGTGGTAGAGCACCTCGGTCATGGCGGTGAAGTAGCGGTTGAGCACCTGCTCCACCAGCACGCGGGCGGGGATGCCCTCGGTGAGCGCGGTGTAGCCGCGCAGGTCGGCGAATAGCACCACCACATTGTGGTCCATCGGCGTGCCGAAGTCGTTGCCGCCCGCCAGCATCTGCTCGACCACCTGGGGCGACACATAGCGCCGCAGCGCGCCGCGCAGCCGCTCCTGCTCGCGGCGCTCCAGCTCTTTTATCGCAGTGATATCCTGCAGCACGGCCACGCGTCCCAGCACGCTGTTCTGGCCATTCTGCACCTGGGCCACGCTGATCGAGAAAGTGATCGCCTCATCCAGCGTCACCTCGTGGGGGCCGTGGCCGTTGGTGGGGCCGCTCAGGGCGTGCAGCAGATCTGGCTCCTGGATGAGCGAGGCGATCGGCGTGCCGTTGGCGTTGCTGATGCCCAGCTGGTGGGCCGCCGCGCGGTTGGAGAGCAGCAGGCGGTCGTGCGGACCGATCAGCAGGATGGGGTCGGCTGCGCCATCGAGCACGGCGTTGAGCGTGCGGCGCTCGTCCTCCACCTCGCGGTAGAGCCGGTCGTTTTCCACCACCTGGCCGATCAGGCTGGCCACCGTGGCCAGCAGGGTCAGCTCGGCCTGGCCGAACTGCTCGACCCGGCTGCTGATGTCGAGCGTCACCACGCCGATCGCGCTGCCCTGGCTCATCAGCGGGGCGATCGCCAGCGCCTCGATCTTCTCGGTCTGCAGCAGGGGCAGGTAGCGCTGCATCAGCGGGTTCTCGGCGACGCTGGTGGTGATCACGGGGCTGGTGATGTGGATCTTCATGCCCTCGGGCGGGAAGAGGATCTGGTTTACCGAGGCGATCGTGCTGGCGGGGCTGCTGCCGCCAGTGGCCCAGAAGCCCTGGCGCAGATCCTTGTCGTACATAATGATCGCGCTGCGCTCGATGCCAAAGATGGTGAGCAGCGCATCGGCGGCGATCTGCAGGTTGTGCGTCCTGTCCAGCTGGGCGGTGATCGCCACCGAGAGGTCGCTCACCTGGGCCAGCTGGCGCACGCGCCGCTTCTCATTCTCGAACAGGCGCGCGTTATCCAGCGCGATGCCGATCTGGGTGGCCAGGGTATCGAGCAGCTGCTCGTCGTTTGGCGTGAAAGCGCCCTGTGCGGTGCTGGCGATCTCGAGCACGCCGTAGAACTCGCGCCCGGCGAAGATCGGGGCTGCCAGCTCGGACACGATTGCGCCGCCCTGACCGAGCGCGGCGTAGCGCGGGTCGGATGGGGCGTGGTCGATGCGCAGCACCTTCTGGTTCTGCACCACCCAGCCGGGCACGCCGTAGTCGGCGGGCAGCGTCGAGCCGAGCAGCCGGTCATCCAGCAGGCCGCCGGCGATCGCACGCACGCGCAGGCTGCCGCCCTCGCGCAGGTAGATGACCACCTGGGGGTAGCGGAAGGTGTGGTGCATCAGGTGGGCCACCAGCCGCAGCAGCAGCTCGGGCTGCATCAGCTCGCTCAGGTGGCGGCTGATCTCGTTGAGACGCTGCAGATCCTCGGTGCGCCGCTCCAGCAGATCTTTCTGGCTGCGGGTCAGGTGGTAGAGCTCGGCGTTCTCCAGCGCGAAGGCGCTCTGCTGCGCCACCAGGGTGAGCAGGGCCAGGTGCTCGTCGGTGAAGTGGTTGGGCGTGTGGTGGACGGCGGTCATCACGCCCAGCGCGCGGTTGTCGCGCATGATCGGGGCGGCGGCCACGCTGCGCACCGCCGAGC
This sequence comes from Chloroflexia bacterium SDU3-3, assembly GCA_009268125.1. Lineage (NCBI taxonomy): Bacteria > Bacillati > Chloroflexota > Chloroflexia > Chloroflexia bacterium SDU3-3. Next base: position 224,297 of record WBOU01000003.1, on the reverse strand, counting down.
TGTAGTTTCCCGACGCGATCCAGCGCTCATCCTCGCTGCAGTCGGCGATCAGCAGCGGCTGCTTTTCGCGCAGCACCCAGCCAGCCACCCCGCGCGAGAGCACATCCTGCATGCTGAGCACGGCCTGGTGGCGGCTGGATGAGTAGAAGCGCGGCGGGTCTTCGCTGATCAGGATGGCGCTGGCGCGGACGGCCCCGATCGCGTCGCCCAGCTTCTCGAGGAAGTGGGTGAGCAGCGCGTCGAGGTCGAGCGATATGCCCAGCTCGCTGGTCAGGTTCAGCAGTAGCTCGGTTTTGCGCTGCTCGGCCTGCAGCGAGCGCTGGGCGCGCTGCAGCCGCAGCAGGGCGCGCACGCGGGCCAGCAGCTCGGCGAACTCGATCGGCTTGGTCAGAAAGTCGTCGGCCCCGGCGTCAAGCCCGCTCACCTTGGTGCGCGAGTCGCTGCGGGCGGTGATCAGGATGATCGGGATGAAGGGCCAGGTGGGGTGGGCCTTGATCTGGCGGGCCACATCGTTGCCGCTCAGGCCCGGCAGCATCAGGTCGAGCAAGATCAGGTCGGGGGTCACCAGCTCCAGGTAGGCGAGCGCCTCCTCGCCGCTGTCGGCGGTAGAGACGCGGTAGCCCGCGTCGTGCAGCAGCAGCTGCAGCATCCGCCGGATGCCGATGTCGTCATCGACGATCAGGATGTGGGCTGGTTCTATCATAGTGTTGTTGCCTGCGCGGCATATGGCTGCGCTCGGTAGGCTGCATCAGCTGGTGCAGCGCTGAAAGATCTGGGCGTCGCGGTCGGCGTAGCGCTGGCACCAGCCCGGATCGGATGAGATGCGCGCGAGCAGCTTGGTGTCGCGGCGGCGGTCGAGCAGCAGCGTGGTGATCTGCCAGCGGTCGATCAGCGCCATGCCCTCATCTTTCGCCCCCGCGATGGCGAAGCTCTGCTCCCATGTGTCGGTCGGGAACAGCTCGACGCGCAGATCGGTGAACTGCGGGATGTCGGGCGTGCGCCACTCAAGGTAGCTGGCGTAGGTGATGTTGGTCCACATCCGCCCGCTGGATGGTGGGTTCTGGGCGAGCCACTCGCCCGCGCCGATCGGGGTGGTGTCGGCCATCAGGGTGCGGTAGCTGCCCTGGCTTGCGAACAGGGTCGACCCGCCCGCGCCGATCAGCGTGTTGATCTGCAGCCAGGGCAGGCCGATGATGCCCACTAGCGCGATGGCTGCCAGCGCGGCGGGGTGAAGCGGCCGTGGGCGATCGGGCGTCAGGTGCGGGGCGATCTGCTGGGCGATCAGCGGCATGATCAGCAGCGCGAACCACATGATGTAGCGCACCCCGCCGAAGGCCAGCCAGGCCAGCGCGCAGTACCACAGCACGGCGGTGACGCTAGGGCGCTTTGGCCCCAGCGCCATCAGCGCGGTGATCAGCAGCACGATCAGGAAGAACCAGCAGCTGGTGTCGAGCAGGTTGAGCGATGGCTTGGGCGACTGCCACTCGACAAACCATTTCTGCAGCGGGGCGTTGCCCAGCATGCTGCGCACGTAGGCGAAGATGCCGATGCCCAGCGGGTTGAGCAGCGCCGCGCCCGCCGTGAGCGCGCTGGCCGCGCCCAGGGTGCGCAGCGAGGCGCTCGCGCCGCCCTGGGCGCGCTGGGCGGCGGCCCCCGCCAGCGCCAGCACCACCAGTGCGATGCCCAGCACAAACGACCCGTGCAGGTTCACCCACAGCGCCATCAGCAGCGGCAGCGCCACCAGCAGCGCGCGGGGCGCGAGCCTGCCATCCAAGAACTCGCCCAGCGCCACAGCGAAGGCGGCCCCGGCCAGCAGCGCGAAGGTCTGCGGTCGCAGCGTCCAGTTGCTCCACCCCGCCAGGATGGCCAGCAGCAGCGCCGCCGCCGCTGCCTTGCCGCTGCCGGTGTGGCGGGCCGCGTGCCAGGCCACCAGCCCGTAGCTGGCGGTGATCAGCAGCATGCGGGCAAGCGACAGCATGGGCACATCGCCCACCCGCCACAGCAGGTACATGGCGATCTCGCTCAGCCAGCTCTGGTAGATATAGGGGGCGTCGGCGGGCAGCGCGTACGACCAGCGGTTCTGGGTCAGCAGCGCGCCCTCGTGCAGCATGGTGCGGCCAGCCGCCATGTGCCACCACAGATCATTCGGGGGCAGCGGGGTGATGCTGAGAAAAAACCAGCTGAGGCAGAGCAGCGCGGCTACCGCAGGGGCGATCTGGGGCCATAGGCGTGACCCAAGCTGGGTGCGGATGGCCTTGGGTTGTTCGTGGTAGTTTTGCACGTTGCTATACCCTGCTGGTTGGTGCAGCTAGGCTGCGCGGTGGGTATCGGTTGCAGCGTCGATGGTGTGGCGTGTTGGTAGTATACGCCAAGAACATCGCATGCGGCAGGGCTACCCTGGGATGTTTTCAGTTCTGATTCACCATCTTACCATTTTTTACACTTTTGTGTGCTGCCCGCCGCCTGCCCCGCTGCTGCCACAAGGGCAGATTCCCGCAGAGCGAAACCGCGCCCCATGTGCCCAGAGCGGCACATGGGGCGAAAATGCCGCAGCGATAGGCGCTGCGGCATGGGGGTGCGGGCTGCGCGGCGGTATCTACCGGATGGTGCTGCGGAACGAGGCCAGCGCCAGCCACATGCCGCCGACTGCAAGCACCAGCAGGACGGCGAACGAGACGCCCAGCGGGATGGTGGCTGCGCCGTTGAATGCCACCGCGCGCGCCGCATCGATCAGGTAGGTGGTGGGGTTGAGCATGGCCACCACGTTGATCCAGGCGGGCAGCTGCTTCAGCGGGTAGAGCGCGTTGGAGGCGAACAGCAGCGGCAGGTTGAACAGGAACAGCATGCCGTGGTAGCCCATGATGCTGCGCGACTTGCTGGCCACCGCCAGCGCCAGCCCGGCGAAGCCTACCGAGAACAGCGTGATCAGCACGAACAGCCCCAGCCAGCCCAGCGGGTTGGCGGTGAGCTGCCCGCCCAGCAGCAGCCCCAGCACTAGGATGATCACCACCTGGAACAGGGCCTTGGTGGTGGTGCTGGCCACGCTGCCCATCAGGATGCTGAGCCGGGGGATGGGGGCCACCAGGTACTCTTTCATGATGCCGCGTATCCGCTCATCCAGCAGGATGATGCCGCCGCCCGCCGCGCCGCCCAGCGCGGTGAGCGCCAGGATGCCCGGCAGCAGGAACGACATATAGTTGGGGTTGCCCGCGCTGCTGAGAATAGACCCCATACCCACGCCGAACAGCGCGACCCACAGCATGGGCTGGATGAGCAGGCCGCCAAGCTCCTCGCGGCTGCGGAAGAACTTCCGCATGTGCTTGGCCCAGATCGTAATGGTTGCGTTCATAGGCTCTCTTATGCTCTAGTCGCGCAGCGCGCGCCCGGTGTACTTCAGAAACACATCGCCGAGCGAGGGCCGGGCGATCATCACATCGTCGATGCGGTAGCCGTTGCCGCCCGCCTGCGCGATGATCTCGGCCAGCCGCTGGCTGCCGCTGTCCACCCCGATCTGGATGACGCGGTCCTCGGGGCTGTAGCTCACGGCGTCGATATACGGCAGCGCGTTCAGGTTTTCCAGGAAGTGCGAGCTGTCGCCCCGCCCCACGATCCGCACCACATCCGACCCCATGCCTGCCACTAGCTCAGCCGGGCTGCCCTCGGCGGCCATCTTGCCGTGGTCGATGATGCCCACGCGGCCCGCCAGGGCCTCGGCCTCATCCATGTAGTGGGTGGTGAGCAGCAGGGTCAGGCCCTCCTGCTGGTTGAGGGTGCGGATGTGATCCCAGATCGCCACGCGGTTCTGCGGGTCGAGGCCCTGGGTCGGCTCGTCGAGGAACAGCAGGCTGGGCTTGGTCATCAGGCCGCGCGCCAGCTCCAGCCGCCGCTTCATGCCGCCCGAGTAGGTCTTGACCATGCGGCCCAGCGCGTCGGAGAGCTGCACCAGCTCGGCCAGCTCGGCGATGCGCGCGCGGCGCTGGGCGGCGGGGATCTGGTAGAGCTGGCCGTGCACATCCAGCACCTCGCGCCCGGTCAGATCGGGGTCGAGCACGATGTCCTGAAACGTCACGCCGATCATCTGGCGCACCTTGTTCGGCGCGCGCAGGATGTCGTGGCCGCCGATGGTGGCGCTGCCGCCGCTGGGCTGGATGAGGGTGGTGAGGATGCTGAGGGTGGTGGTTTTGCCTGCGCCGTTGGGGCCAAGCAGGGCGTAGATCTGGCCGGTGCCGACAGAGATATCCACGCCGTCCAGCGCTACAACCGTATCATAGCGCTTGCTGAGGGCTTTCGCCTCGATCATGTAGTCCGCCACGAGGGGGCCTCGGGTATCAGTGATATGGGGCTGCGGCGCGCTTGCCATCGCCCGTAAGAAAGGTCGTGCTGAGAATTGTAGCATATTTCACGATCACGCCTGCGGCGCGGTATCTATAGGTATGGTGAGAGTTTGATCACCCGTTCTGCTCGTAGGGTGTATGCGTTCTGCCGCATGCCCTGTCGCATCTTGGCTTTTCGGTGATGAATCGCTGTTTTCCTTCAAGCTCTGCATCTTTGTGGTTATTTGTTCCCGTTTTCCTTGGTGTCTTGGAGTCTTGGTGGTAAAAATCTGCGGTCTGCCAAGAACGCATAGGCCCTGCCCCGCGTATGATCAGCCATCCGCAATCCGCCATTTTTCGTATATCTGTTCGTTGACGCTCGGCCATCGCAGATGGTACAATGCCCGCACGTACGTTCGATTACCCCATGTGAATGCAGCGCCGCCAGAACGAAGGACCGCAGTCTCTGGCGGTGTTTTTGCTGCTTGGAAGAGGATAAACGCGCTATGGCGAAGGATACGATCGTTATCAAGGGCGCGCGCGAGCACAACCTGCGCGGCGTGGACCTGGACATCCCCCGCGACAAGCTGGTGGTGCTCACCGGTGTCTCGGGGTCGGGCAAGTCGTCGCTGGCGTTCGACACGCTGTACGCCGAGGGCCAGCGCCGCTACGTCGAGTCGCTCTCGGCCTACGCCCGCCAGTTCCTGGGCCAGATGGAGAAGCCCAAGGTCGACTACATCGGCGGCCTGTCGCCCGCGATCGCGATCGAGCAGAAGAGCGCATCCAAGAACCCCCGCTCCACCGTCGGCACCGTGACCGAGGTCTACGACTACCTGCGCCTGCTGTTCGCCCGCGTGGGCACCCAGCACTGCCACCAGTGCGGCCGCCCGGTGGCCTCGCAGAGCGCCGAGCAGATGGTGAACCGCGTGCTGACGCTGCCCGCCGGGTCGCGCTTTATGGTGCTGGCCCCGCTGGTCTCGCGCCGCAAGGGCGAGTACAAGGATGTGTTCGCCGAGGCCAAGGCCGATGGCTTCTCGCGCGTGCGCGTCGACGGCGAGATCATGGGCCTCGACCAGGAGATCAAGCTCAACAAGAAGGTCAAGCACTCGATCGAGGTAGTGGTCGACCGCCTGGCCATGCCCGACCGCGCCACGGCCAGCGCCGCGCCCGCCCAGGCCAGCGGTCCGGTGGGCAAGGCCCAGGAGGCCGCGCAGGATGACTGGGGCGCGTTTGTGACCCGCCTGACCGACGCAGTCGAGCAGTCGCTGCGCCTGGGCGAGAGCCAGTGCGTGATCGCCTTCCAGGAGGGCCAGGATGGCCAGAAGCCCGAGGAGTGGCTGATGACCGAGGCGAACACCTGCACCCACTGCGGTATCTCCTTCCCCGAGCTGGCCCCCCAGATGTTCTCGTTCAACAACCCGCAGGGCGCGTGCCCCACATGCTCGGGCCTGGGCACCCGGCTGGAGCTGGACCCCGCGCTGCTGGTGCCCAACCCCGCGCTCTCGCTGCACGATGGCGCGGTGCCCTACTGGGGCGAGCTGCGCAAGAAGACCGACTCGTGGGCCTACCGCTGCCTGCTGGCCATCGGCCAGCACTACGGCTTCAGCCTCGATACGCCCTGGGAGCAGCTGCGCCAGATGGACCGCGACATCATCATCTACGGCAGCGGCAAGGAGCGCATCCGCTTCGCCTGGCACGACGACCTGCGCGGCTCGCACGGCGAGGTGCAGCGCCCCTGGGAGGGCCTGGCCAAGGAGATCAACCGCCGCTTCGTGCAGACCGGCAGCGACAACGCCCGCGAGTACTACCTGCAGTACATGAGCGAGCAGCCCTGCCCCGACTGCAAGGGCGCGCGCCTGCGCCCCGAGACGCTGGCGGTGAAGATCGACGGGCGCTCGGTCTACGACGTCTGCGAGATGAACATCCAGCAGTCGCACGACTGGGCTATGGCGCTCTCCGGCGGCGCGGGCAGCCAGCCCATCCTTTCGGCCTACCAGCTGGAGATCGTGGCCGATGTGCTGAAGGAGATCCGCGACCGCCTGGGCTTCCTGCTGAACGTGGGCCTGCACTACCTGTCGATGCACCGCGCCGCCCCTACGCTCTCCGGCGGCGAGGCCCAGCGCATCCGTCTGGCCTCGCAGATCGGCTCGGGCCTGGTGGGCGTGATGTACATCCTCGACGAGCCATCCATCGGCCTGCACCAGCGCGACAACCGCAAGCTGCTCGACACGCTGCTGAAGCTGCGCGACCTGGGCAACACCGTGATCGTGGTCGAGCACGACCTGGAGACGATGCAGGCCGCCGACTGGCTGGTGGACTTCGGCCCCGGCGCGGGCGTGAAGGGCGGCGAGGTGGTGGCGGCGGGCACGCCCGACCACGTGGGCCGCACCGGCTCGCTCACCGGCCAGTACCTCTCGGGCCGGCTTGAGATCGCGGTGCCCCAGCAGCGCCGCCTGATCGTGAGCGACGAGCGCACCAAGGACATGCGCAAGCGCTACAGCTACGCTCCCGGCACCAAGATCGCCAAGGCCACCAAGGCCGAGGGCATCCACTGGATGGAGCTTGAGGGCGCATCCATGAATAACCTGCGCGATGTGACCGCCCGCTTCCCGCTGGGCACCTTCGTGGCCGTCACGGGCGTCTCTGGCTCGGGCAAGTCCTCGCTGATCACCGAGACGCTCTTCCCCGCGCTGGCCAACCGCCTGAACAAGGCCCAGCACAAGCCCGGGCCGTTCCGCCTGCTCGACGGCCTGGAGCACCTGGACAAGGTAATCGATATCGACCAGCAGCCGATCGGGCGCACGCCGCGATCCAACCCGGCCACCTACGTGAAGCTGTTCGACCTCATCCGCGAGCTGTTCTCCCAGACCAACGAGGCCAAGATCCGTGGCTACGAGTCGGGCCGCTTCTCCTTCAATCTGAAGGGCGGGCGCTGCGAGGCCTGCGAGGGCAATGGCGAGAAGCGCATCGACATGCAGTTCCTGGCCGATGTCTGGGTGCGCTGCGATGTGTGCAAGGGCAAGCGCTACAACCGCGAGACGCTGCAGGTGAAGTACAAGGGCAAGTCGATCTCCGACGTGCTGGAGATGGACGTGCAGACCGCGCTGGAGTTCTTCGACGCCCAGCCGCGCATCCGCCGCATCCTGCAGACCCTGCACGACGTGGGCCTGGACTACATCGCGCTTGGGCAGGCGGCCACCACGCTCTCCGGCGGCGAGGCCCAGCGCGTGAAGCTGGCCAAGGAGCTGGCCCGCGTGGCCACAGGTCGCACTATCTACATCTTGGATGAGCCGACCACCGGCCTGCACTTCGCCGATGTGCAGCGCCTGCTGAGCGTGCTGCACCGCCTGGTGGAGGCGGGCAACACCGTGCTGGTGATCGAGCACAACCTAGACGTGATCAAGACCGCCGACTGGGTGATCGACATGGGGCCGGAGGGCGGCGCGGGCGGCGGCCAGATGATCGCCTGCGGCACCCCCGAGGAGGTGGCGCTGGTCGACAGATCGCACACCGGCTCGTTCCTGCGCGAGCTGCTGCCGCAGTTTGTCTCGCAGGCGGCGGACTAAGAACGAATACCACGAAGACGCGAAGGCGCGAGGTGGGGCCGTTTTACCATCAAGGCTCCAAGGTTGTGAAGAAAGGAGGTCGCACACGATTTGTGCGGCCTCTTTTTGCATATTGCGTCATGTATCGTATGCGTGGCGACGAAAGCCATGCCGTACAAAGCTGTAGGGGCGTGTGTCCGCCCGCGATGCGGTGGTCGTGTTGCGCCGTGGGCATTGGGTGCATCGCGTGGGATGTTCGATGATCGCAATGTGGGCGGCGGTCTTCGATGCGGGCGGGCACACAACCTGCCCCTACGTCAATGAACGCGATGTATTTCATCGCCATCATTGGGCGAAGAATGCCTGTGATGCGGTCATCGCACCGGATTGCCAATGTGCTGGGAAATATATCTAGAGCGAAGAACAGACAAGAGAATCGGACATCATCATCGCCGGAAGCTTAATCATCATCGCCGGAAGCTTAATCACCATCGCCGGAAGCTTAATCACCATCGCCGGAAGCTTAATCACCATCGCCGGAAGCTTAATCATCATCGCCGGAAGCTTAATCACCATCGCCGGAAGCTTAATCACCATGAATCAGCGCATAGGCGCTTTTTCTATGAGAAGAAGCAACATTCGCCAGCGGCGCGAGGGCGGCGCTACTGGCGGATATACACCGCGATAGCATCCGGCACCGGGCGGATGGTCTTCTCGCGCACCAGCTGACCGCGCCAGACCAGCTGGGTGGAGGTGTCGTCGTCGCCGCCCAGCGCCGCGTAGCAGCCCATGTCGCGCAGCTGGCGGGCCAGATCTACCCCCACCATGTTGAACGAGGTGGCCAGCACCAAGAACGACTCGCCGCTGTCCAGCAGGCCCACGCAGGCCGCCGTCTTCGGGAAGCTGCCGGTGTAGATATGCCTGCGCCAGTCGAGCAGCACAAAATCCTCGCCCAGCGGGTTGAAGGGCACCAGCTCGCCCTGCACGCTGCCCACATCCGTGCTGGCGACCCGCCCCTCCCACAGGATCACCGGCCCGCCGCCGATGGCCTGCTGGCAGCCCTCTAGCGCCTTGGTGGAGAGCATGCCGATGCTGGCGTGGCCCTGGCCGCCAATGCACAGCGTGGCCCTGCCGGGGTTCGAGCGCAGCACCTGGCCGTCGATCACCACGCTGCCCTCATCCGAGGTGCGCACGTCGCCGTGGAAGCCGAAGGCCATGGCCCCCAGCAGCTCGTGGCCCGCGCGGGCGGCGTAGGGCGCGGTGGCCATCTCCTGCACGGTGCGCAGGTGGCGCTGGCCGTCGGCCCACATGGTGTCGCCGCCCGCGTCGCTGGCGGGCGTGGCCCCGTCGGCGTTCACCACTGCCACCTGCGCGGCCCCGCCTAGCCGCACCACGATAAAGTCGAGCGCGCCGCCCGCCACCTCGCGCTGGAACATGCGCACCTGGCCGCCGCCCACATCCTCGCGCAGGGCGCTGGCCTGGGCGTAGCTTTCCAGCATGGCCTGGCCGCTGCCGAACGGCTGGGCCACGCCGCCCAGCGGCGCGGGCGCGGCCTCGGCCCGCGCCTCGCCGCCGATGGTCTGGCCACCGGCGCTGGCCGCGCCCCAGCGCGACATGATCGGCTTGGGCGGCTGGAGGGCCATGAAGATCGCCGCCGCGCCCACGGCGATGATCAGCGCGAGGACCGAGTAGGGGATGGAGAGGGGAGAGCGGGACACGTCGGCTCCGTTCCGTATGGAAAATGCTGCGCACCATGGTAGCATCCCGCGCTGGCTTTGCGCAAATGGGCCTTGCGTTTTTGATACGCCGGGGATGCTTTACCACAAAGACACGAAGTTTTTTTGCCACTTCTCCCTTCGCGTCTTCGCGTCTTCGTGGTGAAACGTCCTCTTTGTCGCCTTGGAGGTTGGAGCAACCAGCTGCGGCCTCGATGATGATGGTTCCTCTTTGGCGCTAGGTGTGTGCCCTGCGCGGGCGGCGTCTGGGGGCCAGCCCCCAGAACCCCGCGATGGGGCGATGCCCCCTTCGAACCCCCAATTTTGAGTGTTCCTATGCTGTTCTCTGGCGACTGGTGTTCGTGCATATGGCTATCAAGACTTAGTAGCACCTTCGCCGCATGGGCCGGGTGGGTAAGGCTGGGCGGTGCCTATTTTGAGGCCCGGTTTTCCTTTCTTTTTGCGCGCTCCCTTCGTGCCTTCGTGGTGAAACGTCCTTTTTGCCCCCTTCGTGTCTTGGAGTCTTGGTGGTAAATTGTCCCCTTCACGTCTTCGTGTCTTCGTGGTACATGAATCTGCCGAGCATGTATAGGCCTTGACAGTGCCGTGACACTTCGTATAATGCTTCGACAAGATTTTCCCAATGGGATGCCGCCTATGTCGACACCGGCCCGAACTGGGATGCTTCTCCCCACACCCACCGCCGCCGAGCTGCAGCGGCTGTTCCAGGCCCAGCGCCAGCACCGCTGGGCTATGGCCCAGACCAGCCCGCGCGAGCGCGCCGAGCGGCTGCAGGCCCTGCGCCGCGCGATCGTGGCGCACCGCGCCGCCCTGCACAGCGCCTTCCAGGCCGACTTCCACAAGCACAAGCTGGAGGTGGACCTGCTGGAGATCCAGCCGGTGCTGGCCGAGATCGACCACGCCGTGGCCGAGCTGGGCCGCTGGGTGCGCCCGCGCCGCGCCCGCACGCCGCTGCTGCTGGCCCAGGCCACCAGCGAGGTGCGCTACGAGCCAAAGGGCGTGGTGCTCATCCTCGGCCCATGGAACTACCCGGTGCTGCTGCTGCTCGCGCCGCTGGTGGCGGCGGTGGCGGCGGGCAACTGCGCCATCCTGCGGCCATCCGAGAAGGTGCCGCGCGTGGCGCTGGTGCTCTCGCGGATCATCGCCGAGGCCTTCTCGCAGCGCGAGGTGGCCCTGGTGGGCGGCGATGTGAGCGCCGCCGACGCCCTGCTGCGCCTGCCCTTCGACCACTTCTTCTTCACCGGCAGCACGGCGGTGGGCAAGAAGGTGATGCAGGCCGCCGCCCAGCACATGGCCTCGGTCACGCTGGAGCTGGGCGGCAAGTCGCCCGCGATCATCGACCAGACCGCCGACCTGCAGCTGGCCGCCGAGCGCGTGGTGTGGGGCAAGCTGATCAACGCCGGGCAGACCTGCGTGGCCCCCGACTACGCGCTGGTGCACGAGTCGCGCTACGCCGCGTTTCTGGATGTGGCCCGCGCCACGGTGGCGCGCTTCTACGGGCGCAGCGCCCAGGCCCGCATGCAGACCGCCGAGCTGCCCCAGATCATCGACGAGCGCGCCTTCGAGCGGCTGGTGCGCATGCTGCGCGCATCCTGCGAGCGCGGGGCCAGGGTGGTGCTGGGCGGCGGGCACGATGCGGCCACCCGGATCATCGAGCCGACCCTGCTGGCCGATGTGGCCCCCGACAGCCCGATCATGGCCGAGGAGATCTTCGGCCCCATCCTGCCGGTGCTGCCCTACCGCAGCCTGGATGACGCGCTGGCGCTGGTGAACGCCCGCGAGAAGCCGCTGGCGCTCTACATCTTCAGCCAGAGCGAGCGGGCGGTGGAGCAGGTGCTGCGCCGCACCACGGCGGGCGGCACGGTGGTGAACGGCACGGTGGTGCACCTAGCCAACCCGCACCTGCCCTTCGGCGGCGTGGGCGCGAGCGGCCTGGGCAGCTACCACGGCGAGCACGGCTTCCGCGCCTTCTCGCACGAGCGCGCGGTGCTGCGCCAGTCGCGCCGCAGCTTCCTGCCCATGTTCTACCCGCCCTACACCGCCCGCAAGATCTTCCGGCTGCGGCTGGCCGAGCTGTTCTTGTACCGTATCAAGCCCGCGCTGCGCCGCACCCTGCACTGGTGAGCGCGGCCTAGCCCTTTCCCCGATGGAGCGCTGTCTATGTCGTCACTCGCCCTCGCCCCCACCCACCGCCAGCTTCGCCACGTCGTCGCCGAGCGCCTGCGCGCCGCCATCCTGGAGGGCCGCCTGCACGCGGGCGAGTGGCTGCGCCAGGAGCGGCTGGCCCAGGAGTACGGCGTGAGCCAGATGCCCGTGCGCGAGGCCCTGAAGGAGCTGGCCGCCGAGGGCCTGGTCGAGCACGTGCCCTACCGTGGCGTGCGCGTGGTGGCCTTCTCGCCCGAGGATGTCGAGGATCTCTACGCCCACCGCGCCTTCCTAGAGGGCCGCGCCGCCCGCGCCGCCGCCGAGGCCATCACCGCCGCCGAGCTGGCCGAGCTGCGCCGCCTCTACGACGCCATGATGGAGCGCACCGCCCCCGAGCTGGTGGCCGAGTACCGCGTGCTCAACCGCACCTTCCACCAGTTGATCGCCGCCGCCAGCCGCCGCCCCTACCTCATCCGCTCGCTCGCGCAGATCTGGTCCTCCTTCCCCAGCATGCTGTGGGGCAACTTCTCCACCACCGCCGCCCGCTCGCTGCCCGAGCGCGACGCCAGCGACCCCCAGGAGCACGCCGCCATCCTGGCCGCCCTGGAGCACCGCGACCCCGATGGGGCCGAGTACGCTGCCCGCTCCCACGTGGAGATCTCGGGCCGCCAGCTGGCCTCCGCCCTCGCCCGCGAGGTCGCCGAGTCGGTGGAGTGACCAATTTACCACCAAGACACCAAGGGGGGCGATTCACCACGAAGACGCGAAGGCGCGAAGGGGACGAATAGCGCGAAGGCGCGAAGATTAAGGCCCCTGCCTAGCGCTGGCGGTCGGCTATGCGAAGCGCTTTTGCCGCCAGCCCGCGCATGATCTCGCTCAGCTCCGGGGGCTGGAGGATTGTGACCGAGAGTTCGAGCGACAGAAGCAGCTGCGCGGTCCTAGTCAGCTCGTTGGTCTCGCGTCGCCAGATGACCCCATCTGCTGTCTCTTCCAGCGCTCCAGCCTCTGGCGGCAGCACCTGCCGCACCTGCTCGATGCTCCCCCGTAGCAAGATCGCCACCGAATACGCCCCTGGCATCGTCGCAAATGCGCTGATGACGTGCTGCAGCGCATCAAAACCTACTGGGCGCACAAACGGCTCATCAAGCAGGTCGAGCGTCGCAATACGGTCAATGCGAAAGATGCGCAGCGCGCTGCGCATGTGGCAGTAGCCGGGCGTGTACCAGTTCCCCTCGTGGCAAACAATCCCATATGGGTCAAATGCGCGCGAGGAGAGATTGCCGCTGAGATCGGCGTAGCGAAGAAACACACGCCTGCCCTGCCGCGCCGCCACGCCCAGCTGCGCAACGAAGCGAACCCGCAGCTGCGAGGGGCGCGGCGCACCATAAGAGTACATGGCCCCTTGCACCCCGCGCACCTGCTCAAGCACCTGCTCCGGTACGACCCGCTCGATCTTGGCGAGCGCCCCCTCGATGGCGGCAACCTCGCTCGGCATCTCAACCGTGCGGATCATCCGTAGGCCGAGGGTTAGCGCAACCGCTTCGGCGTCGCTAAACATGAGCGGCGGCAGCTTGTAGCCGCGCCGCAGATAGTAGGCCCCCGCAGAGCCCCGCACCGCCTCGATGGGAATGCCCATATCCTGCAGCATCACGATGTAGCGGCGCACGGTGCGCGCGCTCACCTCAAGCCGCCGCGCGATCTCAGCGCCGCTCATCTGATGGTGCGATTGCAGCAGCTCCAGAATGGTGAGCAATCGGGTGGTGGGGCTATACATGATTTTCGCCGATCTATCAGGACTGAATCTGACCTAATGATACGCGATACTCAGAGCAGGTAGCAACGAATCTGGCTGTGCTATCGTTCAAACAAAGGAGAGAGATAATGTCAGTCAACGCCGTCACACATCTGAACTTCCACGGCGAGGCCCGCGAGGCCCTCACGTTCTACCACGCCGTATTTGGGGGCGACCTGGCCATCGCCACCTACGCCGACTTCGGCGCTCCGAGGGAGATGCCGGGCGCAGGGAATGTCGTGTGGGGCCAGGTTGCCGCCGCGAGCGGCTTCCGCATCATGGCCTACGATGTGCCTGCTGCTGCGCCGACCGCGCCCGCCGCGCCGACCACCCGTCGCGAGCATGGAATGACGCTGACCCAAGATCGCTTCTTCATCTCGCTGCGCGGCGAGAACGCGGATGAGATCGCGGCGCTGTGGGCCGGGCTGGCGGAGGGTGCGACGATCATCGAGCCGATTGCCCCGGCGCAGTGGGCGCGGCTGTTCGGGATTCTCACCGATCGCTTCGGCGTGACGTGGATCCTTGATGTCGCGGTGGCCCAAACGAACTAAGGTTGGCTGCCATCGGCGGCTCGGTTCTGGTGCGCTTGCGAAGCCTGTGTGGGCTATCCACATAGGCTTCGCAAGCGCCGCGCTGTGAGGGCATCGCCCCTGGCGGGGTTCCCAGAGTGAGGCCACTCGGCGCCACCCGCGCAGGGCATCCGCCCGGGAACTAACCACCACCGCCATAAACGAAGGCGCACCAGCGTCGAGGCGACATAAGAAGTGCCCCATGCGACGGACACTTCCCATTGCCGTCATCGCCCCCGCCCCGATACCACAATGCTCCGCCCCTACGGTGCTGATCGGGTCGCTCAAGTCCCAAGAAAAGGCCAGATCGAACGAACACCCCGCCCCGCCCCGCTCGCGCCGCTGGTACACTGTGTGCTATAGTTCCACGCACCGAATAGCACAACAGAAGAACAGCATCTATGATCATCTGCCTCGACCAGCGCACCGGCGGCGGCTGCGGCGCGAAAAATAGCGACACCGACACCACCTGCCATACCTGCGGGCGGCCCCTGCGCTACGCCCTCATGCTCATGGACCCCGACACCGTGGTGGGGGCCTACCGCGTGCTGGAGCTGATCGGCTACGGCGGCGGCGGCGCGGTCTACACCGCGCTCGACATGCGCGATGCCAAGCTCGTCGCCCTCAAGGAGACCTTCGACCCCAGCGGCACCCAGAGCTTCCGCGACGAGTTCCGCGCCCTGCGGCGGCAGCAGCACCCCGGCCTGCCGCGCTACTACGAGCTGTTCGAGTTCAACGGCAACGGCTACATGACCATGGAGTACATCCCCGGCCAGAGCCTGCACGAGCTGGCCGAGGCCCGCAAAGGCCCGCTGCCCGAGGAGGAGGTGCTGGCCTACGCCCGCCAGCTCTGCGCCGTGCTGATCTACCTGCACAACCAAGACCCGCCCCTGCTGCACCGCGACATCAAGCCCGCCAACGTGCGCGTGATGGAGAGCGGCCAGATCAAGCTGGTTGACTTCGGCCTGCTGAAGCTGGGCCACCAGCGCACCCGCAAGACCATCCAGGGCATGGGCACGCCCGCCTACGCCCCGATCGAGCAGTACTCGCCCACCGGCCAGCACACCGACCAGCGCAGCGAGGTCTACAGCCTGGGGGCCACGCTCTACCGCCTGCTCACCGGCATTGTGCCGCCGCCCGCCACCGAGCGCGTGGCCGTCACCCCCGACCCGCTGGTGCCTATCCGTCTGGCCAGCCCGGCGGTCTCGCCCGGCGTGGCCGCCGTGGTCGAGCAGGCCATGGCGATCGCCCAGCGCGATCGGTTCGCCAGCGTGGCCCTGTTCGCCAAGGTGCTGCTGGGCATGGGCCGCCCCGCCGACTCGCCCCTGCCGCCGCCCGCCCCGCCCGAGATCAGCATGGCCCTGGCCGAGCGCCAGTCGATCGCCGCCCATGCCGAGGGCATCCTGGCCCTGGCCATCCACCGCGAGCGCGGCCTGCTGGCCAGCGGCAGCGCCGACGACACCGCCGCCGTCTGGCGGCTGGCCGACGGCTCCGGCGTCGCCCAGCTGCGCGGCCATAGCCGGGGCGTGAACGGCCTGGCCTTCACGGCGGACGGCGACTACCTGGCCACCGGCAGCGTGGACACCACCGTCAAGATCTGGCACCTGCCCGAGTCGCGCGATGTGCTCACGCTGGAGAAGCACGCCGACTGGGTGCTGGCGCTCGCCGCCTCGCCCGACGGCGAGACCCTGGCCAGCGGCAGCGCCGACGGCATGCTCTGGCTGTGGCGCTTCTACGACGGTCGTCCGATCGGCAGCGTGCAGTCGGGCAGCGGGGTGTGGAGCCTGGCCTGGAGCCTGGATGGCGACCAGTTCGCCACCGGCCACGAGGATGGCAAGGTGCAGGTGCGCCGCCGCCACGACGGCCTGCTGCTGCGCAAGTTCGAGGCCCACAGCAACATTGTCACCGGCGTGGCCTGGCAGCCACATGGCAGCCTGCTGGCCACCGTGGGCAACGACAACATCGGCATGCTATGGAACCCGCGCACCGGCCAGCCCCTGCGCTCGCTGGATGGCCACGGCGGCAACGTGGCCTGCGTGGCCTTCTCGCCCGATGGCGCGCTGCTGGCCACCGGCTGCATCGACGGCGCGATCCGCCTGTTCCGCACATCCGACGCGGCCCTGGTGGCCGAGCACCCCGCCCACCCGCGCGGCGTCAACGCCCTGATCTGGGCCGAGCACGGTCTGATCTCGGCGGGCATGGATGGCGCGCTGCGTGTGTGGGATGTGGCCAAGGTCTAGCCGCCCCACATGTGCCTCGCTCGTGGGGCATTGGGGTGCGGCGAAGGGTACAAAACCAGCGCGCCGTGCCATGCGTTACGCATTGCTGAACGCGGGTCAGGCGGAAAACGAGTACTGCGCCTATGTCGCACATGAGCTATGATCGTCGCTCCACCCTACCCACCCGGCCCATGCGGCGAAGGTGCCGCTCGCACAAACTGGCCATATGCACGAACACTCGCCGCCAGTTCTTCAGCACGGGAACGCTCAAAATTGGAGGTTCCAAGGGGGCATCGCCCCATGGCGGGGTTCACAGGGGCTGGCCCCTGTGCGCCGCCCGCGCAGGGCATGCACCCACCAATCAAGCGGAACCCTCATCATCGAGGCCGCAGCCAATCGGCCCAACTAGGCGCTGCCCGCGCAGGGCATGCCCCCACCAACCAAGCGGAACCCTCATCATCGAGGCCGCAGCCAATCGGCCCGACCGGGCAACGCCTACGGTCGGGCCGACCCCAAAACGACGCGGAAATGTCCCCAAAAGTGACCCCATGCGAGGCCTAGCTGGGCAGCGCCGCCCGCAGCGGGTGGTCCTCTAGCCTAGGCGGGCGGTCGGCCACCGGCGGCAGCGCGGCCAGCGCGCGGATGGCGTCGCGGTTCTCGGGGTTGATCGCGATCGCCCGCCGCAGGCAGTAGGCCTGCTCGGCGCTGTCGCCCAGCGCGGCGGCCAGCCACATCCAGCCCAGCTCGTAGGATGGGTCGGCCTGCAGGCAGGCGCGCGCGAAGTAGGCCGCCGCCTGGGCCGTGTCGCCCTGGCCGAAGCACTGCGCCCCCTGCTGCACCAGCCGCGCCGCGCGGGCGCGCGAGCTGGGCCGCTTCTCGGCGGCCCACGGCGGCAGCGGGATGCTGTCGTGGCGCAGCTGGAAGGCGATGGCCAGCCCCTCGGGCCGCACATCCAGCGCGGCCAGCTGCAGCGCGGTCTCGTCGGTGCCCTGGGCCTGGCTGCCGCCCAGATCCATCTGGATGGGCAGCGCCAGCAGCGGTCGCTGCCGCAGCGATGCGGTCAGGCTGTTGACCATGCTCTTCAGGAACACCCCCAGCTTCTCGAACTTCTCCAGCTGGATGCTGCTCTCATCCAGCGCCAGGAACAGCCGCCCATCCCGCACGGTGAACGACACCCCCACCGCCGCCCGCACCGCGTGTGGCTCGGTCTTCAGCCCCATCCACTCGCCCATCGAGAACAGGAAGTTCCAGTCCAGCGCCAGCGCGATCGCCGCCTGCTGCTGCCCCAGCTCAAGCCGCATGCTTTTGCCGGTGGCCACTAGCCCCAGCTTGGGCTGCTCGAACAGCCGCCCGACAAAGTGCTCGTCGGCGTAGGCATCTAGCGCAAACTGCAAGACCGGGCGCGAGAGCGTGAGCGTGACATCGGCGGGCGTGGCCTCGCCGTCGGCAGGGGTGGCGGCTGGCAATTTCATGCGCTGCTCCTTGTGTGGTGGTGCGCCGCTGGGTCGCGCGAAAGAGGAAAAAGCAAGGCTGGATCGCTGCGCGTATCCTCTCGCTACGGGGTGGATTATGGCCCGCCATCATCATACAGCACCTTCGCCGGATGGGCGAGGCCGCGCGTTTTTTGGCGGTACGATCTTGGCATAGTGCAAGGCCAAGCAGCCATGGTGCAAGGCCATATCGCCAACATACCATGGATTACTGCCCACCCTACCCACCCGGCCCATGCGGCGAAGGTGCTACGCGTGCAAGCTGGCCATATGCACAAACATCAGCTGCCAGCGAACAGCATAGGAACGCTCAAAATTGGGGTTCCAAGGGGGCATCGCCCCATGGCGGGGTTCACAGGGGCTGGCCCCTGTGCGCCGCCCGCGCAGGGCACACACCCAGCAGCCGCGAGGAACCCTCATCATCGAAGCCGCAATCGGTCCGGTTGACTGGGCAACGCTGCAAGCATTGCCTACGGTCGACCGGACGCAGAACCAGCCTGAACAATCTGCCCACAGCCCCTGCCCGCCCGAGCAACGCGCCTATTGTGCCTCACCGCATGCATCGCTCACATCGCGTGTGGCCTCGATGCGGGCGATGCATGCGGTGATTGCAATGCGGGCGGACACCAGATCCGGCCCTATACCGATGGCTATCCATCGCCATCATCATGCGGAAGCTCGATGATGGCGGCGATTCGGCATCGCCTAAGCAACGACGGAACATCGCCGGAGTCTTGGAAAACCTCGGGCCTTCGTGGTAAAACGGTCTTTTCGCCCCCTTGGAGCCTTGGAGCCTTGGTGGTAAAACGCTCCCCTTCGCACTGTCGCGTTTTCGTGGTAAAAACTACTGCGGCACCACCACCTGGTCAAAGACCACCGTCGAGCGATCACCATTGGCCCTCGCATCCACCGTGATCACCCAGTCGCCCTCCATGCTGAAGGCCGTGGTCACCTTGTAGCGCCCGCTGCCCGCCGGTTCAGCCACAGGGCGGTTCACCCCCATGGGCATCGAGGGCATGTCCAGGGTCAGCACTACATCCGCTCCGTCGATGGGCTTACCCGCGCTGTCCTTGAGCGTCACAAACAGGTCATAGTTCTTCAGCAGCTCGGCCTTGGCTGGGTGCTCAAAGTCCACCGTCCTGCCGGCCACTACCTGCTGGTGGGTGACGTAGCCGGTCTGCCCGCAGCTGGCCAAAAATACCAGCGTCAGAACCGCCAGCGTCAGGGTCGAAAGGTGTCGTCTCATTGCCATGGTCAGAAGAAGCCCCCGTGTCTATGGTGCCTTGGGCGCGGCCTGCTCGGCGGCGGCCTGCTGATCCAGCGGGTAGCGCAGCGAGATCAGGAAGCCCACGATCAGGTGCTCGATGTTCAGCACCAGGAACAGCGCCGAGAGCGCGATCGCCACCGAGGGGTCGCTGTAGCCGTAGGCCGCCAGCACCGCCAGCAGCACCGCGTCGCGCACCCCCACCCCCGAGAAGCTGATCGGCAGCGTCTGCAGCAGCGCGATCAGCGCGGTGGAGCCGATGATCGCCAGCAGATCCACATTGTAGAGCCGCATGGCCATGTACAGCGCCCAGATGCGCGCCATGGTCGAGGCCGCCGAGCACACGCTGGCCACCAGCAGGTTCACCATCAGCCCTGGCCGCAGCGTCAGCACATCCAGCTGTCCGCGCCACTTCTCCAGCATGGCGCGCAGCTTGCCCGGCAGCAGCGGCTGGATGAGGTTCATGCCCCAGTTGCGCACCCCGCGCGCCATCATCAGCGGTGTGGCCAGGATGAAGACCACCGCCCCCACCACTGCCACCGGCACCGCCGATGCCGGCACGATGCCCTGGAACGCCACCAGCGTGAGCAGGGCCAGCGGAGCCATGATCATAAAGTCGAACAGCCGGTCGATCAGGATGGAGAACAGCACCGGCGCGGCAGGCCCGCGATCGCGCAGATAGACGGCCTTGAGGAAGTCGCCCGACTGACCGGGCGTGGCGCTGCCGTAGAACAGGCCGATGCAGTACAGCGCCGCCGAGTACCACAGGCTGGGCGGCGTGATGCCTAGCTCGCGCATCAGCATGTTCCAGCGCCACGATTTCACCAGCACAAATACCGGCATCAGCGCCAGCGAGAGCAGCAGCGGCCAGATGTCGATCTGGCTCAGCGCAGCGCCGATGCTGGCCAGATCGGTGCGGGAGAGGATGAAGATCAGCAGCAGCGGCCCGATCAGGCGCATGCCCCAGCGTAGGTACTTGTTCACGCGATACCCCCTGCGGGTTCTTGTCTACCAGAAGAACCGTTTACCACGAAGACATGAAGGCACGAAGGGAACAAAAAGACCGTTTACCACGAAGGTTTTTACCACCAAGACCCCAAGACACCAAAAGATGTTTTTATGAAATGCAGGTTCGCCTCATTCCATTCATCAAGATCCTCGCGTCTTCGCGCTTTCGTGGTGAAAATCAAACCCTCGCGCCTTCGCGCCTTTGTGGTGAAAAGCCTAGCGCTCCGGCCCCTTGAAGCGCAGCGCCGCGATCGACTCGGCCTGGAGGCCGTAGAGGAACACCACGATCGCGCCGATGAACAGCATGATCGCCGAGTTCGGGATGTACAGCCCGCGCTGGGGGGCCAGCACAAACATATTCAGCAGCCACGAGATCATGCCCAGCGCGAACATGGCCAGGCCCACCGGCGTGTAGAGCCGCAGCGGCGCGAACAGCGATACCATGCGCAGGATGATCACGCCGAACTTCATGCCGTTCTTCATCAGCTTCTGGGTGCTCTGGCCGCCCTGGCGCTTCTGCATAGTCATCGGCTCGAAGCGCACGGTGTAGCCCGCCTTGGCGAAGGCCATGGCGCTGGTCATGGCCCACGAGAAGCCATTGGGCAGCAGGTGGATGAAGTCCATCATTACATCGCGGCGCATGGCGCGCAGGCCGGATGTGAGATCCTTCATCTCCATCTCGATCAGGTAGCTGCCCAGCTTGTTCAGCAGCAGGTTGCCCAGGTAGCGGCGCATGTTCTCGTGGCTGCCGCGCCCAGGGCGGGCCGCGATCACCATGTCGTACTCGCCCATGAACGCCAGCAGCCGGGGGATGTCGTTCGGGTCGTGCTGGCCGTCGCAGTCGATGATCACCACCACATCGCCGCTGGCCGAGCGGATGCCGCGCTTGATCGGCGCGCCCGGCCCGCCGTTGTTGTGGGGGCGGCGGATGACGGTGGCCCCGGCACGGCGGGCCTCGTCGCCGGTGCCGTCGCGCGAGGCGTCATCCACCACGATGATCTCGGCCTCGGGCACGGCGGCGCGCACGCCCGCCACGGTGGCGGCCACGCGCGGGGCCTCGTTGTAGGCCGGGATGACGACGGTGACGCTAAAGTCGTAGCGCCCGCCCGTGGCCGGGGCGACTGCCTCGGCCACGGGGCGCTCTGGTGCAATATCAACGCTCATTGTGGGTACCCATCGGTCGCATCGTGGCGACGCTAGTGTGCTGCCAGAAACTGCTCGATCTCGCCGCGCAGCGAGTCGTACTCGTTGATCACGGCGAACTGCGGGAACTGCGCGATCACGTTGTCGGGCGCGCGGAACAGGATGCCCCGCTCGGCCACGCCCAGCATGCCGGTGTCGTTGTAGCTGTCGCCCATGGCCAGCACGCGGAAGCCGATCTGGCTGAAGGCGCGCACGGCCTCGGTCTTGCTGTCGGGCAGCCGCAGCGTATACCCGCTGATCATACCACGCTCGTCGGTGGCGAGCGAATGGCAGAACAGCGTGGGCTGATTCAGCTTGGCCATCAGCGGCATGGCGAACTCGTAGAAGGTGTCGGACAGGATGACGAGCTGGGTGGTGCCGCGCAGCCATGCCAGGAACTCGGCGGCGCCGGGCATGGGGTCGAGCGTGGCGATCACATCCTGGATGTCACGCAGGGTCAGGCCGTGCTCGCGCAGCAGCGCCATGCGGCCCTGCATCAGCACGCTGTAGTCGGGCACGTCGCGGGTGGTCAGGCGCAGCTGCTCGATGCCGGTCTTCTCGGCCACGGCGATCCAGATCTCGGGGACGAACACGCCCTCAAGGTCGCTGGCGATCAGGGCTGGTTTGGGGGGCATAGGTGGCTCCTTGATGCTGTCTAGCGCGCCGAGATGTCGCTCACCATCACGCTGATCTGGCGCAGGTCGTTGCTCGCTGGGTTGTTTACCCACGGGATGAATGGCGTGGCCCGCAGCTCGATGGCCAGGGTCTGCTGGCCTTCCAGCGCGGGGGGGATGGGCAGGGTGTAGGTGCGCCACTGCCCGCCCGCCACGGTGATGGTCTGGGCGCTGCCGCCGAAGTCCACGGTCAGCGGGGTGTCGCTGGGCGCGGCCAGCCGCAGCACCAGCCGCGAGCCTGCGGCCAGCGGCTGCGGTAGCGGGATGCGCACGGTGCCGCGCCCGGTCATCCAGCGGTAGCTGCCGCGCTGGTCGCTCTCCGAGGGCGCGAACCCGGCGATATAGCCCATGTCGCGGCCATCGCCCAGGTGCACGCTGGCGGCGGGGGCGGGCTTGGTCCAGCGCATCACCCAGCGCTGCACGTCTAGCCCGGTCGAGTCCTCGGCGTAGGTCAGGCGCTCCAGGTTCTCTGGCCCGCCGCCCCTGGCCACCAGGCCGGTGAGCCATGCGGTGCGCCGCTCGATGTTCTCCACGGTGGCGGCGGCCTCCTGGCGCTTGCCCTGGGCCATCTGGGCGAGGGCGCGCTGGATGCCCGCATCCTGGAAGCTGGGCTGGGCGGCCTGGGCCTGGGCGTAGGCCTGCTCGGCCTGGGCGTAGTCGCCGCGCGCGAAGGCGCTATCGCCCGCCCGCATGCCGCGCTCGCGGGCCTCGCCCCCGCCGATGATCGTCGGGTAGTCGCGGTAGGTCACCAGCAGCGCGGCGTAGGCCACCAGCAGCGCGGCCTGAAGCGCCAGCACGCCATCCAGCCGGGGCCGCGTGGGCCGCTTGCCCAGCAGCGCCGCCAGCTGGCCGCCGCCGTATAGCGCGATCAGCGTCCAGAACGGCAGCAGGTAGCGCGGCTCGACATGGAAGACCACCACGGTGAACAGCGAGTAGCCGATCCAGGCCAGCGTGAACAGCCGCGTGTGCCAGCCCTCGCGCGGCCTGGCGGCCAGCCCGGCCAGCCCCGCGCCCACGAATACCAGCCACATCAGATCGCCCGCCAGCCCCAGCGGGGCGGCCTGGCGCAGCGGGCGGTCGTAGAAGCTCTCGCGCAGGTAGTAGTCCTCGACAAACTGGGCCTTCCACACGTGGCGGAAGGTCGGCCAGAAGTTGCGCAGCGGGCGCAGCGGATCCTCGGCCAAAATCTCGCGGGCCTTGGCCATGGCGTAGCCCGCCCGCTCGGCCTGGGGCATGCCGCGCAGCTCCTCGATATGCGGGTTGCGCTGGTCCACTGTGTCTAGGTCAAGCCAGAGGTTCACCTGCCCCAGCGTGTCCACCGGGATGAAGTGGCGGTACTCGATGTAGTTGCGCACCGTCCATGGCAGCACCACCGCCAGGCAGCAGCCCACCACCAGCGCGGCCTGGCGCAGCGTGGTCGCCGTAGGTAGCAGCCGCATCAGCCAGCCCCGCGCCGCGCTGGGCTGGCGCACCCACTGGCGCACCAGCAGCCACATGGCCACGAAGGCCACGCTGTACAGCGCGGGCGAGCGGGTGAGCGCCGCTAGCCCCAGGAAGATACCCGAGAGCACCAGGTCGCGCTTGCGCTCGCCCTCGTCGAAGCGCAGCAGCAGCCAGAAATGGGCCAGAAACAGCGTGCTGTAGAGCAGCTCGCTGAACAGCAGCGAGGGCTGCTCGACGAAGGGGTACCACAGCGCCAGGAAGGCCGCAAACAGCACCCCGGCCCAAGGCGCGCGGAAGATCCGCCGCGCCACGCCGTAGCCCAGCGCGATCTGGGCCACGCCCGCCGCCGCCTCGGCCAGCTTCACCAGCAGCACGCCCAGGCGGTAGTCGCCCGCCAGCACGCCGATGCGCATCCAGGCCGCGAAAAAGAAGATGTGCCCGGGCGGGCGGATGAGCCAGCTGTCGTCCAGGTACTGGCCGGTGATCGCCAGGCGGATGGCCCGCCGGTAGTAGTCGCCGTCGTCGGCGCTGGATGAGCTGGGGTCGATCGGGTTGATCGCGATCAGCCAGAGCCGCAGCCCCAGCCCCACCAGCAGCAGCAGGAAGAGCGCCCGCCGCGCCGTGATCTGCCCGCGCACCCGATCCCAGAGGGTCGCGCCCGTGGCCAAAGGTGTGTTGTTCATGGATCTATCGTATACAGCGCGAAGTCACCCGCGCTGTCCACTAGCTGCTCATTCGGCTGCGCTGCGGTGCTTTTGGGCTGAAGCAGGAAACTGGCCTGCTCGTCGCCCCTCGCCACCAGATGTGCTATCGCCGAGTAGCTGTCGAAGAGCGCGCGGGCGTCGGCCTCGACCCGCACGCGCTGGCCCGCGCCCACGTGGCGCTGGATGAGCGACACTGCCGCAAGCTCGCCATCGGGCTGGCCGCCCAGCACCAGCCCCGCGCCAGCGGCGAACCCGCCCCACATCAGCGCGGCCAGCGCCAGGCCCAGCGCCGCAGTGGCCCGCGCCGTGGTGAGCCAGCCCATGCGCGGCGCAGCCCATGCGCCGATGCGTTGGCCTAGCCACAGCGCGGCGGCGGCGGCGGCGGCGGCGTACACCGGGGCCAGCGGCAGCGCGAAGCGCACCAGCGCCAGCCCCACCGAGACAAACGTGGCGCTCATGGCCACCCAGGCCAGCGCCAGCCGCCGCTCGCGGCTGGCCCCGCGCCCCAGCAGCCACGCGCCCAGCGCGCCCACGGCCAGCCAGTTGGCCGGGAAGGCCAGCAGCCGCAGCTGGTCGGCCCGCCCGAACTCGCTCACATCCTCGCCGCCAGCGCCCAAAAAACTTCTGATATTTGTGATCCAGTTGCCCAGGAACCGCGCTGGATCATTCAGGGCCACCTCGGCCATGCCGATACTGTTTGGCACCTCGTACCAGCGGCCCCAGTCGCCCCCGGCGTAGGCGGCCAGCCAGATGTTTTTGGCCTGCTGGCTGTACAGCGGGCTGCCGGTGTCGCGCAGGTTGATCGCCACCTGTGGCGCTGACGCCAGCGCGAAGGCCCCCGCGAACAGCAGCAGCGCCAGCCGCGCCGCGCGCCAGTCGCGCCAGCACGCCAGCGTGATGGCCAGCATGCCCAGCGGCAGCAGCAGCACCCCGGGGTGGCGCACGCTGAAGGCCAGCCCGCCCAGCAGGCCCGCGCCCGCCCAGGCCCAGCCGCGCCGCCCAGGCCCAGCCGCGTGCAGCAGGGCCAGCGCCAGCGCGCAGGTGGCCGCGAACACCATGTCGGTGCCCACATACAGGCCATACTCCACCACCAGCGGGCTGAGCGCCGCCGCCAGTGTGGCCAGCAGCCCGCCGCCGCGCCCAGCCAGGCTGCGCCCCAGCCACCATGTGGCCAGCAGCAGCGCCGCCCCCGCCGCCAGCGAGAGATACCGCGCTGCCAGGAAGGCGTTGCCGTGGGCCAGCGGTCGCGCCAGCCACAGCAGCAGGGGGTAGCCGATGTTGTAGAAGCCGTCGGCCCGCAGCACGCCGTCGGTGCTGGCGTCGTAGATGCCGCCCGGCTGAAAACTGCCCGCCAGCCGCGCCGAGCGGTTGGCGAACACGCTGAAATCACTCTCGACCCCAGGGCGGGAGAGCACCACATGGCCCTGCGCCGCCAGCCCTACCGCCGCGACCCACGCCGCCACGGTGGCCAGCGCGGCCACATCCGGCAGCGCGTGGAAACGGCCAGCCAGCGCGGGCGTGTAGCGCACCAGCGCCGCCGCGCCCAGGCCCAGCGCCACCCAGGCCAGCAGCGGGCGCAGCGGGTATCCCCACAGCGGCTGGGCGCGGCAGCACAGCACGAACAGCAGCGGCAGCGCTACCGCGCCCGCCAGCATCGCCCGCTTTTGCCAGCGCCAGCCCCGCGCCAGCAGCCACAGCAGCCCGGCATCCAGCGCGCCCAGCGCCACCTGCCCAGGGTAGGGCAGGATGGGCCAGCCCACGGTGCGCAGCGCGGCGCGGTCCAGCAGCACCCCCACCGCGCGCGGATCGCGCTCGCCCGCCGCCGAGGTCGCGCTCGCCCGCAGCTCGATCAGCACATCGGTGGGCTTGGTCAGCCCCCCACGTATGGGGAAGCGGTACTCGGCCCATTCCTGCGTCGGCACGACGGTGCCCAGCGGCGTACCGCCCAGCAGCACATCCAGCGTCGCGCTGGGCGCAGCCTGGGGGGCCGCCCGCAGCCGCAGCGTCAGCTCGGCGGGCAGGCCGACCTGGGGGAACAGCAGAAACGAGCGATCTTTCGACCAGCGCGCCCGCCCATCCGACCCTGCCAGGTACTCGGGGCTGGGCTGGGCGTCGGCGCGGCTGGGGTCGTAGAAGCCCTGCACATAGGCCCCATCGGCACCACCCACATCCACGGCGTGCGCCGCAGGTAGCTGGTACGCCAATACCACCAGCGCAGCGCCCGCCAGCAGCGTCGCCAGCAGCGCCAGCGCCTGCCTCACCCAGCCATGGGCCGCCTCTCTGGTTGTCGCTTCCTGCCGCATCAGATCCGCGTATAAGCCTTCTGGAATGGAAAACGTGCGCAGTCTAACACAGAACCGGCCCAGCGGCAAAGCGCGGAGGAATGCCCATAGGGCTTAGGACTTCTCAAGACAATTCACCACGAAGATGCGAAAGGGCGACGGTCTCAACAGGGAGCTCTTTTCTGTGCGGGGTGTTCCGATGCGGCTGCACACGTGCTCCTACGTGCCGAGGCATGCCCAGTGGGGCCACCGACAGCGATTGAGCATGCGCGATGGAATCAGTGACGTCGGGGCGGGCCGCGTGCCAAGCCATGCACGGGAACCGGGCAGAGCAAACCTTTCCCACACGGCCCATGCGGCGAAGGTGTCGCTCGTGTCTTGATGGCCATATGCACGAACGCCAGCCGCCAGGAAACAGCACGGGAAAGCCATAAACATAAGGTGCATCTGCCCTTGAGCAATCCCGTAGCATAGCGCACGTGGTGTTCCGAGCGTGTGCTGTGTGCACTATGCTGCGTATTGCTAAGATTATGCGTTTGGTTGAGCAAATCCTATGCGAAGAGGCAGATGCTCTGGTGTATAATGGAAACGGTTTCCCCGCCTGTCCTTTTGGTACAGGATCGTGCCCTGCCGCCACCAGCGGCACGCAGGCGAGGAATGAGTACCCGACAATATGGAGGCAACGATGGCGAAACATACACCCCGGCGCATTGGCGTCCTGACCAGCGGCGGTGATGCACCCGGGTTGAACGCGGTGATCCGTGCGGCAGTGAAGACAGGCATCGGCCTGGGCTACGAGGTCCTGGGCATCGAAGATGGCTACGAGGGTCTGCTCGGCGACATGACCTACCGCGTGCTGACGCACCAGGATGTCCGTGGCCTGCTCCCCATGGGCGGCACTATCCTCGGCACCACCAACAAGGGCCACTTTGGCGGCAAGCGTGTGGTGGGGGCCGAGCACGACCCATACCTTGAGGCCGCGCAGAACATCGAGCGCATGGGCATCCAGGGCCTGATCACCATTGGTGGCGAGGGCACGCAGGCGATCGCGCTTGAGTTTGCCAAGATGGGTGTGCCGATCATCGGCGTCCCCAAGACCATCGACAACGACCTGCCCGGCACCGACCGCACCTTTGGCTTCGACACCGCGCTCCAGGTCGCCACCGACGCAATCGATCGGCTGCACACCACCGCAGCCAGCCACGACCGCGTGATGGTGATCGAGGTCATGGGCCGCCACGTCGGCTGGATCGCCCTGCACTCCGGTATCGCCGGCGGTGCCGATGCCATTCTCATCCCCGAGATCCCCTTCGACTCCCAGATCGTGGCCGACAAGATCCTTGAGCGCGAGCGCAACGGCAGCGCCTTCAGCATCGTGGTCATCTCCGAGGGCGCCTACCCCAAGGGTAGCCAGCCGATCTACGCCAACGCGGGCCGCCTGGGCGGTGTTGGCTTCATGCTCACCGAGCAGCTCGGCCAGCTCACCGGCAAAGACTGCCGCTGCGTCGTGCTCGGCCACGTCCAGCGCGGCGGCCCGCCCACCCCCTACGATCGCCTGCTCTCCACCCGCTACGGCGCGGCGGCGGTTGCGGCCATCCACAATGGCCTTAGCGGCGAGATGGTCGCCCTGCGCGCACAGGAGATCGTCACGGTGCCGCTTGAGGAGGCCACCGGCCACCTGAAGACCGTTCGCCCGCACAACGATCTCATCCGCACCGCCCGCAGCCTTGGTATCACCTTTGGCGACTAGCGCCAACATGCGCACAGAAGTATAAAGCGCCATGCTTTATACTTCTTCTCGGCGCGTATGCGAAGCTATGGACATGCTCTGGCTCGGCTATGATGGCCTCTCGACACCCTATGCGCATATCTCGGCGGTGCTGATCTACCGCGCCGAGCTTGCCGAACGCGTCATAATGGCCTATGGGCGGGTGCCTGCCAACACGCTCGCGGTGGTGGTGACCGATGCGGGCGCATACCTTCCATCCAGCTGGTCGGCGCAGCACCTGCGCGCACAGCTTGCCCGCTGGCGGGCGGCGCTCTAGCGGATAAATTGCCGAAAGTGCAATAAACCTGCTACTACAAAGTTTGTTGCGCTCGTCTATAATAGGGCTAGTAACGTTTTACATCCAAGGGCAGCCAATCCTATTTAGCAAACTGTAATCCGTTCACATTGGCTGTTATTGCTACTTGGGGGTACACTACATGCAGGCGGTCACATGCACAATCCGCCGCGAGGTCGATGTCTATGTGGCAATCGGTCGCGGGCGCGAGATCTCATCGTCGCTCGGTTTTGATGACATCGACCGCACCCGTATCGAAATCGTTATCCTTGAGCTTGCCCGCAATCTTATTGTTCACGCCTCAGGTGGCACGCTTCTGCTTGAGAAGATCGAGCACGATGGTCGGCAGGGCATCGCCGTCGAGGCCCGCGACACCGGGCCTGGCATCCCCGACATCGCCCTGGCGATGCGCGATGGCTATAGCACCGCGCAGACACTCGGCGCTGGCCTCCCCGGGGTGCAGCGCCTGATGGATGATTTTCATATAGAGTCAACAGTTGGGGTAGGAACCGTCGTACGCGCAGTAAAATGGATGTCGAAGCGTGCGAGCCGTAGTGTGGAAGGACGGCGACCGTGACATATACTTGGGGGGCCGTCTGTCGTGCAAAACAGGGACAGAGCGTCTCCGGCGATCTTTATATTGTGCAAGAGCTGGCCGAAGGTCGGCTGCTTGCGGTGGTCGTGGATGGCCTTGGCGGCGGTGAAGAAGCCGCTCGCGCTGCCCGCGCCGCCGAGGCCGTGATCAGCGCCAACCCCGAGTGGCCGCTGCCGCATATGATCCAGCAGAGCCACACGGCCCTGCACAGCACGCGCGGCGCAGTGATCGGTGTGCTGAAGCTCGACCCCGATGGCCATAAGATAAACTACATGGGCGTGGGAAACATCGGTATTCACGTCTACAGCCGCCAGCCCATCAAACCAATATCAAAAAATGGTATACTGGGTTTTAGGCTGCCTGCGCTGCTCGAGCTGCGCTATACCTACGATCCAGGCGATACCTTCGTTCTTTTTAGCGACGGTATCTCGTCGCGTTTTGGCCAGGAAAATAACGTCGACCTTCGCCAGACCCCGCAGCAGATCAGCGAGAGCATCCTGAAGCAGTACGGCAAGGCCATTGACGACGCGACTGTCGTCACCATCAAGACAAGCGGCTGATCTGGTGTATCTTGCCCGCTTTTGCATAGCGTGCCTACACAATTTCGCTTCATTTTTTGGCACTCTGGTACTTTCGGTTTAGGCTACTGTCCCAGGTTCTGTGCAGCAGTAGCCTAAAACAACGGATAACGGACAACATACCGATGCCCATGATCGCGCAATGGCTAGCCCAACATCGAACGACACTGCTCCCACGCTGGATCGCGCGCCTAGAGGCGGTCACTACGCCGCAGCTTGTTGGCGTGAGTGCGAGCGAGGCCGATCCGGCCTCGGGTGTTGTGTCGCATCCCAATGAACGCGATGTCCTCGTCGCCTCTATCTACGATGGTCTGGTAGAGGCCGCCGGGGGGAACTACGAGCTGCTGGATGAGTGCCTCAAGCTGCTTCGCGCCCTGCGCACATCCGAGGGTGAGGACGAGCTCTGCGATCGACTGGAGCTGACCTTCCACCTTCGCCGCGTGATCTGGGATCAGATCTTTGAAGACCCCCTCCCCGAGGGCGACCGCCGCATCCTTCTGGATGACGCCGAGCGCCTGATCGAGTACACCACCCTCTCACTTGCCGAGCACTGGACCACAGCCGCCGCCGCTATTCGCCAGCAGCTCCAGCACAGCGAGCTGTTCGCCCAGAGCCTGGCCGAATCTGCCGAGCAGGCTGATCAGATCGCGCTTCAGCTGCACAACCTCAACACCCTGGCCAGCGAGCTTGCTGCCAGCCTTGACCCCGATGCCCTCGTGAACACCGCAGGCAGCAAGCTGGTCGAGGTGCTTGGCGCAGCCCATGTGTCGGTCTGGCTTGCCAAGGGTGAGCACGGGCTGAGCGTGGCGCAGCAGTGGGGCGAGAGCATCGAGGGCAGCTTCACGGTCGACCCGGCAAAAGAGCACGATATTATCCTGCAATCGTATCGCACGCATCAGATTGTCTTTGCTTCCGCGCCCGAGGCCCAGGCCCAGGGCGCTTGGTACCAGCCCTCGTGCGGGGTGCTGGCGGTGCCGCTGATCACCCAAGATGTGGTGACTGGCATCATCGTGGTGCAAGATCCCGAGCCGGATGAGAAGCTGACCCGCACCCAGCAAGATTTTGTGGTGTCGGTGGCCAACCAGTCGGCTATTGCGCTGCAGAATGCCGGCCTGTACGCCGAGGTGCGCGAGTTCAACTCGGTGCTGGAGCAGCGCATCGCCGATCGCACCAAAGAGCTGCAGATCGAGCGCGATATGCTTAGCACGCTCAACCAGATCTCGCTGGAGATCAGCAGCACGCTCGACCTCGACATGCTGCTGGAGAGCAGCCTGCACGCTCTGGCCGATCTGATCGGTGCCGACCATGGCTCGATCATGCTGATCGAGAACGACACCGAGCACTTGGTCGACCGCGCGGTGCTTGGGCGCTCGCGCGAGACGGTGGGCTTCACGCGCTTCCCGGTGGGCCAGGGTATCGCCGGGTGGGTCGCGCAGTCGCGCCAGCCCGCGCTGGTGCCCGATGTGAACAGCGACGAGCGCTGGGTGAGCCTGCCCAAGAGCGACCTGGGCCGCAAGCAGACTGGCTCGATGGCGCTGGTGCCGCTGATCGTGCAGGGCGAACTGACTGGCGTGATGTCGCTCTCGCATGATGATGTAGGCTACTTTAACGACGACCATATGCGCCTGCTGGGCGCTTCGGCGGGCGCTATCGCCCTTGGTATCAACAATGCCCGCCTGTACGACGAGATCCTGCGCGAGTCGATGCGCAAGGGCGAGATGCTGCAGAACGAGCGCCGCGCCACCACGCAGAGCAATGCCATCCTCCAGAGCCTCTCGGATGGAGTGGTGGTGTGCGATGTGGATGGCCTAGTGCTGACCGCCAACCCCGCCGCAGGCCGCGTGCTGAATATGCCGCTGGAAGATCTGCTGATCATGCCGCTGCCCGATCTGCTGGGCAAGATGCTTGCCCAGCGCGCCAAGGAAGTTCCGGTGGAGAGTGTGCTGCGCGGCAAGAGTGATATGCAGAGCTACGCGACCGACTTCCAGCGCGGTCGGCGGATGATCCGCGTGACGCTTGACCCGGTGGCCACTGACAAGGATGAGGTGATCGGTGCCGTGGCGGTGTTCCGCGACATCACCCGCGAGGTCGAGTCGGATCGCCTGAAGGATGAGTTTATCGGCACCGTCTCACACGAGCTTCGCACGCCGATGACCTCGATCAAGGGGTTCACCCAGCTGCTGGCCATGGGCAGCCTTGGCCCGGTCAACGAGCAGCAGAAGGAGTTCCTGAGCACCATCCACACCAACGCCGAGCGCATGATTTCGATCATCAACGACCTGCTGGATCTGACCAAGATCGAGGCTGGCAGTGTCGATCTGGATCTTCGCCCGCTGCATGTGGCCGAGGCCCTGGGCACCGTGATCGCCGATGTGCAATCTTCTATCCAGCTGCGCCAGCACGAGCTCCAGATTCAGATCCCGCCCGGACTGCCGCTGGTGCGCGCCGATGCGCGGCGCTTTGACCAGATCTTGACCCACCTGATCACAAATGCGGTGAAGTATACCCCGGTGGGCGGGAAGCTTAAGGTGGCAGCACACGAGGTTGACTCGACCGCGCTGCCTGAGGAGATCGCCGAGAAGCTGACGCGCGGGCGCTATGTGCAGGTTGATATAACCGATACCGGTGTGGGCATTCTCCCAGAAGAGCAAGACCTGATCTTCAACCGCTTCTACCGCACCGAGAATCGTCTGAAGGTAGAGGCTGGTGGCACCGGTCTTGGCCTCTCGCTGGTTCGTCCCCTGATGAAGCTGTTTGGCGGTAATATCTGGCTCCAGAGCGTGCCCGATGAGGGCAGCACCTTCAGCATTGTGCTGCCAGCGGTATAGCTGCTCGGTAGATGTGCCTAAAAGCAATGGCCCAGGATCAGCACGATCCTGGGCCATTCTTTCTCTCGGGCGAGGCGTCTATTTGCCCCAGCTGTTGGTATCCCACTCGGCCTTCACATGATTATAGACGGCCATGGTCTCGCGGGCGATCTTTTCCCAGCTGAAGTTGTCGCGGGCGTCGGCGTAGGCGTTCTCGACCCGGGCCTGGGTCCACGGGGGGTTCTGGAAGGTGTGCAGCAGCCCCCAGGTGAGCGACTGTGGGTTGCCAGGCTGCACGGTGATGCCGGTCTCGTGCGGCTTGACCACCTCGGTGAGGCCGCCGGTGGCGCTGACCACCACGGGGCAGCGGGCTGCCATTGCCTCAAGCGCGACCATGCCAAATGGCTCGTAGAGCGAGGGGAACACGGCGGCGCTAGCGATATGGTAGAGCTTGTCGCGCTCGTCGTCGGTGATGAACCCGCCAAACGTAACGTTGTCGCTGATGCCCAGGGCGCTGGCCTGCTGCCGCAGGTCGGCGAGGAATGGCCCCGACCCAGCGATCAGCAGGCGGGCGCGCGGGTAGATTCGCAGCACACTGGGCCAGCTGTCCAGCAGGATGTGCAGGCCCTTCTCGTAGACGATGCGCCCCACATAGAAGGCGAGCGGCTGCGCGTCCTCGGCGAAGGCGCGGCGGTAGGCGAGCCGGTCGGCCTCGGATGTGAAGGGGCTGGGCTGGATGCACACGCCGTTTGGCACCACGTCGATCTTGTCGGGCGGGGTGCTGAAGTAGCTGTGGACCTGATCGGCCATGAAGTCGGAGCAGGCGATCACCCGCCAGGCCTCGTAGGTGAGCTGCCACTCGATCGCGTTGATCTGCTCGGACTGCGTGCTGAGCAGGCGGCCTTGGCCGCGCCCGCGCTCGGTGGCGTGAATGGTGGCGACCAGCGGGATCTTCCAGGCGTGCTTCACCGCGATGCCCGCCGGGGCGGTGAGCCAGTCGTGGATGTGGATGAGGTCGAAGCCACCGATCTCGTCGGCGAGCTTTAGGGCTGCCTCTTGTAGCAGCAGGTTGACATACTGGTTGAATGCGATGAAGTCGCGATCCATCAGTGGCACATCTGGGCGGTAGATAGCGATGCCGCTCTCGGCGATCTCGCGGCTCGGCCCGCCGTTGAGGCGGGGGGTGAGCACGTGCACTTGGCAGCCCTGGGAGACCAGGGCTGGGGCAAGCTCCATGACATGTTTTCCGAGGCCACCGATCATATTCGGCGCGTATTCCCACGAGATGATTAGAACGCGCATGAGTCCTCCGCCCAGAAGCGTATCGCGGCGGATTATACACGCCGCTGGTGAGTTGGGCAAGCTGTAGCTACGGCCTGCAAACTATTTTTTGAGCACGCGGCATAGCATGGCGCAGCTGCCTGGCATGTGCAGCTTGGCGGCGTAGAACAGGGCCGAGGTTATTGGTCGCTACCCAGTGGTTTTTGGGCCTAGGGCCATTCGGGGCCGTTTCTCGCTACGATGTTGTGCTGTTGTGCCATACATTATAGCAAGAAAGTATATCGGAACTATTGCATGCTGCTGATTGTCTAGTTTTTCCTCAGTCTATTGTTCCTTCCTGCTTCGCGCATAGCTATGCTATAGTCACAGAACGCTTTACACATGGAGGGTGAGCAGGAGCTATGGCCGACTATCCTTTCTACCAGGTGGATGCCTTCACCACCACGGCGCTGGGCGGGAACCCCTGCGCGATCGTGTTCGATGCAGATGATCTGGATGATGCGACGATGCTGGCGATCGCGCGGGAGATGAACCTGTCGGAGACGGCGTTTGTGCGGTGGTCGAGCGTGGCCGATGTGGGCGTGCGCTACTTCACCCCCGCCGAGGAGATCCCGCTGGCGGGCCACCCGACAATTGCGACCACCTTCGCCCTGATTGACTCAGGGCGGGTGCGGCTGGCGGGCGAGCTGACGAGCATCTCGCTTGAGCTGCGGGTGGGGCCGATCCAGGTGCGGATCAAGGCCGATGGCGAGCAGGTGGAGCAGATCACCATGCGGCAGCTGCCGCCGACCTTCCTGCGCAGCTACACCGCCGAGCAGATCGCGCCGCTGTTTGGCCTGCTGCCCGAGGATGTGCTGCCGGGTGCGCCCATCCAGACGGTGAGCACCGGCACGCCCCAGCTGATGGTGGCGCTGCGCGACCATGGGGCGCTGCGCCGCGCGCAGCTGGATGTGGCGGCCTACCAGCAGTTCCGCGCCAGCGCCGATTTTTTTAGCCCGCATCTGTTCTGCCTGGGCGGCGCGACGCCGGAGGGGCACACCTTTGCTCGCCACTTCAGCCCGCCGCCGGATGTGCTGGAAGATCCCTTCACCGGCTCGGCGACGGGCGGGATGGCCTGCTACCTGTGGCGCTATGGGCTGATCGACACGCCCGATTTTGTGGCCGAGCAGGGCCACTGGATGAAGCGCCCTGGCCTGGGCTTTGTACATGTGGAGGGCGCGCGAGATGCGATCGTGTGGGTGGAGGTGGGCGGCGCGGCGGTGGTGGTGCTGCGCGGCACGCTTTCGCTGTAGCGGTGGGCGTGGGCGCGGGCGGGTGTAGGCCTGCCCGCGCCTTTTTTGTTAGGCAGGGGAGAGCGCAGGGCCGTAGGCGGGCACGCCCAGCAGCTCGGCTGCGGTGACAATCTGGTAGCCGTCGGAGCGCAGCATGGGCACCAGATGCTTGATCGCGCGTGCGGTCTCCTTCTTCTCCCACACGCGCACCCCGGCGTTCGCGTCGTGCCAGAGGATGATCGAGCCGGGCTGGACTTTGCTGCGCGCATCCTCGGCCATCATTCTGCCGTCGTTCTCGGGCCACTGCCAGTCGAGGGTATAGACATCCCAGCCCACCACGGTGTAGCCGCGCTGGGTGAGCCGCTGGCCTTCCCAGGGCGTCATCCAGCCCCAGGGCGGGCGGTAGAGCCGGGGCGCGCAGCCGATGGCCTGGCTGATCAGGGCCGCGCCGCGGTCGATGTGGTCGCCGTTGCTGCCCAGGCGCAGCCCTGCCTTACGGCTGTGCTCGTAGGAGTGGTTGGCGATGATATGGCCCTCCTCGTAGGCGCGGCGCACGATCTGGGGGTGCCAGCGCGTGTTGACGCCCACGCAGAAGAAGGTGCCCTTCACATCCAGCTCGCCCATCACATCCAGCAGCTCCTCGGTGCAGGGCATGCTGGGGCCGTCGTCGAAGGTGATGGCGACCTTGCGCTGGTCGCGTGGGCCGTGGTTGTGGAAGTAGCCGAACCCGCCGACGGGCGGGCTGAGCACCAGGGTGCCCAGCTTATCGATGGCCTGGATGGCAAGCTGCTTGGGTTGCAGGCCCATTGGATTGCTCCTCTTTTGTTAGGCGGTGCGTGAAGAGTGATGGCGGGCGTCGGCGATCTGGCGCAGGTAGCCGAAGGTGCGGCTGGCATTTTTCACCAAGTCGAAGCGCTGCTCGGCGAGCTGGCGCGACTGGGTGGCCATGGATGCGCGGCGCGCAGGGTCGCCCAGGATGTGCTCGATGGCCTGGGCCAGCGCGGCCCCGTCGCCCCCCGGCACGATCAGGCCGTTCCGGCCCGGCTCGATGATGTCGGCAGTGCCGCCCACATCGCTGGCGATCACGGGCAGGCCGGCGGCCATGGCCTCGACGGTGGCGATGCCAAAGCATTCGCCCAGGCTGGGTAGCACGAACAGGTCGGCCTGGTGGTAGAGCCGGATGAGCTGTGGGCTGTTCGGCTCGATGTCGCGGTAGATGTACAGCCCAGGCCGCGTGGCCACATCCTCGCGGGTGACGACGTGCAGCTCGACACGGCTGGGGTCTTGTCCCGCGTGCCAGTCGAGCAGCAGCGGCCCGCCCTTGCGCCCGAAGTCGCCACCCACGAACAGCACGCGCAGCGGATGGCCCGCCTGTTCCTCGCGGGGCGGGCCGGGTTGCCAGAGGCTCAGGTCGATCCCTGGAGGGTTGATCACGATCTTCTCGGCGTCGATCTGGTAGTCGTCGATCAGCGAGCTTTTGACCCAGCGCGACCAGACCTGGAGCAGCGCGGCGCTCTGGTAGGCGCTGCGGGTCAGCGTCCACTTGAGCTTGGCCACAGGTGCGGGGTCGGGCTGCGCGCCGTAGGCCTCCATGCGGTCGAGCTGCACGGGCGTCGAGTCGAAGTCGATCAGGGTGGGGATGCGCCGGTAGGTTTTGCTGAAGAACACGAACACCGAGGCGTTGTTGTAGAGCGCGTCGTAGGGGCGGCTGCGCACGGCGCGGCGCATCTCCTGGGTGGCGCGGGCGATGCCGGTGGCGTAGCCGGGGATGAAGGGCAGCGCCTTCCGCAGCCGCTCGATCGCCCCGCCCTCGCGGTAGTAGGCGATCTCGTGCCAGTCGGCGGCGATGTCGGCGTGCTGGCTGGCCACGGCCCGCAGGTTCTTGTAGGTGGTGATATGGCCTGCGATCTGGTCCATCACAAAGCCAAACTGGTAGGTCATCTGCGGCATCCTCTAGCTGCGGCCATGGCGATAGATCTGGCTGAGCTTCTCGGCGACCTGCTGGGATGAGAAGTCGCTCTCGATCCGCTGGCGCGCTGCTGTGCCCAGCCGCATGCGCAGCGCTGGGTCGTTGAGGAGCTGGGTGACGTAGAGCGCGATAGACTCGGCGCTGCGCGGCTCGGCGCAGAATCCATTTTCGCCATGGATGACAGCCTCGCCGGTGCCGCCGAAGGTCATCACCACCGCGCGCTGCATGGCCATGGCCTCAAGCAGCCCGATCGACATCGAGCCGACTGGCACCGGCAGCACGAAGGCATCCATCAGGCCCAGGAAGGGCCGAGGGTCATCCTGGAAGCCGGTAAAGCGGACGTAGTCGCCCATTCCCAGCGCGTCCACCTGGCGCTCAAGCTGGGCGCGCAGCGTGCCGTCGCCCACCATCAGAAAGTAGGCGTCTGGGCAGGTGCTGCGGATGATGGGCATGGCGTCGATCAGGTACTCTAGCCCTTTCTCAGGCTCGAAGCGCACGGCGGTGCCGACCACCTGCGCGTGGGCGGGGATGCGGTAGCGCTTGCGCAGGCTGGCCAGCGTCGCCGGGTCGATCGGCGGAAAATCGCCAAGATCAACCCCGTTATTCACCACCGTGGTGCGCTCGGCGGGGGTGTAGATGTGGGCGGCGCGGGCGGCGAAGTTCTTCTGCGACACGCAGACAATGCCGTCGACCAGCGCGCTGAAGGCGTTGCGGGTCAGCAGTTCGAGCGGGGGCAGCCGCTGCTCGGGGGCGAGGTGCTCGGTGACGTAGATAGCGCGCACCCCGGCCAGCCGTGCGGCCAGCAGCGCGTAGTACTGGCCACGGTAGGTGGTGGAGTGCATATGCATCACCTGGATGCCCCACCTGCGGATCTGCCGGTAGAGCCGGATGCTGTCGCGGTAGAGCTTCAGCAGGCCGTAGCGATGATCGGGGGTGAACATGGCGAAGCGGTCGGCGAGCCTGGCGAGCGATTGGCCGAACGGGGCGGTCTGCGGCCAGTCGGGGCAGATGGCGTAGACCTCGAACTGCTGGCGGTCGAGGTCGCGGGCCAGCAGCTCGACATGCTCCTCCATGCCGCCAACCACAATGCTGTTGGTGAAGAGCAGCACGCGGATGCGCGCATCGCCCGATTCTTGGGCGTGGGCCTGCTGCTGAACAGATGCTTGGTTCATGTGGCTCATACTTTCTTCCCGCAGGGTGCGCTACCCCCGGCAGGCTGCGGCGAGGCACTCGCAGACATAATCCTGATCGGAATCGGTCATCTGTGGATACAGTGGCAGGATCAGGCTGCGATCCTGCGCGCGCTCCGATTCTAGCAGACTTTGGCGCTGCTGGTGCTGGTAGGGCGCCTCGCGGTGCGCGCACATGATCCCGCGCCGCGTGGCGATGCCCTGGTCGAGCATGCGCTGGATGGTGGCGCGCTGGTCGCAGCGGTCGGGCAGGCGCACCGCGTAGCTCTGCCAGTTCGAGCTAGCCCAGGCTGGCTCGTGCGGGGTGCCTAGCCCTGGGATGCTGGCCAGCAGCTGGCTGTAGCGCGCCGCGATGGCCCGCCGCCGCGCCACAATCCCCGGCAGGCGGCGCAGCTGCTCGCGACCCACGGCGGCCTGGATGTCGGTCATGCGGTAGTTGTAGCCCAGCACGCTATGCTCCTCGAAGACCACGGTCTGGGCGCTGTGGCGGGCGCGGTCGTTGACGCTCATGCCGTGCTGGCGTAGCAGGCGGAACTGCGCGTCGTACGCGGGGCTGCGGGTGGTGAGCATGCCGCCGTCGCCAGTGCTGATCACCTTGCGCGGGTGGAACGAGAAGCAGGCGATGTCGCCGT
This sequence comes from Chloroflexia bacterium SDU3-3, assembly GCA_009268125.1. NCBI lineage: Bacteria > Bacillati > Chloroflexota > Chloroflexia > Chloroflexia bacterium SDU3-3. Next base: position 185,545 of record WBOU01000003.1, on the reverse strand, counting down.
GGGGCCTGCCGACCGGCTCGACCGCGCCGTCGTAGGCGTAGGCGCTGCCGCTGGCGCAGGCGGCGTCCTCGATCACGGGCAGGCCGTGGCGCTGGGCGATGGGCAGGATGGCGCGGATGTCGCAGGGCATGCCCATCTGGTGCACGCACAGGATGGCGCGTGTGCTGGGCGTGATGGCAGGCTCGATCAGCGCCGGGTCGATGTTGTAGGTGCGCGGGTCGATGTCGACAAACACCGGCTCTGCGCCGCAGTAGCGCACGCTGTTGGCGGTGGCGATGTACGAGTGGCTGACGGTGATCACCTCGTCGCCGGGGCCGACGCCCACGGCTAGCAGCGCTAGGTGCAGGGCCGCCGTGCAGTTGGCCACGGCGCAGGCGTGCGGCGCGCCCACCGCCGCCGCGAACTCGCGCTCGAAGGCGGCCACCTCGGGCCCCTGTGTGACCCAGCCAGAGAGGATGGGGCGGCGGGCGGCGTCGGCCTCGGCCTCGCCCATGAGCGGGAGCGCCAGCGGGATGCGGCGCGGTGCGGGTGCGGCTCTCATGCTGCGGCCTCGCTCTTCTGGGCGAGCCACCAGGCCACCAGGCGGCGCAGGCCCTCGTCGAGGTCGACCTTGGCCACAAAGCCCAGCTTCTCGCGGGCGCTGCTGGTGTCGGCCAGCCGCCGCGCCACCGGGTTCACCTTGCGCTCGGGGCCGTACTCGATGCTGAGATCCGAGCCCATCACGCGCAGCAGGGCCTGGGCCAGATCGTTCAGGCTGGTCTCGACGCCGCTGGCCACATTAAACACCTCGTCCGAGATCGGCGCTTTGGCGGCCAGGATGTTGGCGCGGGCGATATCTTCGACAAACACAAAATCCATGGTCTGCGAGCCGTCGCCGAAGATGATCGGCGGCTTGCCCTCGGCGATGCGGTCCATCCAGCGGATGAGCACCTCGGTGTACGCGCCGTAGATATCCATGCGCGGTCCGTAGACATTGAAGTAGCGCAGCGCGACATAATCCAGGTCGTACATGTCGTTAAAGCTGCGCAGCAGGCCCTCGTTGAAGGCCTTGGCTGCGCCGTAGAGCGTGCGGTTGTTGTAGGAATGGTGGCGCTCGCTGGTTGGGAAGCTTTCGGCGAGGCCGTAGACCGAGGCGCTGGATGAGGCGACCACCTTCTTCACCCCGGCCTGCACGGCGGCCTCCAGCACGTTGAAGCTGCCGTCGACCAGCACCTCCAGCGCCAGGCGCGGCTCCTCGGCGCACTGGGTGATGCGGATGGCGGCCAGGTGGAACACCAGGTCGATGCCCCGCATGGCGCTGGCCAGCAGCTCGCGGTCGCGGATGTCGCCGGTGATCAGGCGCACCGGGCCGCGCTCCACCGCGCTGGCGATGTTCTTGTGGGTGCCGCGCACGAAGTTGTCGAGGATGACGATCTCGCTATATGCGCCCTGGGCGGCGTCATCCACCAGCAGGTCGACGATGTGCGACCCGATCAGGCCAGCGCCGCCGGTGACGAGGACGCGCTGGGGAGTGGCTGTGCTCATGCTATCGCTCGCTTTCTGCTACCAGCTGGGCTGCGGCGTAGCCCAGATCGGGGATGCCGACCCATGCGCCCATAGCCGCGATCACGGTGTCCTGCTGCGCCTTGGTCAGCTCGGGGTAGAGCGGCAGCGACAGCACCTGGGCGGCGGCGCGCTCGGCGTGGGGGAAATCGCCCGCGCGGTAGCCCAGGTCGGCGTAGGCGGGCTGCAGGTGCACCGGGATGGGGTAGTGGATGCCGGTGGCGATCTGCGCGCGCTGCAGGTGCTGCTGGAGCGCGTCGCGCTGGGCGTGGCGGATGGCATAGACATGGTAGACATGGCGGCGGCCTGCGGCCTCGGCGGGCGTGCGGAAGCTGTCCGCCAGTGCGCGGGTGTAGTAGGCGGCGTGGGCGCGGCGTGCGGCGGTCCAATCCTCGATGTACCGCAGCTTGACGCCTAGCACTGCGCCCTGGATGCCATCCAGCCGGTAGTTGTAGCCCTTGAGCACGTGGTGGTACTTCTGCTCGGCCCCCCAGTCGCGCAGCATGCGCACGGTGCGCAGCAGCTCGGGGTTGCTGGTGGTCACCGCGCCGCCCTCGCCATAGGCCCCCAGGTTCTTGCCGGGGTAGAAGCTGAAGCAGCCGATGTCGCCGATGCTGCCCACGCGCCGACCCTGGTACTCGGCCCCGTGGGCCTGGGCGGCATCCTCGACCACGGGCAGCCCGTGGCGGCGCGCGATCTGCAAGATCGGGGCCATGTCGGCTGGCTGGCCGTAGAGGTGCACCGGCAGCAGCGCCTTGGTGCGCGGCGTGATGGCGGCCTCGATCTGCGCCGGGTCGATGGTGAAGCTGGCAGGGTCGATATCGACAAACACCGGGGTTGCGCCGGTGTAGAGGATGGCGGCGGCGGTGGCCACGAAGGTGAAGGGCGTGGTGATCACCTCGTCGCCGGGGCCGATGCCCAGGGCCAGCAGCGCGAGGTGCAGGGCGCTGGTGCCCGAGCTGACGCCGACCGCCGCATCGGACTGGCAGTAGGCGGCGAACGCCTGCTCAAACGCGCTCACCTCGCTGCCGAGGATAAACTCAGAGCGGTCGATGACGCCCATGATGGCGGCGTCGATCTCGGCTTTGATCGAGAGATACTGGGCCTTCAGATCGAGGAATGGGATCACGGGATTCTCCTGCTACTTCAGTTCAATTGGTTGGCCGCGCTGCTGCATGGAGCGGTCGGCTGCCTCAAGGATGCGGGTGATCCGCCAGCCCGCCAGCCCATCGGAGAGCGGGCGGGCGCCCTGGGTGACGCACTCGGCAAAGTGCAGCGCCTCGATCTGCAGCGCCTCGGTCAGGTTCACCTGCGGCGCGTGCATGTCGCCCGTGCGATACCCCACCCGCATCTGGTAGATATCCTCGGGCCGATTCTGGAGCGTCACCCCCTTGTCGTAGACCTTGACCTTCTCGCTTGGCTCAAGGTCGTCGTAGACGATCATCTTCTCCGAACCGCTTACCAGCGTGCGGCGCACCTTGAGCGGGGCCAGCCAGTTGACGTGGAAGTGCGCGATCAGGTTCTGCTCGAAGAAACAGGTGAGGTAGGCCATATTCTCGGGCTGCCCGGGGATGTGGGCCACGCCGGTGGCCGCCACCGCCACTGGCTGCTGGCCCAGCACATAGTCCATGATCGAGAGATCGTGCACGGCCAGATCCCAGAGCACGTTGACATCGTGCTGGAAAAGGCCCAGGTTGATCCGTACCGAGTCGTAGTAGTAGAGCTGCCCCAGGCTGCCGCTGTGTACCAGCTGGTGGATCTTCTGCACTGCGCCGGTGTAGAGGAAGGTGTGGTCGACCATCAGCACCAGGCTGCGGCGCTCGGCCTCCTCGATCAGGCGCTCGGCCTGCGCGGCGGTGGCGGTGAAGGGCTTTTCAAGGAAGACGTGCTTGCCTGCCTGCAGGGCCTGGAGGGCCAGATCAAAGTGGCTCGACACCGGCGTGGCGATGGCCACGGCGTCGATGTCGGTGGCCAGTAGCTCGGCCATGGCGGCAGTGGGGATGATGGCGGGGTAGAGCGCGGTGACGGCGGCCCGGCGCTCCGGCCTCGGGTCGCACACGCTCACGACGCGCGCCCCCTGGGTTTGGGCAAAGTTGCGCACGAGGTTTGGCCCCCAGTAGCCATACCCCACAACACCGATGTTGAGCATGTTATACCTCGGCAGAATCTATGATTTGGTGGATTGAATGGCGAGAGCGATAGTTTCGTGCCATGGCTGTATTATATCGAGCGCCAATGGTGGACAGTCCGAATTGTAGTACTTTTGGGTGAGATAGGCATGCATAAAGGCCAGGCTGATGTGACATTTTGTTCAAGATTTGCCGCCTGCCGTGGGGCTGAGAAACGCTGAAGGGTGCCATGCAGCTGCATGGCACCCTTCGCTTTCGTTGGGCATAGCGGTAGCGGCTGCGCTCACATCTTCAATTGTGACCCTAGCTCCGCGATTCGCGCTCGCTCTGGGTTTGGGCCTCGGCCTGCGTGGCGCAGCGCACACCGCCCGCGCTGATGTAGCCCACCACCCGCCCTGGGTTGCCAATAACAAGAGCGTAATCTGGCACATTGCGGGTCACCACACTGCCCGCGCCGACCATGGCCCAGCGGCCAATTGCCAGCCCGGCGATCACGATGCTGCCAGCGCCCAGCGCCGCGCCGTAGCACACGCGGGTGTGGCCCACCACCCAGTCGTCGGCGCTCTTGAGCAGGCCGTCGGGGCGGATGGCGCGCGGGACACGGTCGTTGGTGAAGATGACGTGGGGGCCGATGAACACGCCGTCCTCGACCGTCAGCCCGTGGTAGAGCGAGGCGTTGTTCTGGATTTTTACATTGCTGCCGATGATTACATCATTTTCAATATAGACATTGCGGCCCACAATGCAGTTTGCGCCCAGCTGGGCGCGCTCGCGGATCTGCGCCCCGGCCCAGATGCGGGTGCCCGCACCGATGATCGCGGTGGGCGAGACCTCTGCGGTCGGGTGGATGGTCGGCATCATTGCCCTCGCTAGTCGGCCAGGTTGGGGTCGACGATATACTCCCACCAGTTGTTTGACACGCCACTAGTGCTACCCGCCACGTGGGGGATGTGGCGGAACCACCAGAGGTGGTGGAGGCGCATGTCGCCATTGCCCCACTCGGGCGCGCTGACGCGGCGCGGGATGCCGGGCAGCGCGGGGTAGCTGTACCAGTCGTCGCAGTAGCTCACCACCGTGCGGCGGTTGCCCCAGTCGTAGTCGCGCTCGCTGTTGGGGGCGAAGTGCACATTGCCGCACTGGGCCTGGCCGGGGGCGACCTTGTCGTACTGGGTGAACAGCTGCCACATGTTGCGCCCGTGGCTCAGCCGCTCGTAGACGCGGCTCATGATCGACTCGGCGCGGTGGCCGTAGTTTTCGAGCATGCAGTCCACGCCGCGCTCGTAGTTAAAGGCCATGATCACGAACCGCCGCCGCGCGTGGTCGGTGCCCGGCACGGGCGGCGAGTTGCACCAGAACGCGCCCGGCCCCGCCATGGTGGACTCGTAGTCGCCGCTGTAGGGGTGGGCGAAGAACCAGGCCTCGTCGAAGTCGCCGGCGTTGTAGCGCTCGATCAGGCGGAACTGGCGCACTTGGGCGGGGTAGTCGATGGCGTTTGGCTCGTGCATGCGGCGCGATTGCCAGGCCTGGATGAAGCTCTGGTTGGTGTAGGCGAAGCCGTCAACCTTGGGCGGGTGCCAGTCGGCGTCGATCGTCTCGACGATCTGGTAGTTGACATAGCCGTGGCTGGCCTCGCGCAGGTCGGCGATGTACTGGCGGGCCAGCATATGCGGGTCGTGCCAGCCGAATAGCTCGTTCAGCCGCCTGCCGCCGTGCTCGGCCACTGGCGGGTTGTGCGTGATCATCAGCACGCGCGGCGCGACCGGCGCAGGCAGCGCGCCGGTGTGCGGCGAAGGCTGCTCGACGGGCGTACCGCCGAGCAGCCCCCCCAGGCTACGGAGCCAGCTGAGCATAGCAGTTACCTCTGGGCGGATGTCGACCATGGCCCGGCGATCAGCGGGCGGCCATTTTTGGCAATGTCCGCCGGGTTGAGCGCGTACTTATCAGCCCAGGGCTGGAACACGGTCTTGAACACCTCGGTGGTGGTGTTGCCCTGCGCGTCGGTGATCGTGCGCGTCACCCGGATGGTCATGCCGCCGCGCTTGGTGTCGGTGCGGTGGGATGTGCCGCGCGGCTGGCTCTTGTCGGCGATAAACTGCGGCTTCTCGATCGCAGGCTTCCGATCCGTGACCTCCTGGGTGATGCTGACGGTCTTGCCGGTCTTGGTGCCATACATGCGCACCTCGGCCAGCCCAGTGGTCGGGTTCGAGCTAGACTCGATCAGCATCCAGTGGCCGGTGTTGTTCACGAACTTCAGATCCGGCCCGCCGGTGAAGATCGTGGCGTCCATGCCGGGGCCATCGCCCTGCGGCCCCAGCGCGTACTTGTCGTACCAGCTGATGTAGAAGGTGTGGCCCCAGCGCTCGGTGATCGGCAGGCCGGCCCAGAAGGCGGCGCGGAACATGGTGGTGGAATCTTGGCAGATGCCGCCGCCAAACTCAAGCTGGGTGCGATTCTGGATGATCGCGTAGCCCTCGACAAAGCCGTTTTCGGCATCGATCGAGCCAACATTTTCGTTGAACGAGAACTCCTCGCCGGGGGCCAGCAGGATGCCGTTGAACTTCTGCATGCCCACGCCGATGTTCTGGATGCGGTACTCGGCGGAGCCGGTGAAGTCGCTCTTTCCGGTGGAGATCAGCTCGCGGATGCCTAGCGTGTTGAGGTTTGCCGCGTTCACATCGGGCTGGATGACCGTGACCGGCAGGGCCAGGGTCTTCTCGCTACCATCCCACGCCATGATCTGGCTGCGGGCCTGGGCCTCTTCTAGCCGCAGGCCGGTGCGGCCCTCCTTGGTGATGACCAGATTGCCGCCGTTCCAGGCCACGCGCGGGTTCACGCTGCCGCGCCCGATCGCATCGGTCATCTTGCGCAGCCGCCGGTCGACCTGGATCGGATTGAAGGCGATGCTGATCTGGTCGCTCGCGCTGTCCTTGGGCACGCGGGCGATATCGAGCATCAGGGCCAGCGTCTCGGGCTTCCAGGTGTAGGTTTTCGCATCCACCTTTAAGGTCAGCGGCTCGCTCAGGATGGTGCTCAGGCGCTGCTGGGCAGGCTGCACCGCGCTATCGCGCAGGCGCGGCAGCAGCTCGCGGGTGCGCATGGGCACCGTCTGCGTGCTGAAGCTGCCCAGCGCCTCGGAGATGTCGCGCACCGTCTCGTCGATCTGCACCTGCCGCCCCACCTGCATGGGCGACGTGCGCACCTCGGTGCCATCAAGCCACAGCCGCGCGTCTATCGGCGGCTGCTCGATCTCGGCGCTGGCCGTGCGCACGAACGCCAGGATGGCCTGCTGGTCGATGTTGGCCTTCAGCGGGATGTCCAGCCCATTCTGCCAGATGCCGACGACGGCGCGCAGATCGGCGATCAGGTCGTGGCCGTGGCCCGACTGGTAGGCGCTTTCCACCGCCTGGTCGAACTGGAACGACAGCCCCAGATCCTGCGCGCTGGGCTGCCAGGTGTGCTCGCCGAAGGTCAGCACCACCGGCTTGGCCAGGAAGGCCTCGCGCTGGGCTGCGAGCGCGGCCTTGGCCTCGCCGGGCGTCATCTCGCCCACGGGCACGCCTGCGATGCGGATGTTGGGGTAGATCTTGCCGGTGTAGGTGCGGTCGATCATGTAGATCGTGGCGGCGACGCCGATGAGCGCCAGCGCCAGCAGCGCCAGCACGATCCGCACGATCCAGCGGCCCACGGGCGGCCCCGATCGGGCGCGCTGGGGCGTGCGCTGGCGTGGTGCGGCCACCTCGGGCGAGGGTTGGACAAGTGGTGTGGCGCTGAGACGCTGGGTGGCGTAGGCGTCGTCGGTGCCAGCGTAGGTGTGTAGAGATTTCTGGGCGGACACGTGTAACCCTCCAGAGCGACCGTTGGTGTAGCGTTTCAGTGTAGGCGAGCTTAGGCTTCCCGATGGCTCGGTGCTGCTCACTATACTGTATGCGCAGAAACGCTGTCAATGAGGATATGATGATAAATCTATTGGGGATGGTAGCAAGCAAGCGGTGTGCCGCGAGGGGATAGAGCGCCCCAGGCCGCACCATGCGGGCGCGGCCTGGGGTGGGGCTGCGGCTTGGCTAGGGGTTGTTGCGCCCCCGGCGGCGGTAGGGGAAGGTGCGCACCGAGGAAGCCAGCGCGCGGGCATTGAGGCGCACGTGCAGGCGCTTGCGGGTGAGCCTGACAGGCAGTGGCAGCCGCCGCGAGCGCAGGCCGTTCAGCGAGATAAAGCTGGGCAGCATCAGCAGCCGCCTGCGCGGCGGCGGGGCCAGCTTCAGCTGCTCCACCAGGGTGCTGGCGATATTCACCGCGCCGTTGCGCGGCACCGCGTCGTGCAGGCGGCCGATGGTGGCGGCGTAGACCTCGGGCTGCATCAGCTCGGCCACGGCAGGCCCCACGCGGTCGGGGGTGGGGCAGTAGGCCCCCAGCTCGTGGTTGAGCACAAAGTCGATGTTGCCCTGCTCCTGCGCGCCCACCGCCGCCGTCACGATCACCGGGCGGCGCATCACCAGGGCCTCCATCAGGGTGCCTGGCCCGGCCTTGGTGACGATAATGTCGCTGGCGGACATCAGCTCCTCCATGTTGCTCACAAACCCGAAGATGCGCACCAGCGGCCCCAGCTGCATCTTCTCCAGCTCCTCGCGCAGGGCGGCATTTTTGCCCGTCACCACCAGCAGCTGGTGCTGCGGGTAGCTCTGCACCAGGTTCAGCACCATCTCGCGCAGGTTGCCCGAGCCAACCCCGCCTGCGGTCAGCAGGATGGTGAAGGGCTGGGCATCCAGGCCCAGGCGCTGGCGGCCCTGCTGCGGGGTCAGATCCAGCTGGGTGAATTTGGGGCTGACCGGGAAGCCGGTGAGCTGCAGTTTCTCCTCGGGAACGCCCAGGGCCAGCATGCGCTGGTAGGCCTCTTGGGTGGGCACCATGGTCAGCTCCATGCTCGGGTCGGCCCAGGCTGCGTGCAGCGACACTAGGTCGGTGACCACCGACACGAAGCGGAACGAGAGCTTGTAGGTGCGGCGGGCGTTGCCGATCAGCCGATTGAGCAGCGGGTGGACCGACACCACCAGCGTGGGCCGGGTCTCCTCAAGCACGCGCAGGATGCTGCGGTGCGCGCCGACATAGACCACGTGGGTGAGCACATCCATGCGTTTGGTGCCGTTGGTGAGCGCAAACATGTGGTCGTAGAGCGGGAGCCAGCGGGTGGAGAGCGAATCGTACAGATCGGGCGCGTCGCGCATGATCGGCAGATTGGTGCTGGCCAGAATATCAACAATATGTCGCGTGGTCGTACCATCGCTGATCTGCTGAAGCGCGGTGTCGATGGCCTGTGCCCCAGAGCGATGGCCGCCGCCGGTGTCGGAGATCGCAAAAAGAATGCTTGGTGGCGCGGCGTTCTGCGGATGAAACTCCATAGTGTATGCTCTTCTCTCTCAGAGACTCGCGGACAGTCGACTCTCTCTCTTCTCTCCTATGAAGCATCATATGCTGCTCGTCTATCCTACCATAAATGTGCAAAATACTCTATTATACCCATGGCCGATCTGGGGGGCTGGTGGTGATGCTGGAGCATCGGTGCGGCCTGGGCGGATGCTGGCTGGCACGAAGAATAGTTTACAGGTCGGCGAATCTCAGCATGAGGCAGCGTTTAACAGAGCATAAATCGTTGGTGTGGCACCCCGTGAATGAACTGCTTGATCTGAGTCAAGAATATATGGCTGGGATCGTGTTATCTTTACGGATGTGATGCCATATTGGCATAAATGAATGGATTGCGTTCTGTTAGGTGGTATACTAGAATATGCTTAGCACAGTTCTATTGCAATCCTGCTGATAAATCGCCACGATTCATACGTTACCTGGATGCTATAATCCAGTCCAGTGTCTGACATAACGTAGAGAGCGAGGCCTCTGCGATGGTTGCAGTATCCCATGGCGAGCGCATGCGCACCGCACATGCCCTTCTCCCGCTCAAGTTTACCGCCCCGCCACCACGTGCTGGCGTATTGCTCCGTCAGGATCTCCAGGGCCTGCTGTCCGATGTTCGTGTGAACCCGCTCACACTGATCACGGCACCGGCTGGCTATGGCAAGACCACCCTGCTTTCCCAGTGGAACCAGGAGCTGCATCGCACTGGGGCACCCACCTGCTGGCTATCGCTTGACAGCGGCGATCGCGACACCGCGATGTTCCTGGCCTACCTGATCGGCTCGATCCAGACAGCCTTCCCCATGGTGGGCACCGATGCGTGGCGCATCCTGCACAGCGCGGCGAACCTCGACCGCGACTGGCCGCTGGTGGCCGGATCGCTGTGCAGCGACATCCAGCGCCGCGTGCTGACTGCCGCCTTCCTGATCATCGATGACCTGCATCTGGTGGTCGAGTCCGCCGTCATCACCCAGATCTTGGGCTACCTGGTGCGGGCCGCCCCGCCCACGCTGCATATCATCCTCTCGTCGCGCCGAGCCCCCTCGTTTGCGCCGCTCGGACGGCTGCGCGCCGAGGGCCGCATCGTCGAGGTCACCCAGCGCCAGCTGCACCTGACCACCCGCGAGGTGCAGCAGATCCTCTCGGCGCAGAATGTGGCGCTTAGCCCCGACGGCATGCGCATGCTGCTTGAGCGCACCGAGGGCTGGGCGCTGAGCGTGCAGCTGGCGGCTCGCGCCCTGGCCGCCCAGCCGCCAAACCGCCGCGAGGAGTTTGTGCGCGCCCTGGGCGGCAGCCAAGAGCAGCTGCTCAGCTACCTGGCATCCGAGGTGCTGGCCGACCTGCCGCACGATATCATTGACTTCCTGCGCCTGGCCGCCATCCCCAACTCGTTCGACTCCGATCTGCTGGCCGAGGTGCTGCAGAGCGAGGATGTGAACTACCTGCTGCAGCGCGCCCGTGTGCTGGGCCTGCCCATCCTGCCGCTGGACGAGCAGGGCATCCGCATGCGCTTCCACCCGCTGTGGCGCGAGCTGCTGCTGCGCAGCACGGTGAGCGAGCTGGATGATATCGGCCTGCGCGTGCTGCAGCGCCGCTTCGGGCAGGTGTTCGAGTCGCGCGGCGACCTTGAGTCGGCGATCGAGCACTACGTGGCGGCGCGCGACACCACCGACCTCATCCGGGCGCTGCGCGAGCGGGCCTGGCCGCTGCTGCGCACCCCGCGCCGCGACACCGTGCGCCGCTGGATCGAGCAGCTGCCGCTGAATGTGCGCGAGCGCGAGCCAGATCTGCTGCATATCTACGGGTTGAGCATGGCATCCACCGATGCGATCGCTGCCCAGCAGGTGCTGCGCCGCGCCGTCGACCTGTACGACGAGGCGCGCATGTACGAGCGCGAGATGCGCGCGCTGGGCGATCTGGCCGCCATCCTGTTCTGGCAGACGCGCCCGGGCGAGAACGAGTGGCTGCCCCAGCGCGTGTGCATGCTGGCCAACCGCCTGCGCGACGACTGGTCGATCGGGGCCTCGCGGGTGTGCGTGAGCGCCATGCTCTTTGGGCGCGGGCGCGAGACTGGCGCGCTCAAGGTGGCGCGGCAGGCCGCGACCTTCCCGCTCAACCCGGCGTGGCGCTGGATGCTCTCCATGCTGGTTGCAGGCATCAGCACCAAGCTGGGCCGCCCGGTCGAGGCGATCGCCGCGATCGACGACGCGCTGGGCCTGTCATCGATCGATCTGGATGACCGGCTGCGGCAGAACCTGCTGCGTCTGAAGGGGCTGGCGCTGTACCAGCAGGGCCTGGTGAGCGATGGCATCGGCCTGTCGCTTGAGGCCCAGCAGCACCTCAGCGAGTACGACCAGCATATTATGGTGGCCTATAGCGCCGGGCAGCTGGGCCTGCTGTTCACGCTGCAGGGCCGGATCGACGAGTCGATCACCTACCTGGCCCAGGCCCGCACGCTCTACAGCAGCTTTGGCGAGACGGTGGCGCTGGCCCAGCTGAATGTGGTTGAGCTGTACGCCACCTTCCTGCGCGGCCACCAGCCCATGGATGGCGACCTGAACGGCGCGCTGCGCCGCCTGCAGGATACGGCTGGCAAGTCGCCCGACCTGCGCATGTGGCTGCTGCTGGCCATCCTCTACGGCGAGAGCGGCAACACCCAGCGCGCGCTGACGCTGACGCTTGATATTGTGCGGCAGATGCAGGCCAGCGGCTACCGCCAGTATCTGGCCTGCGCCTGGCTGTACGTGGCCTACCTCGCCGGGCAGGCGGGCGATGCCGCGCTTGAGGAGGAGTCGCTGCGCGCTGGCTGGGGCCTGATGGTGGCCGATGACCACCGCTACCTGCCGATGCTGCCAAATGCCGTGGTGTCCCAGGTGTCGCGCGCGGCCCTGCTGGCCCGGATCGAGGGGCCGACGGTGGGCTACGTGCTGCGGCGGCAGATCCCCGATCAGGCGGCGGCGGTGCTGCAGGAGCTGCTGACCGATACCCAGCCCGGCGTGCGGGCCAGCGCGGCGCGGCTGCTGGGCGACATGAGCGCCACCAACGCCTACGCGGCGCTGCGCGCCCTGCTGAAGGACCGCGACGCCACCGTGCGCCAGGCCGCCGAGGACTCGCTGGGGCGGCTGGTGTACCGGCCATCGTACACGCTGCGGGTGCGCACGCTTGGCTCGTTCGCGCTCTGGCGCGGCGACCAAGAGGTGAAGGACCGCGACTGGCGCAGCAGCAAGGCGCGGCAGCTGTTCCAGATCCTGATCACCGAGCGCGGGAAGACCATGCCGCGCGAGTGGCTGCTGGAGACGCTGTGGCCCGAGATGGACGCTGAGGCGGCGGCCAACAACCTGCGTGTGACGATCAACCGCATGAGCAAGGCGATCGAGCCAGATCGGCCCGACGGTGCGCCCTCGTCGTACCTGGTGCAGCAGGCCGATACCTACACCTTCAACCTGGCCGCCGACTATGAGCTGGACTCGATGGCCTTTGTGACGGCGGCGGAGGAGGGTCGCGAGGCCGATCTGAACGGGCACCGGCAGAATGCGGTGATCTCCTATCGGCGGGCGATCGGCCTGTATGGCGGGCCGTACCTGCCCGATAACATGTATGAGGACTGGACGGTGGTGGAGCGCGAGCGCCTGCTGCTGCTGTTCAACGAGACGGCCATCCGCCTGGGGAACCTGCTGCTTGAGGAGGGCCTGGCCCACGAGGCTATTGGCCTCGGCTGGCGCGTGCTGGAGCACGACCAGGCTCAGGAGGATGCCTACCGGCTGCTGATGAACGCCCACCTGTATCTAGGCGAGCGTAGCACGGCGCTGCGGCTGTACAACCGCTGTGTGGCAGTGCTGGCCCAGGATCTGGGCGTCGAGCCGCTGCCCGAGACCTCGGCGCTGTTTCAGGCCATCCGCGAGGCCAGCGAGGGCCGTATGCCGCGCGAGTAGCGAGCGCCGCCATGGTGCAAAAAGCCGACGGTCGGGGTGGAAGGACAGCGCCACCACCGACCGTCGGCTTTTGTATGCGGTATGACCAAGCCAGGGCGCAGGAATCGACTAGATGTTTGATGTGGTCAGCGACTTCGGCATCGGCTGCGGCAGGGCCGTCTCGTCGAAGATGGCCTGGCTCTGGAGGAAGCGGAGCAGGTCGGCCATCGACTCGAAGTGCTCCTCGATCCCCGTGCTGACGTGCTGGACACGACCACGCCACTCATTATTGGGGCGGTCTTCGATCACAATGCGCAATAAAAATGATTCGATTCGGCGCTGGCCCATGTCCTTGTCTCCTTGGCTGCTTGTGTGTAGGGCTAAGTATAGGAAGGCTGTGTTACCAGTAAGTTACGTTTATTGCGGGCCGCAATAAATGCGCCGCCCCGGCGGCTGCCAGGGCGGCGAAACGGCGCTGCTGCGTACGATCGGCGCTAGGGTAGCCTGACCACCGCTGGGGTGGCGCTCTGGGTCTGCGTCACCCAGTAGAGCCCGCTGGCATCCAGTGGCACCTCGTAGTCGAGCGTGATGCTGGTGGTGCTGTGCGCCGCGATATGCTGGAAGACGGCGGCGCTCTGCACGCCCGCCGAGGCCAGGGCGAACGGGCTGAGCTTGTAGATTGCGCCTTTGGCATCTTGGATGTAGGTATCGTAGCCGTTGAAGAAGACGTCCTCGCCCGAGGTATTGCTGATCTCGGCCTGGATGCTGTAGTAGGTGCTGCCTTCCTCGGGCGGAAGCTCGGCGTCGGCGCTGGCGGCGGGCGCGGCGCTCTTCACCACCAGCGTGAGGCTGCCGCTGGACACCGGCGCGCCGAGCGCCTGGGCGCTGGCTGTGTCGACGGCCTGCTGGGTGGGCTGGGCGCTCTCCGCTGTGCCACCCAGCTGCTTAAATGGGTTGATGTTGCCCACCTCCGAGCCGAGCGCGTTCATGACAAACACGCCGACCACGCCGGCGACGACGCACAGGACGATCAGTCCGCTGAAGATGGCGATCATGGCCAGCGCCCAGCCGGGCAGGGCTTTTTTCTGGGGGCCGGGTGGCAGCGGCGATCCTGGTTGGCTCAACGGGTGCTCCTTCTGCTGGGATGTGCTGAGGGCGGCGGGACGGCTAGTAGCCAGGCCAGACCTGGGTGCCGCCGCGCTCGGCCTGGTAGCCTGCTTCGGTGATGTGCTGGAGCACCTGTTGCCCGTGGGCCTCGTCGCGCACTTCTAGGATCATCTCAATGCCCACGCGGTCGACGGGGCCGAGCCACACGGCGCGGCGGTGGACGATGTCGACCACGTTGGCCCCGGCCTCGGCCACCCGGCTGATCAGCGGGGCCAGGTTGCCGGGGCGATCCTCGATAGTGGTGCGCAGCAGGATGTAGCGGCCTTGCTTGAGCAGCGCCTGCTCGATCACGCGGGCCAGCAGGTTGCCGTCGATGTTGCCGCCACACAGGATGGGGCAGACCGACTCGCCCTGGCGCAGGCTGATCTTGCCGCCCAGCAGCGCGGCTAGGCCAGCGGCCCCCGCGCCCTCCACTACCAGGCGCACGTTCTGGGCGCAGTAGGCGATGGCGCGGCAGATCTCGTCGTCGGTGACAGTGACGACCTCGTCCACCAGCTCGGCGATCAGCGGGAGGGTCTTGTCGCCGGGGCGCTTGACGGCGATGCCGTCGGCGATGGTGTTGGCGGTGGGCCATGTGACGGGCTGGCCTTGGGCCAGCGATGCCTGCACGGGCGCGCAGCCTGCGGCCTGCACCCCCACGATCCGCACGCCGGGTATGAGCGCCTTGAGCGCGATGGCGATGCCGCTGATCAGGCCGCCGCCGCCGATCGGCACCACCATGGTGGAGAGGTCGGGCAGGGCCTCGGCGATCTCCAGCCCGATGGTGCCCTGCCCGGCGATCACGTGCTCGTCGTTGAAGGCGTGCACGAAGGTGAGGCCGCGCTCCTTCTGGATGGCGTAGGCCGTGGCCCCGGCATCGTCGAAGCTGGCCCCGGACAGCACGACCTCGGCACCGTAGCGCTTGGTGGACATCACCTTGGTGAGCGGGGCACGCTCGGGCATGACGATGGTGGCCGGGATGCCCAGAGCCTGGGCGGCCAGCGCCACGCCCTGGGCGTGGTTGCCCGCCGAGTGCGCCACCACACCGCGCGCCCGCTCCTCGGGCGGCAGCTGGGCGATCTTGTTGTACGCGCCGCGCACTTTGAACGACCCGCTGCGCTGGGTGTTCTCGGCCTTGTAGTAGACGTGGACGCCTAGCTCTTGGCCCAGGCGCTCATCCGGCAGGATGGGGGTGGGGTAGATGATCTCGCGCAGGGTGGCGCGCGCGGTCTGGATGTCGGCAAGTGAGATGGTCATGGCTCTATTCTGTTGAGCGCTGCTCGGCGCAGAGGATTCCCGCCCCAAGCTATGCCGCGCGCGTTGGATGATGGCCCGCGCCTAGCGCGATTTCTGCTCGCCGAGCTGCTCGTTGAAGTTGGCGGCCTGGGCCGCGAGCACCTGGAAGCGCCGCGCGGTGTCTTTGTCGCCTGCGGCCTGGGCTGCGGCCAGCAAGAACCCGCAGGCGCGCTGGGTGTTGGCCAGGCCCGCGCGGTTGGCGGAGAGCCGGTCTTCGGCGATCACGCGCTCGGTGTAGGCGAGAATATCATCAACCGTGAACATAGCTGTCTCCTCTGACATATATGGCGGTTCGGGTCTGTATTGTAGCATACCGCCATGGGGCGTATGGCGGATGTATGGTGCAAGAGCTGTACCGCGCTGGTTTTCCTGCCGCTCTGCCCATCCGGCGAAGGTGCCGCAGGGTGGCGGCTGGCCATGATCCAGCCCGCAGCGCGAGGGCCTGGGCCGCGCTGCCGCGCTGGTTTTTCCTGCCCTATGCGGGGCTGCGGGGCGCTGGCCCGCTGGAGCCGCGCTCGACGAGCTGGACCGGCAGGTTGGTGTGGGCTACCTGGCCCTGGTGGCGCAGCAGGGCCAGCAGGGCCTGCCCGGCCAGCCTGCCTTTCTCGCGGTGGGCCTGGCGGATGGTGGTGAGCGGCGGGGTGCAGGTGGCGGTTTCGGGGATGTCGTCGAAGCCGACGATCGAGATGTCGCGCGGCACGTGCAGCCCGGCCTGCTGGGCGGCGCGCATGGCCCCCAGGGCCAGCCTGTCGGTGAGGCAGAGCACGGCGGTGGGCGGGTCGCCCAGCAGGGCGCGCATGGCCGAAGCGCCGTCGGCCTCGCTGTTGTCGTCGCGCTCGACGATCTGCACGTCGGGCCAGGCGATGCCCGCCTGCTCGATGGCGGCGCGGTAGCCCCGGAAGCGCATCTGGGTCACGAAGAAGGTCTGCTCGGCCTGCTGGTGCAGCGAGAGCGGTGGAGGCTCGCCCGCCGTCGGCTCGGTGAGGCGGTCGGTGATGATGGCGAGGCGGCGGTGGCCGTGGCGCAGCAGGTGTTCGGCGGCCTGCCGAGCGCCGTCGGCGTCGTCGATGGTGATGGAGGGCACCCCGGCGCGCGGCGGCTGGTCGAGCAGCACGGTGGGGATGCGGCGGGCCAGCGCGGCGGTGACGATCGGGTCGGTCTCCAGGATGGAGTAGACGATGAAGCCATCGACCAGGGCGCGCTCGACGGTGGTGGTGCTGTCGGATCTGCCGGGCACCAGCAGCAGGCCGAGGCGGGCCTCCTCTAGCGCGCTGGCGATGCCGGCCAGCACCTGGGCGGACGCCGGGTCGTCGAAGGCGTAGGAGAGGCGCTCGGCGAAGATCACGCCCACCGCGTCGGCGCGCTGCTGGCGCAGGCTGCGGGCCACGGCGCTGGGGCCGGGGTAGCCCAGCTGGGCGGCGGTGGCCAGCACGCGCTCGCGCAGCTCGGCGGAGAGCTGGTCGGGGCGGTTGTAGGCGTTGGAGACGGTGGAGACGGCGACGCCCAGCGCCGCCGCGACGTCGCTGATGCGCACCCGCGCGCGCGCTGCTGGTTGCTGCTTGGGCATGCAAGATCCTTCTTTCGGCAGATAGACGGAGTATACCATGTCTGCTACAATTCTGAAACGTTACAGAAGAATGGCTTAGAAAGGGTGCGACCTCGTGACTTCCTCCTTCCCTGCGGCCCGCAAGCACCATGTGCTGCTCGTGGCGCTCGCCTACATCGCCTTTATCAGCCTGGGCCTACCGGATGGCCTGAACAGCGTGGCCTGGCCCTCCATCCGCGCCGAGTTCGGGCTGCCGCTGGATGCGCTGGGCGCGCTGATCACCATGTCCACCATCGGCTACCTGGCGTCGAGCTTCAGCAGCGGGCGCATCCTGGCGCGCACCGGCGTGGGCTGGCTGCTGGCCGCCAGCTGTCTGGTAACGGCGGTGAGCCTGCTGGGCTACGGCATGTCGCCTGCCTGGGCGGTGATGGTGGGCCTGGGCCTGCTGGCCGGGCTGGGCGCTGGCGCGATCGACTCGGGCCTGAACACCTATGCCGCCGATGAGTTCAGCCCGAGCATGATGAACTGGCTGCACGCCTTCTACGGCTTGGGCGCGGCCACCGGCCCCATCCTGATGAGCAGCATCATCGCGGCGGGCTGGGGCTGGCGGCCCGGCTATATGATCGTGGGCGCGGCCCAGGTGGTGCTGGCGCTGTGCTTCATCGCCACCCGCACCATGTGGCAGATCCACCACGAGGATGGCACACCCGCCGGGCCTGCCGCGCCCAGTGCGACCATGCTGGCCACACTGTCGCTGCCGAAGACCTGGCTGAGCATCCTGATGTTCTTTCTCTACACCGGGCTGGAGGTGTGCGCCGGGCAGTGGACCTACACGCTGCTGACCGAGTCGCGCGGGATCGCGCCGAGCGTGGCGGGGGCCTGGGTGAGCGGCTACTGGGGCTGCCTGACGGTGGGCCGCCTGCTCTCGGGGGCTGTGGTGACGCGGCTCTCGGTGCAGACGATGCTGCGCGGCTGTATGGCGCTCTCGCTTCTGAGCGCGGCGCTGATCTGGCTGAACCTTGCGCCCTGGGTGACGATGGTGGCGATAGGGCTGCTGGGCCTGGCGCTGGCCCCGATGTTCCCCTCGCTGATCGCGCTGACGCCCGCGCGCATGGGGCCGGAGCACTCGGCCAACACGGTGGGCTTCCAGATCGCGGCTGCGGCGGCGGGCGGGGCGCTGCTGGCCAGCAGCTTCGGCTTTCTGGCGCGGAACTTCGGGCTGGAGCTGCTGGGGCCGTTCCTGCTGGTGGTGGGGGTGGTGATGACGGTGGTGTTTCTGACGCTGGAGCGCGGGCGGCGGGGGTAGGGGGTAGGAAATAGGAAATAGGGATCGGGGGAAGCCTCGGTCCCTTTTTGTTTGCGGGACTTTTTGATGTATGCGGTTTGCGGGAAAGTATTTTTGCCTCTTAAAAACGGTGATTAAGCTTCGGGCGATGGTGATTAAGCTTCGGGCGATGGTGATGTTCGAATTGCACGCATGATATGTTGATTTTTATATGATATGCCGGATACATGATTTATTTGGTGAGAATAGGCGTGTATTTTTCAGTAGGTATCACTTTCTACGGCATTTCTGCGTCGGGCTGATCGCTTGTCGTTTCGATGATGATTCCTCGTGGTTGGTGGGTGGATGCCCTGCGCGGGCGGCGGCTAGGGGCCTGCCCCTAGCAACCCCGCGAGGGGGCGATGCCCCCTTCGATCCCCCAATTTTGAGCGTTCCTATGCCGTTCCCTGGCGGCTGGTGTTCGTGCATATGGCCAGCAAAACGCTAGCGGCACCTTCGCCGCATGGGCCGGGTGGGTAAGGTTTCCCAATGTGGCGTGCCGTGCATGGCTTGGCACGCCATCTTTTGTTATTTGCCGCATCCGAATGCCCTGTGCAAGAAAGTGACACCTGTTGAGGGGCCAGCCACCTTGAACCTTCAATTTTGAGTGTTCCAATGCTCTTCCCTGGCGGCTGGTGTTCGTGCATATGGCCAGCAAAACGCTAGCGGCACCTTCGCCGCATGGGCCGGGTGGGTAAGGTTTCCCAATGTGGTGTGCCGTGCATGGCTTGGCACGCCATCTTTTGTTATTTGCCGCATCCGAATGCCCTGTGCAAGAAAGTGACACCTGTTGAGGGGCCAGCTACCTTGAACCTCCAATTTTGAGTGTTCCAATGCTCTTCCCTGGCGGCTGGTGTTCGTGCATATGGCCAGCAAAACGCTAGCGGCACCTTCGCCGCATGGGCCGGGTGGGTAAGGTTTCCCAATGTGGCGTGCCGTGCATGGCTTGGCACGCCATCTTTTGTTATTTGCCGCATCCGAATGCCCTGTGCAAGAAAGTGACACCTGTTGAGGGGCCAGCTACCTTGAACCTCCAATTTTTGAGTGTTCCAATGCTCTTCCCTGGCGGCTGGTGTTCGTGCATATGGCCAGCAAAACGCTAGCGGCACCTTCGCCGCATGGGCCGGGTGGGTTGGGCTGGCTTGTGCGTAGGTTGTATGGCTTTTTGCCTCCTTGGTGTCTTGGTGTTTTGGTGGTGAATCGGTTCCCTTCGCGCCTTCGCGCCTTCGTGGTATTGGTTTTCTCTTTTGTCTCCTTGAGCCTTGGCGTCTTGGTGGTGAATCGGTTCCCTTCGCGCCTTCGTGGTATTGGTTTTCCTTAGTTGGCCTCGATCTGCTCGAAGCCGAGCTGGTAGTTGCGGCCCGGCACATTGCCTAGCGCCTCGGGCCAGCGCCCGGTGATGGCCTGGGCGATCTTGCCCGCGTGCTCGTGGCTGTTCTCGATAAACAGGGTGTAGCGCTGCTGCACGCCCGCTGCCACGGTGCCCGCCACATACAGCCCGGGCACGTTGGTCTCCATGGTCGCCGGGTTGTAGGTGGGCACGCGGTTCTCGCCCTCCAGGGCCACGCCCGCCATGTGCAGCAGGCCCTGCTCGCCATGGAAGCCGGTGGCCAGCAGCACCGCGTCGGCGGGCTGACGGATGGCGGTGCCGCCGCCTGTGGGCTGGAGCACCACGTGGTCGGGCGCGATCTCCACCGGGCTAGTCTGGGGCAGGAAGCTGATCGTACCGGCCTCGATCTGGGCCATGATGTCGGGCAGCAGCCAGTGCTTGACGCGGCGCTCGTCGAAGCTGGCCCCTCGGTAGCTCAGAGTCACATCCGCCCCGGCCCGCCAGCAGCGCAGCGCGGCCTCCACCGCCGAGTTTCGCCCGCCCACGATCAGCACGCGCCGCCGGAAGTAGTCGTGCGGGTCGCGGAAGTAGTGCGAGACATGGGGCAGATCTTCGCCGGGGATGCCCAGCAGGTTGGGGTAGTGCATGTCGCCGATGGCCAGCACCACGCGGCGGGCGCGGTAGTGGCGCTCGCCCGCCAGCGGCTGGGTGGTGATGGCGAAGCCGCCCTCGGCGGGGGCCAGCGCCGTGACCGGCTCGAAGGTGTTGACACGCAGATCGAGCAGCTCGATCACGCCGCGCAGGTAGGCCAGGTAGTCCTCGCCGGTGATGCGCTGCTGGTGGCTGTTCTGGATGGGCACGCCCGCGATCGCTAGGCGCTCGGTGGTGCTGAAGAAGCTGGTGTCGCGCGGCCACCAGGTGAGGGTGTGGCCGATCTGGCGGGCGTCGAACTGGATGTAGCGCACGCCCGCGCGGCGCAGGCAGGCGGCCAGCTCAAGGCCGATCGGCCCCGCGCCGATGATGGCGACGTCGTAGCTCTCTATTGGTTGGTCCATTGTCTCTCTCCTCGGATAAAGGTGCGGCAAGCTACTCGCCCGCATCCCAATGCAGTGTCCGACAGTATACCCCAGCGCCCGCGATAGATGCGCTAGGCTGCTTTCATCCTTCCCTTTGTGCGCTTGGCGTCTTGGCGGCTGGTGTTCGTGCATATGGCTATCAAAACGCTAGCGGTACCTTCGCCGCATGGGCCGGGTGGGTAAAGCTGGCGATCTCCTCATCCACATTTTTCATCCTTCCCTTTGTGCGCTTGGCGTCTTGGCGGCTGGTGTTCGTGCATATGGCGAGCAAAACGCTAGCGGCACCTTCGCCGCATGGGCCGGGTGGGTAAAGCTGGCGATCTCCTCATCCGCACTTTTCCTCCTTCCCTTTGTGCGCTTGGCGTCTTGGTGGTAGATGTTTCTCGCGTCCTCCTCGTGCCTTCGCGTTTTCGTGGTAGTCATTCCCCTTCCTCCCCCGTGGCCAGGTTGGCGAGATCGGGTACAATGGCTGGTCGGGTAAGAGCGATGGGTGCGCGGCACCCGCAGGTATGGTGATAGAGGCTATGGAGAAAGCACACGGAGCGCCGCTGGTCATTGGGGTCGCGGGCGGCAGCGGCTCGGGGAAGACGACCGTCTCGCAGGCCATCCTGAGCCGCGTCGGGCGGGACCGCATCGCATTTTTGGAGCACGACCTGTACTACCAGGATCTCTCGCATATGCCGCTGGAGCAGCGGCGTCAGGTGAACCTGGATCACCCGGACGCCTTCGACAACGGCCTGTGCATCGAGCATCTGGATGCGCTGATTCGCGGCGAGCCGGTGGATGTGCCGACCTACAACTACACCACCTACACGCGCCAGGCCGAGGTGAGCCTGGTGTTGCCGCAGCCGGTGGTGCTGATCGAGGGCATCCTGATCTTTGCCGACCGCGACCTGCGGAAGCGCATGGACATCAAGCTGTTTGTGGACGCCGAGGGCGACACCCGCTTCATCCGGCGGCTGCAGCGCGACATCCGCGAGCGCGGGCGCACCGTCGAGTCGGTGATCGAGCAGTACATGAAGACGGTGCGGCCCATGCACCTAGAGTTTGTGGAGCCGTCCAAGCGCTACGCCGACATCATCATCCCGCGCGGCGGGCTGAACTCGATCGCGATCGATATGGTGGTGGCGCGGATCGAGGGCCTGCTGCGCGAGCGCGGCGGCGAGGGCTAGACCGATGGAAGGCGCACATGTCGGCGTGGTGGTCCACTCGCTGAGCCACAATAATATCGGGCGGGTCTACCCCTTCCTGCGGGCTATGGAGGGTGTGCCGGGCCTGCGCTGCACGCTGGTGGGCTGGGATGACGGCGGCGGGCTGTTCCCGCTGCTGGATGGCCTGCCCTGGCCGGTGGTGCGGCTGGCTGGCCCCGCTAGCGGCCCCGCCGCCGAGCGGGCCTTGGCCGAGGCGCTGGCCGGGTGCGATCTGGTGCACTGCTTCAAGAACCAGGCCCACTTCGCGGCGGCGGCGGCGGTGGCCAGGGCGCGCGGGATGCCGCTGGTGCTCGACCTGGATGACTGGGAGCTGGGCCTGTTCTTGGAGGGCGTGGCGCGCTGGCCCGCCTGGCGGCGCGCGCTGTGGGGACTGCCGATCACGCGGCGGGTGGCGGCGGCGCTGGAGCTGGAGCAGCTGGCCCGCACCGCGCCCGCCGCGCTGGTGGTGAACTCGCGCGCGCTGCAGGCTCACTTCGGCGGCCAGATCATCTACACCGCCGCCGACGAGCGGGCCTTCGACCCGGCCCACGCCGACGGCGCGGCCTTCCGCGCGCGGGTGGGGCTGGCGGCGGATGCGCCGACGATCGGCTTCCCCGGCACGCCCCACCCCCACAAGGGCATCGACGATCTGCTGGAGGCCTTCGCCTCGGTGCGCGTGGCCATCCCGCAGGCGCGGCTGCTGTTCGTGGGCGTGCCCGCGCACAACCCCTACCGCGCGCAGCTGGCGGCCACGCCGGGGGTGGTCTGCACCGGCTACCTGGCCGCCCACGAGTACCCGGCGGCCTACGCGGCCTGCGACGTGGTGGCCATCCCGCAGCGCGCCGTGACCGAGGGCGTGATGCAGATGCCCGCCAAGCTCATCCTGGCCATGGCCGCCGCCCGCCCGATCGTGGCCACCAGCGTGGGCGACCTGCCGCTGGCGCTGGGCGATGCGGGCCGCTGCGTGCCGCCCCAGCAGCCCAGGGCTATGGCCTGCGCGCTGACCGAGCTGCTGGAGGATGCGGCGCAGCGCGGGCGGCTGGGCGCGGCGGCCCGCGAGCGCTTCCTGGCCTGCTTCTCGCTGGGCCACGTGCGCGAGGCGATGCTGGGGGTCTACGGCCAGCTGCTGGGGGGCGGGCGATGAGCGAGCTGGTGTCGCTGGTGGCGGTGGCCTACAACAGCGCCGATCTGCTGCCATCCTTTTTGGATGCGCTGGCCTCTAGCGGCGACACAGGCTTTGAGCTGGTGGTGGTGGACAACGCCTCGACCGACGGCACGCTGGCCCTGCTGGAATCGGCAGCGGGGCGGCTGCCCTTCGCGCTGCGGGCGGTGGAGGCGGGGGCCAACCTGGGCTTTGGGCGGGCCTGCAACCTGGGCGCGGCCCACGCGGGCGGCGAGCTGCTGGTGTTCATGAACCCCGACGTGCGCGTGCTGCCGGGCTGGCTGGCCGGGCTGCGGGCCAGCTCGGCGCGCTTCCCCGACGCGCTGATCTGCCCCACCACCCTGGCCCCCGAAGAGCAGCGGCAGCCCACCCCCGCGCTCCAGCAGGTGGCGGCCATCCCTGGCGCGGCCATGCTGGTGCGCCGCGCGGTCTGGCGCGAGCTGGGCGGCTTCGATGAGCACTTCTTCATGTACTGGGAGGACACCGAGCTGTGCTGGCGGGCCTGGCTGCTGGGCTTCCAGGTGCTGGCCGATCTGGGCACCTTCGTGCGCCACCAGCGCGGCGGCAGCGCCGGGGGCAGCCGCTGGGATGCCGAGCGGGCCAGGAACAGCCTGCGCACCTACCTGAAGCTGATGCGCTGGCGGCGCGCGCTGCCCTTCGCTCTGCTGCTGGCGGCCAAGACAGCGGTGAAGTTCGCCCGCTGGCGCGACCCGGCCCTGCTGGACGCCTGGCGCTGGAACGCCCGCCACCTGGGCGCGACGCTGGCCGAGCGGCGCGCGCTGGCGAGGCGGCGGCGTGGCGACCCGGCGCTGCTGGAGCGGCGCGCGGCCACGCTGGAGCGGCGGCTGCGCGCCGAGCGCGCCGCCCGCCGGAGGGCCGGGGCATGAGCCTGGATGTGCTGTATGTGACCGACGCCGAGGCCCTGGGCGGGGCCGAGCTGTACCTGGAGACGCTGCTGCGCCACGCCTGCGCCACCGGCATGCGGGTCGGCCTGGCCCTGCCCACGCGCCCCGCGACCGCGCCGCTGGTGGATCGCGCCCGCCAGATGGGTGCGGCGGTGCACCCCCTTGAAGCCGTGCACCGCGACGGTGTGAGCCTGGGCCACCTGCGCCGCTCGCTGGGGCTGCTGGAGCGCGTGCGGCCCAGCGCCGTGCACCTGGTGCTGAATGGCCCGCGCCGCTGCGCCGAGGTGGCGCTGGCCGCGTGGCTGCTGCGCGTGCCCACGCGCCTGGCCACCTTCCAGCTGGTCACGCCCATCCCGCGCTTCGGCGGGGCGGCGGGCTGGGCCAGGGCGGCCAACCGCCGCGCCCAGTTCCGCACCTTCACGGCGGGCGTGGCGGTCTCGCGCGGCAATGCGGCGCTGCTGGTGGGGCAGTACGGCTTCCCCACCCAGCGTCTGCACACCATCCCCAACGGCGTGGACACGGCGGCCTTCGCGGCGCGGACAGGCGGCATGCGCGCCCGCTGGGGCGTGCCCGAGGCCGCGCCGCTGCTGGGCGTGGTCGGGCGGCTGGGCGGGCAGAAGGGCCACGCGCTGCTGCTCGATGCGCTGCCCACCGTGTGGGCCAGCTTCCCCGAGGCCCACGCGGTGTTTGTGGGCCAGGGCGAACTGGAGCCACAGCTGCGCGCCCAGGCCGATCGGCTGGGCGCGGCGGGGCGGGTGCGCTTCGCGGGGGCGGTGGAGCGCGCGCAGGTGCCGCAGGCGCTGGCCGAGCTGGATGTGTTCGCGCTGCCCTCGCTCTACGAGGGCCTGCCCTTCGCCGTGGTGGAGGCCATGGCCGCCGCCCGCGCCATCGTGGCCACCGAGGTGGATGGCACCCGCGAGGCGCTCGACCATGGCCGCACGGGGCTGCTGGTGCCGCCCGGCCAGCCCGCGCCGCTGGCCCAGGCGATAACGCGGCTGCTGGGCGACGCGGCGCTGCGCCAGCGGCTGGGGGCCGCCGCCCAGGCCGAGGCGGCCAGCCGCTTCGACGAGCGCGCCATGCTGGCCGCCACCTTCGCGCTCTACAGGCGCTGACACCCACCGTGGTATAATTCTGCTCTCTGACAAAATATTTAGGTGCAGCCTTTGGAACGACAAGAGCCCCACGCTATGCCCGCGCACCCCGCAGCAGCGGATGAGCCAGAGATTGTGATCGAGCCGCAGCACGGCTGGGCCGCGCTCAACCTGCGCGACCTCTGGCAGTACCGCGAGCTGATGTACTTCTTGGTCTGGCGCGATATCAAGGTGCGCTACAAGCAGACCGTGCTAGGCGCGGCCTGGGCCATCCTGCAGCCGCTCACCACCATGCTGGTGTTCACGCTGTTCCTGGGCCAGGTCTTCAACCGCGATACCGGCGGCGCGCCCTACCCGCTGTGGTCGTTTGCGGCGCTGGTGCCCTGGAGCTTTTTCGCCACCGGCCTGGCGCAGTCGGCGGACAGCCTGATCGGCAGCTCGAACCTGATCAAGAAGGTCTACTTCCCGCGCCTGGCCATCCCGGTGGCCACCGTGCTCTCGGGCGCGGTCGACTTCGCGCTGGCCTTCGCGGTGCTGCTGGTGATGATGCTGGGCTACCGCGTCGCTCCCACGCCCAACGTGGTGTGGCTGCCGCTGCTGCTGCTGCTGGCGCTGGCTACGGCGCTGGGCGTGGGCCTGTGGCTCTCGGCGCTGAACGTGCAGTTCCGCGACGTGCGCTACGTGGTGCCCTTCCTCACCCAGCTGTGGCTGTTCGCCACGCCGGTGGCCTACCCCAGCACCCTGGTGCCCGAGCAGTGGCGCGCGCTGCTGGCCCTGAACCCCATGGTGGGCGTGGTCGAGGGCTTCCGCTGGGCGCTGCTGGGGGCCGACACCCGCCCCGGCCCGATGGTGCTGGTCTCCAGCCTGGCCGCGCTGGCCCTGCTGGTCAGCGGCGCGTTCTACTTCCGCCGCATGGAGCGCACCTTCGCCGATGTGGTGTGAGGGACGTTTAACCACCAAGACACCAAGACACCAAGGGTTCATGGACATAAAGCCGGAAACAGCTAAATCAGCAGAGAATCCATTTTTAAGAAAAACTTGGAGTTCTCGACTCGATAAGGCGATATGTTTCTATAAAAAAGAGAAAGCTCTCTATTTGGCGCAAAACCTCTTTCTCAAGAAACTTGGAGCCTTGGAGTCTTGGTGGTAAAAAAGGCTCTTCGTGGTTAAGGGAACTATGGACACAGTGATCTCAATCGAGGGGCTTGGCAAGCAGTACCGCGTGGGCGGCGCTGGGCCGCGCTACCGCACCCTGCGCGACACCCTGGCCGACATGGTGCGCGCCCCCCTGCGGCGCGGCGGCGAGGAGGGCCAGTTCTGGGCGCTGCGCGACCTGAGCTTCCAGATCGGGCGGGGCGAGGTGGTGGGGATCATCGGGCGGAACGGGGCGGGCAAGTCGACCCTGCTCAAGATCCTCTCGCGCATCACCGGCCCCACGGTGGGGCGCATCCGCCTGCGGGGCCGCGTGGGCACCCTGCTGGAGGTGGGCACTGGCTTCCACCCCGAGCTGAGCGGGCGCGAGAACATCTTCCTGAACGGGGCCATCCTGGGCATGCACCGCAGCGAGATCGCCCGCAAGTTCGATGAGATCGTCGAGTTCGCCGAGGTCGAGCGATTTATCGATACGCCGGTGAAGCACTACTCCAGCGGCATGTACCTGCGCCTGGCCTTTGCGGTGGCCGCGCACCTCGAGCCGGAGATCCTGATCGTGGATGAGGTGCTGGCCGTGGGCGACGCCACCTTCCAGAAGAAGTGCCTGGGCAAGATGGGCGACGTGGCCCGCGCGGGCCGCACTGTGCTGTTTGTCAGCCACAACATGGGCGCGATCCGTGGCCTGTGCCAGCGCGCCATCTGGCTAGACCGGGGCGGCGTGGTGGCCGACGGCCCGGTGTTCGAGGTGGTCGACCGCTACCTGCAGACCTCGTTCGACCCCGCGCTGGTGCGGATCGACCTGCGCGAGACCCCGCGCACCGGCGGCATGGGCCGCCGCATGAAGCTGAGCGGCATCACCTTCAACGACGGCGCGGTCATCCAGCACGGCGAGCCGCTGCGCGCCACCTTCTCGTACACCACCAGCGCCGAGTGCGACAGCGTGGCCCTGGGCTTCGGCTTCTCCACACTGGATGGCGTGCGCATCCTGAGCGTGGACAGCGACGTGGGCGCGGATCGGCGCGATCTGCCCGCCGGGGCCAGCGGCAGCGCCACCGTCGAATTGGCCCGGCTCGACCTGCAGCCCGGCCACTACGCACTGGACGTGGGCGCGCGCTCGGGCGACAATAGCGCGCTGGACTACATGCCCGGCTGCGCGCAGATCGAGGTGCTGCCCGGCCCAAGCACGCCCAGCGCGATCATCCGCGACACCGGCGGGGTGCGCGCGCCGGGCGCGTGGGGCTGGGCCGATGACGCCTAGCCCATGGCGGCGCGCCCAGATCGCCGCCGGGTCGCTCGGCCTGTTCGCCCGCACCGTGGCCCGCAGCGGCCCGCCGCGCGTGGTGCTCTCGTTCGTGGGCGGCGTGGGCGACCAGCTGATGTGCACGGCGGTGCTGCGCGAGCTGCGGCGGCGCGGCGGGCGCGGCCTGTGGATGCTCACCGGCGCGCCCGAGCTGTTTGCGGGCAGCGACGATGTGGACGCCGTGCTGCCAGCCAACTTCCAGCTGGCGCGGCTGGCGCGGGCGGTGGGCGCGCGGGTGGTGGAGCCGCGCTACGCCACCTATGTGCCCGAGGAGGACCGCGACGACATCCCGCCGGGCCACTTCATCGCCACCATGTGCAGGCAGGCCGGGCTGGCGGGCGAGGTGGCGCTGCGGCCCTACCTGCGGCTGGCCGAGGCCGAGCGGGCGGCGGGGCGGCTGGCCCCCGGCCAGATCGTGATGCAGAGCAGCGGGCTGGCCGGGCGCTACCCCATGGCCAACAAGGAGTGGTTGCCCGAGCGCATGCAGGCCGTGGCCGCCGCGCTGGCCCAGCGCCACCCGCTGGTGCAGGTGGGCATGCCCAGCGACACGCCGCTGCCGGGCGCGATCGACATGCGCGGCAAGACCAGCGCGCGCCAGATGGCCGCGCTGCTGAGCCAGGCCCGCCTGTTCATCGGCATCGCGGGCTTCCCCATGCACCTGGCCCGCGCCGTCGAGTGCCGCAGCGTGGTGGTGGTGGGCGGGCGCGAGAACCCCGCGCAGGGCGGCTACGGCTGCAACGAGAACCTGTTCTCGCCCGAGCCGTGCGCGCCGTGCTGGAAGAAAAACGACTGCCCCTACGACCGCCGCTGCATGCGCGCGATCGAGGTGGGGCATGTGCTGGCTGCGGTTGATCGGGCGCTGGCGCGCGCCGGGGAGCCGCTGGAGGTTGGGCACGAGTTCCTCTGAGCTGCGAAGCGAGGTTGTTGATGCGAGCGATTTTCTGCGCCTACGATGGAAGCGGCCATCTCAACGGCCCGAACGTGTGGCTGCGGCGGCTGCTGCCCGCCCTGCGCACGCGCGGGATCGATGCCCAGGCCCTGTTCCTGCTCAGCGGCCCGCCCGAGCAGTGCCCCACCCTGCAGGCGCTTGAGCGGGCCGGGGTGCCATGCCGCGCCGCGCCGCCCATGCGCACCACCGAGGAGCGCGTGCGCTGGCTGGTGCTCTCGCTGATGCAGATGCAGCCCGATGTGCTGGTGCCCAATGTGGTGCTGCCCGCCTATTACGCCGCCCGCTGGGCGCGCGCCGCCGGGGTGCCCACCGTGGGCGTTATCCACTCGGACGACCCCTTCCACCACGCGCTGATCGAGCGGTTCGTGTGCGGCAGGCCCGAAGATCAGCTCAGCGCGCTGGTGTGCGTCTCGCAGTCGCTGGAGGCCCAGGCCCACAAGCAGGCGCTGCTGGTGAGCCGACGACCGCAGATCGTCCGTATTCCCTGCGGGGTGCCGCTGCCGCAGGCCCAGGCCCAGCCTCCCGCCGAGCGCTTCCGCATGATCTACGTGGGGCGGCTGGTCGACGAGCAGAAGCGCGCCAGCGACGTGGCCCGTGCGCTGGTGGCCGCCACCCGCGCCATCCCAGGGGCCGAGGCTGTGATGTATGGCGAGGGCCACGCCCGCCCGGCGATCGAGGCCATGCTGGCCCAGGCCGACGCGCCGGTGCGGCTGGGCGGCGCGCTCGCGCCCGAGGCGGTGCAGGCCGCCATGCTCGACGCCCACGCCCTGGTGCTGCTCTCCGACTACGAGGGCCTGCCGATCGCGCTGATGGAGGCCATGTCCTGCGGCGTGGTGCCGATCTGCTCGCCCATGCGCAGCGGCATCGCCGAGCTGGTGACGGATGATGTGAACGGCATGATCGCGCCCGACCGCGCCGAGGGCTTCGTGGCCAAGGCCAGCCAGCTGCGCCAGGATGTGGCGCTCTGGCAGCGCATGAGCGCCGTGGCCCGCGCCACCATCGCCACCAACTACAGCGATCAGGCCGCCACCATGCGCTGGGCCGCGCTGCTGGGCGAGCTTGGCAGGGCGCGCAGCCCTGGTATAATCAGCCCGCCGGTGCGGCTCGACCTGCCGCACTACCACGACGCCTTCGCCCGCGAGGATCAGCGCGGGCCGTACGCGGTGGCCGAGGCGCTGCGCCGCGCCCGCGTGGCCCTGGGCGAGCTGCGCCGCGAGCTGCCGCACATGAAACTTTCGAGGTAGCCAAGTGCCCAACCCATCCCTGCGACATCGCCTGAAGCCGTGGCTGCCGCCCGCGCTGGTGCGCATCTACCGCAGGCGGCGCGGCGACCCGCGCGCCGACCCGCAGTTTACCCTGCCCGCGCGGTCCCTGGCCGAGCTGTGGCCCACGCCCGCCGCCGCCGAGCTGGCGCTGCCGCTGTCGCTGGCCGCCCGCGCCGACGAGTGGGCCATGCCCGCCGCCGAGCTGCTGGCCATGGCCGCGATCTGCGTGCTGGCCCAGCCCCGCCGCGTGTTCGAGATCGGCACCTACACCGGCGAGACCACCCGCGTGATCGCGCGCAACACCCTGGCCGACGCCAGGGTCGACACGCTCGACCTGGCCCCCGACGAGTTCGCCCGCCGCGTGGGCCGCCCGCCGCACTACGTGGCCGGATCGGCCTTCCACGGCACCCCCGAGGCCCAGAAGATCGCCCAGCACGCGGTGGGCGCGGGCGGCTTCGACTTCGCGCCCTTCGCTGGCCAGTACGACCTGGTGTTTGTGGATGCCGACCACCGCTACCCGGCGGTGAAGGCCGACTCCGAGCAGGCCCTGCGCCTGGCCCGCCCCGGCGGGGCTATCGTGTGGGATGACTACGTGTGGGACGAGCGGCACCCCGAGTGCGCTGGTGTGACGACCTACCTGAACGAGCTTGTGCGAGACCTTCCGATTTATCGCATCGCGGGCACCCGCCTGGCGTGGGCGCGGGTGTAGCGTGGTGTGCCAACCGAGCACTATGGAACGATCAAGCGCGTATCGACAGGCCGCCGATGTATTTGCCGAGGACGCCGTGATGCTGCGCCGCACCGAGCAGCTGCTGCA
Organism: Chloroflexia bacterium SDU3-3; assembly: GCA_009268125.1. Classification (NCBI taxonomy): domain Bacteria; kingdom Bacillati; phylum Chloroflexota; class Chloroflexia; species Chloroflexia bacterium SDU3-3. The sequence continues at coordinate 155,008 of WBOU01000003.1, read as the reverse complement.
CGGCGCGATCGAGGAGGCCGCAGCCGTGGTGCGCAGCGCCCTGGCCAGCGGCCACCGCGTGACGGTGTGCGGCAATCGGATCAGCGGGGCGGTGGTGGCGGCGGCTGGCCTGGGCTACGATGTCTTCCTGCCGCCCGGGCAGGCGGGCGATGTGCTGCTGGTGATCATGGTGGGCACCCCGCCCGATGATCTGCTGGGCGTCATCCAGGCCGCCCGCGACCGCGGCCTGATCGCTATCGGCCTGCTGACCGACGAGTCGCTGGCCCTGCGCGAGGTGTCCGATATTGTGATGTGTGTGCCTGCGGCGGATGCTGGCGCGGCGCGGCTGGCCATGGTGGCGGTGCTGCGCACCATCAACGTGCTGATCTCGCCGGGCCTGTTTTTAGAGTAGCGAGGTGGTGTTCCCTATGGCTCATAGCTCTGGCGCGCCGCTGCGGCGCGCGGTCTTTCTCGACCGCGACAAGACCCTGAACGAGGATCCTGGCTATATCTCGCACCCCGACAAACTGTTTCTGCTGCCGGGCGTGGGCGAGGGCCTGCGCCAGCTGCACGACGCTGGCTACCTGCTGGTGGTGATCAGCAACCAGTCGGGGGTGGGGCGCGGCTACTACACCGAGGATGACCTGAGCGCGGTGCACGCCCGCCTGCTGGCGCTGCTGGCCGCCCAGGGCGTGCTGCTGGATGGCGCGTACTACTGCATGCACACGCCCGCCGACCACTGCGCCTGCCGCAAGCCCGAGCCGGGCATGATCCTGCAGGCCGCCCGCGAGCTGGGCATCGACCTGGCGCAGTCGGTGATGGTGGGCGACAAGGTCTCGGATGTGGAGGCGGGGCGGCGCGCTGGCTGCGCCACGGTGCTGATCGCGCCCGAGCCGCCCGCCGCGCCGGTGCCTGCCGCCGATGTGGCGCTGCCTGACCTGCCCGCTGTGGCGGCCTGGCTGCTGGGCAAGCCGGTCGAGGTGTAGTTTCTCAGCTGGCGGCGTTTTCTGGCCCCAGGGCGCATGCTCTGGGGCCTTGTCTTTTGCCTATGATGCTTTTTTTGGTGGGTTTTTGAGTTTTTGATTTTAAAATGATGGGTACGCTCTGATCTGACACTTTCTGCTGCAGGATAAAAGCTACCGGGCCGGACGTGGGTGTCACCGGCTGCGGCCTTATCCATCCGGCGAAGGTGCTGCGCTTGCATGCTGGCCATAATCCTCACCGCAGCGGCGTGGCCTTTCCCCCAGCGGCGGCCTTTTTTTCTTGGTGCTTTGGAGCCTTGGTGGTAAAGAATCTTCTCGTTTTTTTCGTGCCCTTGTGTCTTCGTGGTGAAAGTAGTCCCTTCCATCTGGTGGGTGGATGCCCTGCGCGGGCGGCGCATAGGGGCCAGCCCCTATGAACCCCGCGAGGGGGCGCGGCCCCCTTCGATCCCCCAATTTGAGGCGTTCCGATGCGCTCGGCTGGCGGCTGGTGTTCGTGCATATGGCCAGTTTGTACGAGCGGCACCTTCGCCGCATGGGCCGGGTGGGTGGGGCTGGTTGTCTCTAAATCCTTCCCCTTTTGTCCCGTTCGTGTCTTCGCGCCTTCGTGGTGAAAGGTGCTCTTGGAGTCTTGGAGTCTTGGTGGTAAAAGGTTTCCCTTTTGTCCCGTTCGTGTCTTCGCGCCTTCGTAGTGAATCGGTTCTCCCCTCGCGCCTTCGTGGTATTCGCGCTCCCGCTGCCCGTGCTTGCACGCCAGATCTGCTTCTGGTACACTAGCCCGCCGGATACACACGACAAGAGAAGCGGTATGGCTATGTTAGAGGCGACCCTAGACCGGCTCTCGGAGAACCCCAGCGCCTGGAACGTGCTGCGCAGCGCGGTGGAGGCAGGGTTCCGTGGCGAGCGAGCCGTGATCGATAATGAGCTCCACCCCTGGGATGGCGATCCCGACCGACGATTTCTCGACTTTGGCTGCGGCACGGGCGAGTTCGCGCCCAGCTTCCCCGCCGAGCGCTACACCGGCGTGGATCTGGGGCTGCACTATGTGCGCTGGGCGGCCAGCAACCGCTCGGGCAGCTTCGCGGTGGGCAACGGCGCGGCGCTGCCGCTGCAGGATGCCAGCTTCGACGCCGCGCTGGTGGTGGGCGTGTTCCACCACCTGCCCGACGCGGTGGTGCGCGGCGCGGTGGCCGAGCTGCACCGTGTGCTGAAGCCGGGCGGCATTCTGCTGGCCATGGAGGACATCGCGCCGCGCGACGCCTGGAATCTGGCGGGCCACGCCATGCACTGGCTGGACCGGGGCGGCTACATCCGCAGCGACGCCGACTACCGCGCGCTGATGGGGCCGCATTTCGCCACCCGCCGCGAGTACGCCATCCGCTCGGGCATCTGCGACTACGCGGTGTATGTGATGGACCGCTGCGGCGCGGTGGAACTGCACCCGTGAGCCGCGCGCGCACCGCGCTGGCCGAGCCGCTGGCGCTGGCCCGCACGCTGGGCGAGCGCGCGCTGTGGCTGGTGCTGCTGGCCGCGCTGCTGCTGTGGGCGCTGGCCTACCAGGTGCCCTACCAGCACACCATCCTGTTCGGCGGCGACGCCGAGCAGCTGCGCCGCCGCGACGACGAGCCGTTTCTGCGCGGCTGGAACGATGCCCCCGAGCCGGTGGATGCGGTGTGGCTGTCGGATGCGTGGCGGGCCAGCGGCCAGCAGGGCTACCGCTGGGCTATGGACGAGGCCGACCTGGTGCTGCCCGGCCTGGGCGGCGGGCGCTGGCTGGTGGCTATCTCGGTGGCGGGCCAGCCCAAGGATACGCCCACGCCCAGCGTGTGGGGCGATGGCACCACCACCAGCACGCTGCAGCTGAGCCGCGCCCCGCAGCGCTATGCCCAGCTGTTCGCCACCGACGTGTGGGGCGACCTGGCGCTACACTTCTCGACGCCGCGCCTCGATTCGCCGGGCGACCCGCGCCCGCTGGGCTTCGCGGGCTACCGCGCCAGCGTGCGCAGCGTGGGCTGGCAGCTGCCGCCCGCCGCCGTGCTGGGCTGGCTGGCGCTGGCGGTGGGTGGGGCCTACGCGCTGGCGCGCAGGCTGGGCGCGGCCCAGCGCTGGGCCGCGCTGGGCGGGCTGCTGGCGGCGCTGCTGCTGGCCGTGGCGCTGGCGCTGTGGCGGCTGGCGATTACCGGCTGGGCGGCCCCGCTGGGGCTGGTGGCGCTGGGCTGCTACCCGCTGGCGCTGCTGGTGCTGCGCGTGCCGCCGCTGCAGGCCGTGCCCTGCGCCCCCTGGCAGCGCCAGGCCATGGCCGGGCTGGTGGCGCTGGCCTTCGCCATCCGGCTGGGCGGCATGCTGCACCCGCAGATCCTCTTCAGCGATGTCGAGATGAATGCCAACAAGCTGCGCGCGTTCGCCGAGGGCGCGGTGTACCAGAGCGCGGCGCTGCCGTCGGAGACGGGCGGCGGTCTTGCGCCCTACCCGGTGGGGCAGTACATCGTGGCCGCGCCCGCCCAGGTGCTGTTCGCGCCGCCCCAGGGCGCCGAGTCGGTGAAGCAGGCCTACAAGCTGGTGCTGATGGTGTCCGACGCGCTGCTGGACAGCGCAGTGGTGGCCATGATCTGGTACATGCTGGCCATGGGCGGCTATGGGCAGGCCGCCGCGCTGCTGGGCGCGGCGCTGTACCTCGCGCCCAGCGCCACGCTGCGCTCGTTCAACGTGGGCGAGCTGGCCAACATCGCGGGGCAGGCCATGGCGGTGCCGCTGCTGGCCCTGCTGGCCGCGCACGGCGGGCGGCTGCGCGAGCCGCGTGTGGCCGCGCTGGCCCTGGCGCTGCTGCTGATGGCCATGCTGGGCCACTCGGGCGTGACGATCTCGATGGGGCTGACCCTGGCCTGCCTCGCGGCGCTGTGGCTGGCCTCGGCGCGCTCGCTGCGGGCCGTGCTGCCACTGCTGGCGGTGGGCGCGGCGGCGGCGGCGCTGCTGGGGCTGCTCTACTACTCGGCGCAGCTGCACCTGCTGCTCACCGTGGGCGGCAGCGCGCCCATGTCCACCCGCAGCGTGCCCACGCGGCTGGCGGATGAGCTGCGGCGGGTCTTCGCGGGCACCGACACCACCATCACGCCCCCGCTGATGCTGCTGGCCGCCGCAGGCGCGGCCTGGCTGCTGTGGGCGCGGCGCGGCCTGCTGTGGGCGCGGCTGGTGCTGGCGGCCTGGTGGGCCAGCGCGCTGCTCTCGCTGGCCGCCCTGGCCGCGCGCGACCAGACGCTGCGCTGGGATCTGTTCCTCTACCCGGCGCTGTGCCTCTCGGCGGGGCCTGCGCTGGCCTGGCTGTACGGGCGGGGCCGCTGGGGCCGCGCGGCTGCGCTGGGCCTAGCCGCGCTGCTGGTGGGGCTGGGGCTGGCTGGCTGGGGCCTGGGGATCGCGAATAGGTACCACGTGATCTAGGCGCGCGATAGGCCCGTGGCGCGGCGAGACTCGGCAACTGCCCATGGGCGGTCGCCGAGTCTCGCCGTTTTATGTGCCGGAGCCGAGCTATCTTATGGTGTGGCTGGGAGCGGTAGCGTGTACTTCTTCCTGAATTTGAGAAAAGGCTGCTCGATACAGCGATACGAGAGGTAGCCAAGCGGCAGCATCAGGATCAGCCCAAAGAACGCGGCGAGGCAGGCGATATAGAAATTATCCAGCTGTACGATATGATCGTTGATGAACTTCGCTAGCTTGAAGACAAAGAAGTAGTGGATGAGATAGATCGAGTAGGAAAGCTCGCCCACCTTCCCAATGACCTTTGATAGCCCTGTGTTGCTCAGCTGGAATGATGTATCGTACCACGCGATGAAGATAGCGTAGGCGACGCCCTCTATTGTCGGCATAAAGATCCAGATTGATTGGCTTTGATAGTAGCCGCCGTAGCGATCAAAAAACCAGTAGAAGAGCATAAAAAGCAGCGATGATGCCATAAAGAGCAGGTGCTTTTTCTTAAACAAACCTCTGGCGTAGTAGCCAATGATCCCCAGGGTGAACTGATCGATTCTTCCGATAATAGTCCAGTAGGAAAGGTACTGTATCTCCCCAAGCACCCTATACAGCAGCAATCGCACAATAACTGCCGCAACGATGATGCCAGTGAGCCTTGCCTTTGATGATCGAGCGAGCTTGAGTATGAACGGCAGGATGATGTAGAAATGCAGCTCGGCAGTGATCGACCACCCGCCATTTGGCCATACTGGGGAGATAAGGCCTGAGATCATCGAGAAGATGTAGGCCACCGGATCTTTGCGGGCCGCAAGTGATATGCAGCCATTCACGATGATGATAATGATCAGCAGCGGAAAGAGCCGCAGCGCCCGGTTGCGCAGGAACAGGCGGTAGTCGATGTTCTTGCCGTCGAGCAGCTTGGTGAAGAGATACCCGCTGAGCGTCATAAACAGCGCGACGCCGGTGTGGCCCTCATCCAGCAGCGCGAGGGGGAAGACAGCGGGGGTGTAGCTATGCGGTATGGGGTAGCCGCTTTGGCCAAAGTGGAGGAAATGCCAGCAGAAGACCATAAACAGCGCGATTGCCCTGATATGATCGAGTGCGACATAGTGCGCCCCCGAAGATGATTTCATGCGCTGTACCTTAGCTCGCAGGGATACAGGGTTGCCAGGGAAAGAACATGGTGGCAATGAGCCTCCCAACGGCGCTGTTGGGAGGCGTGCCTATGCCTAGCCTGGCAGGGCCAGCGGCAGGTTGGGGTTGACATCCAGATCCCAGCCGCTCTGCACGCCCGCCTCGAAGCGGTAGAAGCCCGCCGCGCCGACCATGGCGGCGTTGTCGGTGCACAGATCCACGGCGGGGAAGCGCACGGGGATGCTGGCGCGGCGCTGCATCTCGCCGCGCAGCCGCGCGTTGGCGGCCACCCCGCCCGCCAGCACGATCTCGGTCGCGCCGAAGGCCCTGGCCGCATCCACCGCCTTGGTCACCAGCACATCCACCACCGACTCCTGGAAGGCGTAGGCGATCTGCGCCGTGAACTTATCTACCCCGGCCTGCTCGGCGGGGGCCGCGCTGGGCGCTGGGGCGGCCTGCCCGGCGCGCGGCAGGCTCTTGCTGGCCACGCCGCCCACCTTGGCCTCGCGGCTGTCGCGGGCCTGGATCTGGTGCAGCACCGCCGTCTTCAGGCCGCTGAACGAAAAGTCGTAGCTGTCGCGCAGCCAGGCGCGGGGCAGCACCACGCCGCCCTGGGCGCTGGCGGCGGCGCGCTGGATGGCCGGGCCGCCGGGGAAGCCCAGGCCCATGATCCGCGCCGACTTGTCGAAGGCCTCGCCCGCCGCGTCGTCGCGGGTCTGGCCCAGCAGGCGGTAGCGCCCGTGGCCCTCGATCAGGGCCAGCAGCGTGTGTCCGCCCGAGACCACCAGGGCCACCAGCGGGAACTGCGGCGCGGTCTCGGGCGTGGTGCCCAGCCAGCTGGCGTAGATGTGGGCCTCGATGTGGTTGACGCCCACGAAGGGCAGCTCGCGGGCGAAGGCGATGCCCTTGGCCGCATTCAGGCCGGTGAGCAGCGCGCCCGAGAGCCCTGGGCCGTGGGTGGCCGCCACCGCGTCGATGGCCTGCCAGCCGCCGGGCACGCCGCGCACAGCCTCGCCGATCACCGATTCGAGCGCTAGGATGTGCTGCCGCGACGCGACCTCGGGCACCACGCCGCCGTAGCGGCGGTGCTCGTCGATCTGCGAGGCGACGATATTGGAGAGCACCTCGCGCCCGCCGCGCACCACGGCGGCGGCGGTCTCGTCGCATGAGCTTTCGATCGCGAGGATGGTGAGGTTCTCTGGGGGTGTCTGGTGTGTCATAGCTACATGATCATTTCATTACAGAGCGCTGCGCTCAGATTTCGCGTCAGTATCGTTTATTTTACCATGAGGCGTACGATGGCGATCTGTTTTATCATTCGTCTGTCAGGCCGCTGTCAGGAAAGCCCTTGTGGCCCCATGTAGTATAGGAAGCGAAGCAGCGATTGGCGACCGCCGAGGCGAGGCGCGAGGCTCTGTGAAGCCATCGCGCGCCCCGACGGATTCTTTCGGAGCACACCCATGCGTTCTCGAATCTCTCTTTTTGTGTTCACCTGCTGCCTGCTGGGCGGCCTGATCGCGCAGCCCGCAGCCGCCGCCGACAGCAAGCCCTTCGATGGCCAGCCGGAGCAGATCCAGCTGCGGGTGCAGCCCACGCCCGACGCAGCGCCCGCCGAGCCGGACTACGTGTCCGGCATCACCCGCACCGGCGAGCCGTTCACCCACCTGCTGCTGCGGCGCGAGGCCAGCGTGCCCAGCGGCGGCGCGCTCAGCCTGCAGATCCGTGTCTCCGCCGATGGCGAAAGCTGGACCGACTGGGGCCAGGCCCCCGATAACGACGAGCTGTGGGTGCCCTCGGATGGCCCGAACGTGGCCTGGAGCGACACCATCTCGGTGGGCGCGGTGGCCCAGTTCTGGCAGGTGCGGGCCTTCTACACCAGCGCGCCCGACGGCACCGCCCCCGCGCTCAGCAAGATCGACGTGAACACGGTCGACACCCGGCTCTCGAACCAGCAGAGCGCGGTGCAGGCCGAGGCCTTCGCCCGCGCGGGCCAGCCCCGCGCCAGCGGTATCAGCAAGCCCGCCGTGGTCTCGCGCACCGCCTGGGGCAGCCCCGACGGCCAGAGCAGCCGCGCCACGCCCGCCTACTACGCCGTCAACCACATGGTGGTGCACCACACCGCCGATGCCAGCACGCTCACCGGCAAGGAGCAGAGCTGGGCCGACCGCGTGCGCGCCGAGTGGACCTTCCACACCATCACGCGCGGCTGGGGCGACGTGGGCTACAACTACCTGATCGACCCCAACGGCGTGATCTACGAGGGCCGCGCGGGCGGCGATGACGCGGTGGGCTTCCACGACACCGCCAACTACGGCTCGATGGGCGTGTCGGTGATCGGCACCTACACCAGCAGCGCCCCCTCCGCCGCCGCCCAGCAGAGCCTGGTGAGCCTGCTGGCCTGGAAGGCTAGCCAGAAGAAGATCGACCCGCTCGGCTCCTCGTTCTACTACGGCTGCTCGATCTCGACCTACTGCAAGCCGAAAACCGGCACATCGGTGATCGCCAACATCGCCGGGCACCGCCAGGTGACGCCGGGCCACACCACCTGCCCGGGCGATGCCTTCATGGCCATTTTGCCCAGCATCCGCCAGCAGGTGCAGAACCGGCTCAGCGGCCAGGGCGATACGGCCACCGACAACGGCGATCTGCAGGTCGACGAGGTGGAGAGCAGCTTCACCTCGGTGGGCGACTGGCACACCGCCGCCTGCGGCGAGGGCGGCAGCACCCAGTGGACCTACGCCACCGACGCGGTGGCCGAGTCGACCAACATGGCCACCTGGAAGCCCAACATCCCCACGGCGGGCACCTACCGCGTGTACGTTTCCATCCCGCAGGGCTGCGGCCTCGCTAGCCCGCCCTACGCCACCGGCAAGGCCAGCTACACCATCCACGTGAAGTCCGGCGAGGAGTACACCAGGGTGGTCGACCACAATACCTCCGACCAGTGGGTCGACCTAGGCGCGTACACCTTCGGCGCTGGCACGGGCGGCTGGGTGGTGCTGAGCGACATGGCCGAGCCGTTCGCGCAGCAGAAGGTGATCTTCTTCGACTCGGTGAAGTGGGTGGCCGAGGATACGGCCAACACCAACCCCAGCCTGGTGAGCGTCTCGCTCACCGGGCCGGACGCCAGCAAGCCCAGCCAGGTGCCTAGCGGCGGCCTGCTGAAGGTCAGCTTCACGATCAAGAACAGCGGCTCGACCACGCTGGCCACCCAGGAGCCGCAGGCCACGCTCTCGCCCGATGGGGCGCGCTACAACGACGCCAGCAGTGGCACCGACGACTCGTATGTGTATGACGAGGGCGAGTGCTTCATTGGCGACAGCACTGGGTCATACGGCGCATTCCCCAAGGAGTCGAGCAGCTTTCGCCTGACGCTGGGGCCGAAGAACCTGGCCGATGTGTCGCTGAGCTGCGCCGGGGCGGTGGGCAGCGACGCCACGGGCTACTACCCGTGGCGCTGGGGGCTGAATGGCCCCCTCGCCCCCGGCGAGACCCGCACGGTCACGGGCTACATCCGCATGCGCAACCCCGGCACCACCAGCCGCACCATCACGCTGCAGGCCGGGCTGGTGCAGGAGTACGTGAAGTACTACGCCACCAGCGTGGCCCAGACCACTATCACCGTGACGCCCGAGCAGAGCGCCCCGGCCCTGGCCGAGCTGGGCGGCGACGGCGCGGCGCGCGCCCAGGTCTATCGCCTGGCCAACATCCCCGCCAACTTCCTGGCCCGCACATCCAACCCGCTCTCGATCGCCACCGGCGAGCAGCTGGGCAGCTTCGCCTGGAACGGCGCGCCGACCGACTGGGGCACCGGCGGCCCGGTCGGCGGCGCGACCGACAGCTTTGTGGTGCAGCAGACCCGCGCCTTCAGCGTGCCCACGGCGGGCGAGTACACCTTCCGCACCGCCAGTGACGACGGCTCGTGGCTGTGGGTAGATGGCCAGCTGGTGGTGAACAACTACGGCCTGCACGACAGCGAGAATATCGTGGATGGCACGATCACGCTGAGCGCGGGCGTGCACACCCTGGGCTTCAAGTACTTCGAGCGCAGCGGCGGCGCGGCGGCGGGCTACACCATGGCGCGGCCTGGCTTCGAGGTATTTGAGGTTATCCCCGACGCCACCGCAGGCGGCGCGCTGGCCCTGGGTGGCACCTTCGTTCAGACGCCGAGCATCGCGCTGGCCGCCGAAGACCTGGGCGGCCTGGGCGTGGCCAAGCTGAGCTATAGCCTGAACGGCGGCCCGTGGGTCGATTCGATCGACCGGCTGGCGAAGCTGGGCAGCCTGGCCAACGGCAGCTACACCCTGCGCTACGCCGCCACCGACGCGGCTGGCAACAGCGCCGAGCGCTCGGCCAGCTTCGTGGTGGACAACACCAAGCCCTACTACCGCACCTACGTCCCGGCGGTTACGCGGTAGGCCCTCCTAACAGCGCTGCTTCTCTGGCCCGCTGGCGCTGCCTGCGGGCTATGCGCTTTTTCTCACCCGCGCTCCAGGCCCTGCTCATTTGACGCGTGTCGCAACTATGGTACACTCTCGGACGGCCCGACGCTTACAAACGCCATACGGCGGCGCGTCAATTGAACAATAGAAGGAAGCTGGAGCAACTCAATGCGCAATCTTCTCGTGACCGGCGGTGCCGGTTTCATCGGCTCGAACTTTGTCCACTATATGCTGGAGAAGTACAGCGACTATAAGATCGTTGTCTACGATAAGCTGACCTACGCCGGTCGGCTGGAGAACCTGGAGCGCGTGAAGGGCAACCCGCACTTCGCCTTCGTGCAGGGCGACATCTGCGACCTGGCTGCGGTGCGCGGCGCGGTGAAGGAGCACGGCATCGACACGATCGTGAACTTCGCCGCTGAGACCCACGTCGACCGGTCGATCATGGACCCCGACGCCGTGGTGCGCGCCAACGTCAATGGCACCTGGGCGCTGCTCGAGGTGGCCCGCGAGCTGAAGCTTGAGCGCTTCCACCAGATCAGCACCGACGAGGTGTACGGCGCGATCCCCGAGCCGAACCGCTCGAAGGAGGGCGACCCGTTCGAGCCGCGCAGCCCCTACTCGGCATCCAAGGCCGGGGCCGAGCACCTGGTGTACTCGTACTTCATCACCTACGGCGTGCCCACCACCACCACCCGCGGCTCCAACAACATCGGCCCCTACCACTTCCCCGAGAAGGCGCTGCCGCTGTTTATCACCAACGCCATCGACGACATCCCGCTGCCGCTGTACGGCGACGGCCGCCAGCAGCGCGACTACCAGTTTGTGCTCGACCACTGCGAGGGCATCGACCTGGTGCTGCACAAGGGCGAGCTGGGCGAGGCCTACAACGTGGGCACCGGCGTCGAGACGCGCAACATCGACATGGCCAAGAAGGTGCTGGCCCTGCTGGGCAAGCCCGAGAGCCTGATCACCTACGTGACCGACCGCGCCGGGCACGACCGCCGCTACGCGCTGGACACCACCAAGCTGCGCGCGCTGGGCTGGGAGAGCCGCCACAGCTTCGACCAGGCGGTCGAGGCCACAGTGCGCTGGTATGTGGAGAACGAGGCCTGGTGGCGGCCCATCAAGTCGGGCGCGTACAAGGAGTACTACGACAAGCAGTACGTGCAGCGCGGCTAGGTCGGTCGTGCGGCATTGAGGGCGGATGGGGCGCAGGAATACTTCCTACGCCCCTTGTCGTTTGGGGCGGTGTTTTTGGGGCAGACCACCAGAGATTCGCGTGAGGGCATATGAATACAGAACATCCGGCGGCGCTTGTTTCCCACATGCAGAAGCTAGCCGCCGCATATGGGAATCGTGCTGAGGAATACCGCCAGCTTGCAGAGGAGTTCTATAATGTAGCGAAGGAATCTCCTCTCGCACATGATCAGTGGATTGGATTAATACAAGACTACATTCGACATAATCAAGATATCTATCTTGTGTTAACGCTTTTCGACTATATGACACAAGATGAGCTATGCCAGATTTTTGATGAACTGGTCTATCTCGCAGTATTTTGGATACCTTCGGTTGATTTTGTACGAGAAACTATTCTTAGCCTGCCCCATGATTGGGTAGTGGCTCGCATAGAAGCGTCTGCCGAAGCATTCCTTGATGAGCCACATGATCCCGACCCATCTATTGCCTACTCGCTCCTGGTTGGGCTGTATGAGCGGCTGGATGTGGGTATCACGATGCGTCTGGCCGAGCGTGCTATGCGGCATACCAACGAGGAGATCCGAGAGCTAGGCGAGCTGGTGTTCTCAGAGCAGCGAGAGGCATATCATGCACTGCTGCACAAAGATGGAGCGCGCGATTAGCGAGGGGTAAGTTATTGGATATATCAAGCTACCAGCGCCGTTGGGGAGACTGTGATGCTGAAACATATCTTCGAACAATTCCTCCTACGAATACCACTCTGGCTGGTTATTCTATTCTTCGATATACTAGGCGGTCTAGCCATAGGGTTAGCAGGATTTGCTGTTCTCTTATTAACAGGTCGCAGTTTATTACCAGGTGGTGGTTCATTATGGATATGCATGGGGGTTGGTCTATTTCTAGGGTTAGTTAATGTGATATGGGGATTGATAGAAAAGAAATAAGGTGCGGAATATAGGCGGTGCGACAATTATATCGAACAGCAGTTGCTTCCTGATTTCGGTGGTGGAATCGCGGAATGGGAACGGCTTAATGAATTACTGGAAGGCCATGAGGAATCACGCGGTGATGTGATGAAATGGATCTTCGAGTATCTTAAAGGGTATGTGTATACGCGTGAGCTGGCAGGAGAAGAGGTCTTTCAAAAGAATAGAGATGAGGGGATTGATATAATCCATCGATTACTTGCAAGTTCCGATGAAGATAATCGGGAGACGGCAATACTTTCGTTGGAAGGGATATACGATAAGGGTGAAATAAGAGATGCGGACATATTAGAGCTACTTAGGCCTCTCCTTAATGATCCATCAATATGGTTGCAGCTTGAAGTAGCTGAAGCACTCAAGACTATTTCTCCTAATGATGTTTCTGCTAAATTGAAGCAATTAGAAACACATGAATCTTCGCATATAGTGGATAGAGCAAAAAAGCTTTTGGAAGAGATGCAATCGCCCCGCGCCCCTTCAGCTCTAGGTACTTGTTGATCAGCGCGATGCTCAGCTTGTCGGCGGGCACGTCCAGGGTTAGCACCCCGTGGCAGTTCCGCGTGTCCAGCACCACCGGTAGCTCGTCCCGCAGCAGCTCGGCCACGGCGCGCTGCTGCGGGCCACCAGCCTGACCTACCTGCACAACGACTACCTCGGCTCGGTAAGCGTGGCCACCGACGCGAACGGCGCGCTGCTGCACAAGCAGGAGTTCGACCCGTGGGGCAGCGTGCGCGCGGGCGACGTGCCCGAGACCACGCTGGACTATACCGGCCAGCGGCGTGACACCACCGGCCTGCGGTACTATAATGCCCGCTACGACGACCCGGTGAGCGGCCACTTTCTCAGCGCGGACACGATTGTCCCCGGCGCGGGCGCGCTGACCATGGCCCCCAACGACAGCACCGCGCGGGGCCTGTGGGGCAAGGGCGGCAATGGCCCAGCCAACCCGCAGGAGCTGAATCGCTACTCGTATGTGAACAACAACCCAGTGCGCTGGAATGATCCGAGCGGGCATTTTGCTCAACTGCTCATGCTACCATTACTGGTTGTATCTGCTCCTGCATGGATAGTCCCGGCACTCATTGTTACAGGAGTGGTTATTGTTGCTGCTGGGGTTGCGTATGTGGCAGCAGATACATTAAAGTCTTATAATGAGGCTAAGCAGAGACAGAATGCATCAAATAAGGGGAAATTAGCAGATAAACCTGCAGATAAGCCTGCCGAGACAGCAGTGCCTGATGTTGGTCAAAAGCTCCCTGGGAGTAAGACTTTATATCAGGATGACAAAGGTGTACGTGTTGATGTTGAAAACCCTGCCGGTAGGCAAGGTGAAGTGCACATACATGCTGGATCTAATAAACCGGAGGATAAGTATCGCTACAATCCAGAAACTGGTAAGTTCGTTGGTAAAGATGGTAAGGATGCCCCTAAGAGTGTGCAAGATCTGCTAAAGATTGAGAAAATTGCTAAGGCTATAAAGAGAGGAGTAGAGGACTATTTAGGCATCAAATAGTAGAAGCCTTAATATAGTCTGAATAGGCAGTTAATATAGGATATAGAGGTATTAATCGTCATATATTCAAGCTAATCATATAGCCTCAAATTTATATGATTAGCTTGAATGCGAGGAGCCTATAATGCAAGACCCTGCTGAGTTGCTTAGGAATAGTATGGAATCGCTATCTATGCTGTTTTCTATGAAGTTTAAGCAAATAGGCGGTGTTGTTGTTGTAACAAATAACCTCAATATGAAGTTTTTTGCAGAGAAGATGATAAGCGATCCTGTCGGATATGAAGCTAGTGAAAATCATTTTCATTTAGATTATATGATCTCTCGAGATCTTAGTAGGAAGGTGCTCATGGATATTGGGAAAGGTATCATTTTTGTTTGGAATGAGAGAATCCACACTATGATAGATGATAATGTGATATTTTATTTAGGTGGAGATGACAGCATTATCTTGAGATTCCACTTGGAGAGAGGAGATGACTACTGGTTGCCACCTCATAATACAGGACTCTTGAAACGTGAGAAAATGGCTGTTTTAAGGGGTACATCGACAGGAATAGAAACGCTATTTGCTCCTAAAATTAGCCGTAGTAAGCAGCCGTAGCAAGATTTTTGTATAGCGTAGGTAAACCTGTTTTATTCACGTTGAGCTGAATTTTTGGGCGTTGTGGCTGCCCCCCAGCAGCTCTAACGCCCCCGCCCCACACGCGGCGGGCGGGCGAGTGGCCCGCCCGCCGCGCCCGCCTTCTCCCCTCCGCTAGATCGCCCCGCGCCCCTTCAGCCCCAGGTACTTGTTGATCCGCGCGATGCTCAGCTTGTCGGCGGGCACGTCCAGGGTTAGCACCCCGTGGCTATTGAGCGTGTCCAGCACCACCTGGCGCTCGTCCCGCAGCCGCTCGGCCACCGCGCGCTGCTGCGGACAGCGCCGCCCTCGGCTCGGTGAGCGTGACGACCAACGAGCAGGGCCTGAAGGCCAGCGGGCAGGAGTTCGACCCGTGGGGCAACGTGCGCGCGGGCGCCGTGCCCGAGACCACGCTGGACTACACCGGCCAGCGGCGTGACAGCACCGGCCTGCTGTACTATAATGCCCGCTACTACGACCCGGTGAGCGGCCACTTTATCAGCGCGGATACCGTGGTGCCAGATCCGACAAACCCACAGCAGTTTAATCGTTACTCGTATGCCCTAAATAATCCTGTACATAATACAGATCCAGATGGTCACTGTACAGAAACTGGCAAAGGTGATGATTATTGTCATCCATCGTATGGTAATGGCGGTGGCGGCGGTGGCTCAGTGGAGAGTTGGACAGATGATATTTTGTCAATAGACGATGGTGTTGGCGATGTTTATTATCGTTCGTACGAGGTGGAAATTGCAGGATCGAAATATTCGCAAAACGAGTATTTTGATCTTATGAGGAATCACTTCGGTGCATTTGCAAATGGGGATACATCTGTATTCAAAACAAACGGGACTGCATTGAATCGAGGTGACCGTATAGATATTACAGGTATGGGCTTACCAGTTGGAGTATATGTTGGAGATATATCTAATAACTCCTTCACACTATACACTGCTAAGGGACATGTTGAAGCTGGTGCCATTCGCTTCAGCGTTAATACGAATAGTGCTGGTAACCTAGTTGTGAGAATTGACTCTGAAGCCCGTGCAGCTAACGGTGCTGCACATAATATATATGACTGGTCCTTTGTATCTGGTCCAGGCAGAGCTGCACAAACAGGGGTTTGGACTAATTTTCTAAGCAATGCAGTAAGACTTTCAGGTGGACGATATGCGAATATATCCGCTGAAGGAAAAGCTGTTGGCCCACTTGCAGCTAAAATTACTACATCAACGGCAAGAACACCATCATATCGCATTGCTCCATCCAAGCAAATGTTGAATGCTCTATCGAAATAAATACACTTTTATGAGTCTCAGGGCACTTACTGCCTTGAGACTCATAAAAGTGTATAAAAGTAATATATTATGGAGAAGATAATGAAGTTTAACTCAATAAACATAGTGATTTACACCGTCTCACTTTTAACTGCAATATTTTTGAGTACAGTTCTATCCAATCAATCTATAGAACTGTTTATAAAGCTAATATCTATTATTGTTAGTGTACCGACATCACTTTTTATGAGTAATATCATATTAAGTAGAATATATAATGGTGGATCGAGTTTGTATTATCATGAATTTAATATTAAACGCAGCATACTCAGTAATTTATTGTTGTTAATTAATGGAACATGTTTAGAGTTTATAGCCTATCAATTAATGTATATTATATTTTTAAGAGAAAATATAAAATTTATTTATATGTATATAATAGGTTTTCCTTATGTTGTTATATACATGTTTATACCGTGTTTGTTCACTTTAATACCAATGACTCTTTTGCAGATACTAATCTCTCGACGTTTCCCACCAACACATTAATGTCTGGACGAAACGCATATTATATCTTATTGCATGACATCCTTCCCATGCTTTACCATAGCTCGACCATACTTGCGTCACAGGGCAACTGGAAGCTAGGAAAGGAACGTTGGTAGTCGAGCACGCGCGGTGCATGGGCGGGCCAATTACAGGCATGCGTTGTTACTTGCGTGCGGTTTATCGGCTACCTCATCTGCTACGTTTGGGGAGCAGTTTGCAACGGCTCTGCCGCTCATAGCTGCACCCCAGTAGCCACAAGACCCCACCGCCCCACACCCCAAAGCGGGCGGGCCACTTGCCCGCCCGCCTCGCCCGTCCCCGCGCCCCCGCTAGATCGCCCCGCGCCCCTTCAGCCCCAGGTACTTGTTGATCCGCGCGATGCTCAGCTTGTCGGCGGGCACGTCCAGGGTTAGCACCCCGTGGCTATTGAGCGTGTCTAGCACCACCTGGCGCTCGTCCCGCAGCAGCTCGGCCACGGCGCGCTGCTGCGGACAGCGCCGCCCTCGGCTCGGTGAGCGTGACGACCGACGCGAACGGCGCGCTGCTGCACAAGCAGGAGTTCGACCCGTGGGGCAATGTGCGCGCGGGCGACGTGCCCGAGACCACGCTGGACTACACCGGCCAGCGGCGTGACACCACCGGCCTGCTGTACTATAATGCCCGCTACTACGACCCGGTGAGCGGCCACTTTCTCAGCGCGGATACCGTGGTGCCGGGGAACGCCTCCGGCGGCATGGATGGCGTGGCGCTGAAGCCGCTGACCGTGAGCTTTGCGGAGCCGGGCCTGCTGAGTAGCCTCAATTCAGAGGAGTCTCATGCCGATAAGTTGTATTGGGGTGGACCAGCCAACCCGCAGAGCCTCAACCGCTATAGCTATGTACAAAATAATCCTATAATATATAGAGACCCAACAGGACATGAGCCTCGAGGTCCTAAGGGAGATCCTGTAGGTAAGGGATGGTCTTATCGTATTGACGCGTTTAATAACGGAGACGGCTTTGAAATCCATGTCTTTAATCCAAGAGGGCAGGAAGTAGGTATCGTTGCTGGTCGGGATGGATGGATAAATAAGCATAATAAACCAGGTGAAATCCCATCAGGCATGCCCGAAGAGGTGATAAATAACATCAATGGTGTTAATGTATCTCAGCTTCGCAGAAGAGGACTTATCCCAGAAAAAGGCGTTGCTCCATCTATTAAGAATGGAAGCTACTTACTTGAGGGGCGTACTATAATGGGGGTAACTGGGTTAGTACTATCCTTAATTCCAGGGGTTATAGATGATATTGATAGATTCAACCGGGCATCAAAAAATGGAATAAGTTTTGATGCTCAGTTGGAAAAAGATGTCAGAGATATGGGAAACCCTCAGTATATAGATACACCTTTAGGGCCATTTCCTAATCCTTGGTATAACACTGGGGTAGCCTGATAATCTATTTAATACTAGATGATTATCATATGATATCTATAAAATATTATATGATAATCATCTAGTATTAACGTAATTTATAGTACATTAAACATGTACTATCGGCATATGCTCTAATTTAAGCAATTTATCAATGGAGGTTAAATATATGTTTATACTAGATATCCCTGAAACAAAAGATATAGATATGATTAAAAGTAAGTTTAATAATTACATCCAGTACATCAATTCTATTCAGGAAAATCTACCGCAAGAAACTTTTGAGTTTGCCATTGCATCATGGCACTATGATGGCCGAGACCCAAAATGCCCTAATGATGCGTGGCTTGAAAACA
Source organism: Chloroflexia bacterium SDU3-3 (assembly GCA_009268125.1). NCBI lineage: Bacteria > Bacillati > Chloroflexota > Chloroflexia > Chloroflexia bacterium SDU3-3. Next base: position 137,091 of record WBOU01000003.1, on the reverse strand, counting down.
TGAATATATCTGAACATTATAGAAATGAATCACAATGTCGGTATGTTGACATTAATATAAGGTTACTAGGCGCATATCATGATGGATATATAAATCTTCATTATAAAGACGTTAAATTTTATACATTAGGATTTATCAAAGAATCGAAAGAAGGTGATTTCAATGAATTAGGTCATGGTGACTGGTTAATAGATGAGATTTTTCTCGGAGATAATGGAAATGTTGTTCATAAAATTCGATTTTCAGAAGGAAGTCAATGGGAAATTCAATGCAATAACATCATATACACATGGAATCCATCATAAGTTTCCTTTAAATAAGACAAGACATGTCATTAGGCTGTTTCTGACAATCCGGTCTCGGATATGGTATAATTATAGGTTGACCATAATCGAGATGGAGGAATCATGGGACGGTACGAGTTGACTGATGAACAGTATGCCCTGATCGAGCCAGAATTGCCCCGCAACGGCGAAAAGGCAGGCCATCCATGGAACGAGCATCGCCCGATCATTAACGGTATTTTCTGGAGGCTCCATACCGGTGCCCCCTGGCCTGATATTCCTGAGCGGTACGGCAAATGGAAAACCATTTATGACCTTATTGCATGACATCCCCTCATAGCTTTACCATAATTCGACCATGCTTGCGTCATAGGGAAGGCAGAAGCCAGGAAAAGAGCCTTGGTCGTCGACCACGCGTGGCACCATGGGCGGGCCAATTATGGGCATGCGGCGCTGCTTGTGGGCGGTTTGGCGGTTACCCCAGCCGCTGTGGTTGGAGCGTAGCTTGCGACGGCTGAGTCGCTCATAGCTGCTCCAGCAGCCACAACGCCCTCGCCACACCTTCCCACACCAAGGCGGGCGGGCCACGCGCCCGCCCGCCGCGCCCGCCTTCTCCCCCCCGCTAGATCGCCCCGCGCCCCTTCAGCTCTAGGTACTTGTTGATCAGCGCGATGCTCAGCTTGTCGGCGGGCACGTCCAGGGTTAGCACCCCGTGGCTATTCAGCGTGTCCAGCACCACCTGGCGCTCGTCCAGCAGCAGCTCGGCCACGGCGCGCTGGTAGATCTGGGTCGAGCTATCGGCGGGCTGCCCGGCCATGGCGCTGATGTGCGGGTCGGAGAGCACCACGCACAGCGGCAGGTGGCGCTGGGCCAGCCGCGCCATGTGCGTGATCAGCGGCTTGGCCGCGTCCAGCGTCACAATGTCGGTGAACAGGATGATCAGCGAGCGGCGCTTCTGCTTCAGCGACAGGTAGGCCAGCGCCTGGGCGTAGTCGGCCTCCACCGGCTCGAACTGCACGTTGTAGAGCGTCTCCAGCATGCGCTGGAACTGGGCCTTGCCGCGCTTGGGCGCGAGGTAGTCGCGCACGTCGTCGGCGAAGGTCAGCAGGCCGGTGTGGTCGCCCTTCAGCCCGGCCACGTAGGAGAGCAGCAGCGCCGCGTTGATCGCGTAGTCCAGCTTGGCCAGGTCGCCGATGGGCGAGCGCATGAGCCGCCCCGAGTCGATCACGCTCATCACATACTGGCTGCGCTCGGTCTCGTACTCGGCGGCGATGGGCTTGCCGCGCCGCGCCGTGGCCCGCCAGTTGATGCGGCGGAACTCGTCGTCGCTGGTGTACTCGCGCAGGCGCTCGAACTCGGTGCCGCTGCCGTAGACCCGCGCGTTGCGCAGCCCCAGCTCGAACAGCATGCCCTTGCGGGCCAGCAGGTCGTAGGTGCGCACATCCAGCACGTTGGGGTAGACCTTCACAGGCGCGGCGGTGGCGTAGCGGTGCTGCCGCACGAAGGTGCCCAGCAGGCTGGGGTAGCGGATGTTGGTGTCGCCGAAGCTATAGTCGCCGCGCTGGTCGGGGGTGAGCCGGTAGCGCAGCTCGCAGACCTCGAACGGGCGCACCTCGCCGCGCAGGATCAGCGCGTCGCTGGCGAACTGGTGCGGGTACTCGTCGCGCAGCTGGAAGCGGACGCTGCGCTGGGCGCGGCTGGAGACCAGCAGCGTGATGCCATTCTCGGCCCCGATCGACAGCTTGGTGTCGTTGATCCGCTCGATCTCCAGATCCTGCGGCTTGGTCGACACGACATAATCCACCACCACAAAGGCCGCGATCAGCAGCACGTAGAGGATGGCCAGCCAGACCAGGGCGGGCACCATGGCCGACCCGGCCACCAGCACCGAGCCGATCAGCAGCAGCAGCAGCAGGCGCAGCGTGGGGATCATGGGCGCGCCCCCCGCGCGGCGGGCGCGCTCATCGCGGCACCTCGACCCTGGCCAGCACGCGGGCCATGGCGGTGTCGGCGTTCAGGCCCTCGATCTCGGCCTCGGGCTTGAGGATCACGCGGTGGCGGTAGACCGGGCGCACCAGGAACTTCACGTCGTCGGGCACCACGAAGGCGCGGCCCTGCATGGCGGCCCAGGCCTTGGCGGCCAGCAGCAGGCTGATCGAGGCGCGCGGCGAGCCACCCAGCAGCAGGTCGAGGCTCTTGCGGCTGGCCTGGGCGATGTCGGTGATATACTTGAGGATGCCCTCATCCACCTGCACGGCGGCGATCTCGCGCTGGGCCTCGGCCAGGCCCTCGGGCGTCACCACGGGCTGCAGCGCGGCGCGCTCGATGTGGCGGGCGTCGAAGCCGTGGTGGTAGCGGCGCAGCACTTCGATCTCCACATCCTGCGGGGCGTAGTCGATCAGCACCTTGAACAGGAAGCGGTCGAGCTGGGCCTCGGGCAGCGGGTAGGTGCCCTCGTACTCCACCGGGTTCTGGGTGGCCAGCACGAAGAACGGCGCGGGCAGCGGCATGCGCTGGCCCTCGATCGTCACCTGGCGCTCCTCCATAGCCTCCAGCAGGGCGCTCTGGGTCTTGGCCGGGGCGCGGTTAATCTCGTCGCCCAGCAGCACCTGGGTGAAGATCGGCCCCTTGCGCAGGCGGAACTCGGCGCTGCCGATCTCGAAGACCTGGGTGCCGATCACATCGGAGGGCATCAGGTCGGGGGTGAACTGCACGCGCTTGAACTCGGCCTGGATGAGCGAGGCCAGCGTCTTGGCCATCAGCGTCTTGGCGGTGCCGGGCACGCCCTCCAGCAGCACGTGGCCGCCGCTCAGCAGCGCGATCAGCAGCTGGGTGAACACATCCTCTTGCCCCACCAGCACCTTGGCGGCCTCGGCGCGGATGGCGTTGGTCATATCCTGAACAGTCATGGTTATCCTTCCAGTGGCTGGGCGGTGGTCTGGATCTGCCGCCACCACGTATCGACTCGGCCCTGAAGATCTGCGCCCTCGCGCAGGGTAAGGTTGCTGCGGTAGAGCAGCGCCATCCAGATCGGCATGGGCGGCAGCACCAGCAGCGAGCCCATCAGCCAGGTGGCGGCGACCAGCGAGTTGGTGAGGATGCTATCCTCGCCCAGCAGCATCGCCACGGGGATGGGCAGCACGATCGTGAGCAGGGTGGTTATCGCCGTGCCCGCGCCCAGCATCACGATCGCCGCGCAGCCCCAGATCCCCACATTCTTGATGAAGCGATAGGCGATCATGTTGATGCCGTTCTGGATGGCCATGCCCAGCGAGCGGTAGCCGTAGGCCCAGGCCTGCAGGCCGTAGATCATGCCGCCTAGCGAAGCCCCGCTCATGAAGATGCCGACCATGTACAGCGCCGCCACCAGCACGACCATAAGCACGCCGAACACCATCCCGCCGGTCGCGCCCAGGCCCGAGGATGAGTTGAAGGAGCTGCCGAAGACCGCCGCCACCAGCAGGAAGATCATGTACAGCGGGCAGGCCAGCAGCGTGCTGAAGATGCTCATGGCGATCTGCGACAGGATCGTGTAGATCATGCTGAAGATCGCCATGCCCAGCAGGTGCAGCGGCGGGATGCGGAACACCTCGCGCAGACGGATGGGCTGGTCATCCAGCGCCAGGTTGGCTGCCCGCGAGAGCACTCCCATCAGGTAGATCAGCAGCACCAGCAGCAGCAGCACGCCGAGGATGATCAGCCCGAACATGGGCAGCACCTCGACCCTAGTGATCAGCGCCACGCCTAGGCCCACCAGGATGGCCGTGGGCACGAACCACACGGCGGCCACCAGCAGGAAGCTGGTGAAGTGGCGGCGGTAGAGCGCCAGCCCCTGGTCGAGCAGGGCGAGGGTTGGGCGAAGCCGTTCGTGCATGCGGGTGTTCCTCTAGCGGCGCTCGGCCTCGTCGGCCTGGCGCAGGGCGTGGATGAGCGCGTCGTCGGTCTTGGCGGCGCGCAGGCTGCCCAGCAGCCCGGCCAGCGCGGCCTCGTCGGTGGACTGGGCCTGGGCGATCTCGCGGGCCAGCGCGGCGTCGTCCTGGTTGGGGTTCAGCCCGAAGCGGCGGGCCAGCCTGCGCCGCGCCCTGGTGTGGAAGTGCGCCGCGATATACTCGCGCTTCTGGCCGCGCTGCAGCAGGTCGGCGATGCTGTGCACATACTCGGCGCTGGTGCGGCGGGCCAGCTCGGCCTTGGTGGGCACGGGCCGCCCGAAGCGCCGCCCGCCCAGGATGAGGTAGAGCGCGGTGGCCAGGATGGCGTAGGCCATGGCGATGCCCAGCGGGCTGCCGATGGTCAGCGCGGCGGGCGAGGGCGGCTCGAAGTAGCCCAGGTGGTACTCGTCGAACAGCACGCTGCCGCCCGCAGGCACACGGCGCAGCATGTTCAGCACCAGCTCGCCGTTGCCGGGCGAGCGCAGGCCCTCGTTGGTGAAGGGGTAGGTGGCCGCGCTCAGGTAGATGTAGCCGCGCTCGTACTTCAGCCCAACGATCAGCGGCGCATCATCGGTGCCCAGCAGCGTCACGGCGTCGGCGCGGTCGGGGGCCACCACCATGCGCGATGTGTTGGCGTTGGCCTGCGGGAAGGCGGGCTGCACCAGGGCGGGCTGGCGCGGCTGGGCCTGGGTGATGGATGTGCTGAGCGCGTTGGTGCTGGTGTAGACCTCGAAGCTCACATCCAGCTGCTCCAGCAGGGCGTTCTGCGGCCCGAAGCTGCTGGCCGTGTCGTCGGCCAGCACCAGCGTGCCGCCGCGCTCGACCCAGGCCAGCGCGGTGTCGGCCTCGTCCTCGCTGATCGGCTCGCTGGGGTTGAGGATGATCAGCGCGTCGTCCTCGCTGGCCAGGCTGAAGGCGCGGTACTCCAGCCGCTGCGGCGCGTAGCCCATGTCGCCCAGCCAGCGGTAGAGCGCCTGCGCGCCCTCGGCCTCGGTCGAGCGGGTGGTCGGCACCGAGGGGTCGACCTCGGGCGGCAGCAGCCGAGGGCTGAGCGCCAGAAAGATGATCAGGATGACGAACAGCCCGACCAGAATAAAGATGTCGCGTCGATTCTTCATGTGTTAGGAAAGCTCGGAGCGCAGCGCTTCGATCTGCTGCTTATAGGCGGCGAAATCGCTATCATCCAGCGGCGTGTGCCCATACCACACCATGTCGAAGGTCTCGACGATCGGCGCGAGCCGCCCGCGCAGGGCCGGGTTGGCGCTGGCGCGGTCGAGATACTCGCGGTTGGTGAGCGCGCGGTCGTAGCGCAGCAGGCCGCGCTCATCCAGCCACAGCAGCGCCGAGAGGTAGAGGTAGCGCATGGCGGTGCGGTGGTCGCCGCCGCGCGCCATGCTGCTGGCCTGATCCATGGCGGTGCGCGCCGTCAGGTTCGACTCGGGGTCGGCATCCTTGGCGGCGGTCTCGCGCACGATCTGGCGGCGCAGGTAGAGCAGCAGGTAGATGACCACCGCCACCAGGATGATCACGCCGATGGCCACGATCACGCGCCCCGCCATGTCGCCGCCAGCGGTGACGCTGCCGCCGCCGCTGCGCAGCAGCCGGTCGAGCAGCTGCCCCAGCCAGTCGAGCAGCTGCTCGAACCAGCTGCGGCCACGCTGGGCCTCGGAGAAGGGCGGCTTTTCCAAGATCGCGCGCAGCCGCGCCATGGCATCGGCGGGGGCGGCGCTCTGCGGCAGGGTGATGGCGTTGATGATCGCGCCCACCTGCTCGGCGATGGTGTCGAAGTCGGGGTCGGCTGGCTGGATGGCCTGCGACAGCCAGCGGTTGTCGGCCCTGGCCAGCGTGCCATCGGGCAGGCGCACCTGGCCGGTGGCATCCAGCTGGGCGGCGATCTCCTCTAGCGCCAGCCGATCGCTGCGCTGCGCCGCCGCCGAGGCCTGCCGCAGCAGGGCCAGGTACTGGTCGAGCGTGGGCGGCTCCTGCTGGGCGCGCGCGCCCAGCGGCAGCGCCAGCGCCACCAGCAGCGCCAGCAGCGCGGCCCACAGGGTTCGGCGTGGCAGATGCTGGCCCGGCGTCATAGCGCGGCCTGCTGAATCTTCAGCTCAAGGTCGAAGGCCTCTTTGCGCACGCGCTGATCGTAGTAGAGCAGCGTGTAGGTGGCGAACTGCAGCGGCATGGCGATGATCAGGCCGAGCTGGTTCAGCACCGAGCCGAGCGTGCTCCACATGATGACCGTCTCGGGGTCGCGGATGGCCAGCTGGATGGCCATGTTCAAGGCCGCGCCGGGGATGCCTGCGACGAAGTAGATGATAATGCCCATGATCGTCACCAGCCCAACGGCGCGCCAGAAACCGCCCTTGGTGAGATTCCAGCTGCGGCGGAGCGCAACGATCGGCCCCGCGTCCTCTAGCATCACCGCCTGGGTGGAAAGCATGAAGCGGATGTAGACGATGATCGAGACGACGAAGGCCGCGATCATGAACAGGCCCGCAAGCACCACCCCAAGGATGATCAGGCCGATCGAGGTGTTGCTGCTGTTGTTCCCCATCACCCCCAGCATGATGATCAGCCCCAGGACGCCGCCGACCAGCATCAGCAGGATAAAGCTGATGGTCGAGGGCAGTATCGATGCCGCGATCAGCGAGAAGAAGCGCTTCCAGCCGATGCGATAGGCCTCTAAGATGCCCATCGGCTCGCCGATGTAGCTGCTGGCGATGGCGCGCGCCAGGGCCCCGCTGATCAGGTTGTGGATGATCAGGCCCTGGAGCAGGCCGAGCAGCAGACCAAAGCCGAGCATAGTGAAATACGACACCGTTGGGAAGAAACTCAGCGGGTTCGTGCCGGGCGCGATAGTCGGAGTCTTGGTCGTGAACGACATCAGATCTGTCATCGCGCCCTTGTAGATGGTGAGCATAAACACGCTATACAGGATGATCATCGGTACCTGTAGCAGCGCAGCGATGCCAATAAAGGTGAGGACGTGCTTGCGGTAGATGCGGAATGCGCCGTCGAGGATCTCGGTGATGGTCATCGGGCGCAGCGTTGGTGTTGTGGTCATGGGTGCTCCAGCTGGGCAGGTGTGCGGCCATTATAGCAGCCACACCATGGGGTCGGCAAGGCCTGCGTCGCGCTACAGGGCCTCTGCGTTCGGTCTGATGCCCTTTTGCGCCTTCGTGGTATATAGGGTCTTGTGTTCCTTGGCGTCTTGGTGGTAAAACGTTCTGCCGAACGAGGACGCATAGACCCTAGCGCGCTATGGCTCCCAGAGAAAGGTGGCGAGGTCGATCGTACCGCTGGGCGAGACCCGTACGCCCTCGCTCTCCAGCAGGGCGCGCTGGGCGTCGGCGTGGGCCAGGTTGCTGATCTGGCCTGCGGCGTTGACCACGCGCCACCACGGGATGGCGAGGGCCTGCTCGGGGCCGAGCGCCGCGAGCGCGCTGCCCACGCCCCTGGCCCCGCGCGGGGCGGCGCTGGCGGCGGCGATCCGCCCATAGGTGCATACTCGTCCCGTTGGGATGCTGCACACGATAGTATAGATGACGTCGTATCGGCTCATGGTATGTTATTTCGTCGGGTCGGCCAGCCGCTCGTATTTCCCATTGTCGTACAGCACGTAGATCGATGGCCCCTTGCCCAGCCCTTTTTCCGAGTAGAGCATGCTGCCGTGCTCGAAGCCCTGGAATGCGGCGTCGGTGTTGTACTCGGCCTTGGTTCCCCACCCCAGCTGATCGCGGATCTCGGCGTGGGTGTCCCAGATTTTGCCAAAGGTGCTGACTGGGCGCACCTTGCCCTCAGGCGTGAGGTCGGTCGGCGCCTCGTCGGGGCCGGTCACCTCGGTATCGATAAACCCGATCCAGCGACCGTCATCCAGGAACACATACGCCACAAAGCGATCTTTGACCTTATCTCCTGTCCAGATCATGCTGCCGTGCTCGAAGGGCTGCTCGGCCCCCAGGTTGCCGGTCTCCGGCGCTTGCGCTGCGCCCAGCCGCTTCTGGATGCGCTCGTCGGCGTAGATCGCGCCGAAGCCGTTGATCACCGGCACCGCTGTGGTGCTAGGCGTGGGCGTGGCGCTGGGCGCTGGTGTGGCGCTGGGCGTGGGCGGCGTGGCTGTGGCGGGCGGCGTCACCGCGGTGGGCAGCAGCTGGGTGGGCGTGGGCGGCGCGGGCGTGGCGGGCAGCTTGGTTGCGGCGGGCCTTCTGGTGGGCGTGGCAGGCACCTCGGTGGGGGCCACCGTGGGCGCTGCCGCCACCTCGGGCGTGGCGCTGGGCGCGGCAGCGGTGGCCACCAGCACTGGGGCCACGCTGGGCGCGCTGGTGGGCAGATTCGTGGGCGTGGCGGCGCTGGCGGCGCTGGCCGCTGTGGGCGGCTGTGCCACCGATGCCTGCGAGGTATTACCCTTGCCCAGGATGTTGGCGGCCATATAGCCGCCGCCGGTGGCCATGGCCAGCAGCGCCACGGCCCCCACCGCCCACAGTGGGCTGCGGCGCTGGGGCGGTGGGGGCGGCGCCTCTCGCCGCGCGCCGGTGATCGGCATGGGCTGCATGTGCGTGGCCAGCGCGCCGCGCTCGAATGCGGCGGGCGGCGCGGTGCGCGTGGTGCTCTGGTGGGTGCGCTGGGGCTGCGCGGCGGGCGGCGGGCGCACTAGGCCCACCGCCGTGGGGATGTCGGCGGGCGCGGCATGCTGGGCGGCCTGGGCCATGGCCACGCCCAGCGCGGGCGGCAGCTGCGCGGCAGCCCGCAGGTCGGCGGCCAGATCGCCCGCGTGCTGGTAGCGCTGCTCGGGCCTGCGCGCCGTGGCCATGCGGATGACATGATCGATCTCCGGCGGCAGCTCGGGCACGTAGCTGCGCACAGGCGGGATGCTGCCGTTCAGGTGGCCCAGCAGCACCTCGTCGGTGCCTCCCTCGAAGGGGCGGTGGCCGGTGAGCGCGCGGAAGATCATGATGCCCATGGCGTAGATGTCGGCGCGGCCATCGATCGGCTGGGTGCCGATCTGCTCGGGGGCCATATAGTCGGGCGTGCCCACCATCACGCTGGTGCGGGTCATGCCCGGCGTGTCCAGCAGCTTGGCGATGCCGAAGTCGGTCAGCACCGCCCGCCCGTGCTCGTCGATCAGGATGTTGGCGGGCTTGATGTCGCGGTGGATGATGCCGCGCGCGTGCGCGTAGCCCAGCGCCGAGGCGATCTGGTCGATGATCGGGGCCAGCTCGCCGGGCGGCATCCTGCCGCGCTCGCGCAGCACATCCGAGAAGGCCCGCCCGGCCAGCCGCTGCATGGCGATAAACACAGAGCCCTGGTCTTCGCCGATGTCATAGATCTGCACGATGTTGGGGTGGTCCAGCCCCGCCGCCACCACGGCCTCGCGCTTGAATCGGGCGATCTGGTCCTCGTCGTTTAGGTACTGCGGGTAGAGCACCTTCAGCGCGATCTCACGCTGGAGGATGCTGTCGGTCGCGCTGTAGACCGAGGCCATGCCGCCTCGCCCCAGCACGCCGGTGATCTGGTACCGCCCGATCTGTCGGCCTTGAAGGTCATCTGCTCTCATAATATGGCAAGCTCTCGGCAATGCTGGCGGGCGCGGCGGCCACAGCTGCGCCAGGTGGGCTGCGGCTGGTCGGCGGCCCGGTTGTTGCTCCAGGGGCAGGATGGTCGGTATCGGCGCATATGTGGTATCAACGGCGTTTGTTATATCACATTCCCATCAGGTGGGCAACACCAAGCCCACGGCGGGGCATGGTACAATGCGCGCGCAGCTACCTGCTCTTCAGACGCGGCCAGCTGCCCTGTGGTTCCGATACTAGATGTGATATTAAACGACACTATGGCGCGTTATTCTTCTCGTGATAGACAGTTCCGCCGCACGCTGGTGCAGCGCAGGCGCAAGCTGGTGCCCAGCATGATCGGCGCGGCACCGGTGCGGCGCAGCGGCATCCTGGCCATCATCGGCAGGGTGCTCATGGCCTTTGTGGTGCTGGCGGTGGCGCTGGCCGTGGTTGGCACGGTGTTCGCCTATAGCAGCTACGCCTCGCTGGCCAGCTCGCTGAAGCCCCGGCTGGCCGCGCTGAGCACCCGCGACACCTTCGAGACCTCGCGCATCTATGATCGCAACGGCACCCTGCTCTACGAGTTCCTCGGCGCGGGCAAGCGCACCCACGTGTCGCTCCCCGAGATCTCGCCCCTGCTGATCAACGCCACGATCGCGATCGAGGACAAGACGTTCTACAAGAACGCTGGCTTCGATGTGCGCGGCATCCTCTACGCCTTCTACAAAAATATGACCTCGGGCGAGATCGCGGGCGGCGGCTCGTCGATCACCCAGCAGCTGGTCAAGCGCGCCGTGCTGACCGATGTGGAGCGCAACGAGGAGAACCAGTACTGGCGCAAGGTGAAAGAGGTGATCCTCGCCCAGGAGCTGACCAAGCAGTACAGCAAAGACGAGATCATGGAGCTGTACCTGAACGAGATCTACTACGGCAACCTCTCCTACGGTATCGAGGCCGCATCCGAGAGCTACTTCGGCGTGCATGCCAAGGATCTCTCGCTGGCCCAGGCCTCGCTGCTGGCTGGCCTAGGCCAGCTGCCCAGCGCCTACGACCCGGTGACCAACGGCTTCTTGGAAAATGGCGACACCCTGCCCGGCGTAACGCTGGGGGCCAACTGGTACGAGGATGACTACGCGCTGCCCGGCGGCCTGACCCCGCCCAAGCGCCGCCAGATCGCTGTGCTTAGCCAGATGGTGGATGAGGGCTATGTGACCAAAGAGGTGGGCCGCGCCGCAATCGCCGACGACCTGCGGTTCACCAAGCAGGAGACGCCGCTCAACGCGCCGCACTTCGTGTTCTGGGTGCGCAAGCTGCTGGAGGAGAAGTACGGCCAGCAGTTCGCCAACGAGGGCCTGTCGATCTACACCTCGCTCGATCTGAACATGCAGCACATGGTGCAGGAGAAGGCCAAGGACCGCATCCAGGAGCTGGCCGAGCGCAACATCCACAACGCCGCCGTGGTGGTGATGCAGCCCAACACCGGGCAGGTGCTGGCCATGGTCGGCAGCATCGACTATAACGCCACCAAGGCTTCCACCACCCGGGGCCAGACCGGCAATGTGCTGGATGGCCAGGTGAACGTGGCCACCCGCGAGCGCCAGCCCGGCTCGGCCCTCAAGCCCTTCACCTATCTCTCGGCCATGGAGAAGGGCGCGACCCCAGCCACAGTGTGGTGGGATGTGCCCACCGAGTTTCTGGGCGGGCTAGATGCCTACGCCCCCGAGAACTACAACGGGCGCTGGAACGGCCCGCTGCGCACCCGCACCGCCCTGGCCAACTCGCTGAACATGCCCGCCGTCAAGGCGCTCAAGTTCGCAGGGCTGGATCATACCCTCGATCTGCTGCACCGCGCGGGCATCACCGGCCTGCAGCGCGGCGAGGGCTTCTACGGCCTCTCGCTCACCCTGGGCGGCGGCGAGGTGACGCCGCTCGACCTGACCACGGCCTACAACACCCTGGCCTCGCAGGGCCACTACTACCCGCCGGTGGCCGTGCTCAAGGTGGTCAACTCGCGCGGCGAGGTGCTAGAGCAGTTCACGCCCACGGCGGCCCAGAGCGTGGAGAGCTTCGACCCCGAGAAGGTGGCCACGCCGCCCACCGCTGGCGAGCAGGTGCTGAACCCCGACCACGTGGCGATCATCACCGACATGCTGGCCGACAACGCCGCGCGCGCCCCGGTATTCACCACCCAGAGCAAGCTCAGGCTCTCGCGCCCCGCCGCCGTGAAGACCGGCACCACCAACGATTGGCGCGACGCCTGGGCCGTGGGCTTCACGCCCTATGTCACTGTGGGCGTGTGGACGGGCAACAACAACAACGAGCCGACCGCCAAGGTCGAGAGCGTGACCAGCGGCGGCGCGATCTGGCACGATGTGATGGAGGCGATCTTCGCCGATGCCCGCTTCCAGCAGGAGCTGGCCGCACCCTATGGCGGCAAGCTGCCCACCAGCTTTACGCTGCCCAGCGACATCGTGCGCAAGCAGATCTGCAAGCTGCCCGGCCCGTTCAACTACTACGGCGAGGAGCTGTTCTCGCCCGATATGCTCAAGAAGCGCACCAGCGCCGCCGCCACCGCCACTGCAGGCGACGGCATGTTCTTCGGCACGCCCGCCACCACCGCCACCTCCTCGCCCGAGGACGATATCCTGGCGGATCAGTTCGGCTGCAACTCCTTCGCCAAGATGACGGTCGCTAAGCTGGGCCAGACCACCACCCAGGTGGTGAATGATGCCGGTGAGACCGAGGAGAAATCTAGCGCCAACTACTGCCGCGTGGTCGATGGTGTGAACGTGCCCGGCGACATGATCACCACGATCACGGTCTGGAAGACCCCCAAGCCCAGCAAGGACGAGAAGGTCCAGTATGTCTGGCAGGGCGGCAGCGCGGGCGGCGCGGTGGGCGCTGGCTCCATCCCCGACTGCACATCCGATATGATCTACTCGGTCGCGCCGCCTGGCTCGGTGCGCATGCCCGACCTGCGCGGGTTCGGCGAGAATCAGGCCAAGGAGAAGCTGGCCGCGCTGGGCTTCAACACCGGCATGATCTTCGTGCAGTACCAGGATCGCAGCCAGATCCCCGACGACTACGACAAGTTCCCGGCCTACGCGGTGGTCAGCTCGATGCCCGCCGCCAACACCTGGGTGCAGCCCGACGAGTTCATCATCCTGGGCGTGCGTGCGCCGGATGATGCGGCCCCGGCAGGCCCGACCGAGACGCCCGTGGGCGCTGGCCCGCCCGGCTCGGTGACATCCACGCCGCTGCCCGCCGATGGCGGCCAGCCCGCGCCCACGCCTGCGCCTGCCGACGGTGGCCAGCCCACACCTGCTCCCGTCGAGGGCGGCCAGCCCGCGCCCACGCCCGCCCCCGCCGACGGCGGCGCGCTGCCGCAGCTTCCCGTCGAGGGCGGCCCGCAGCCCCCCGCCGACGGCGGCGCGCCCCAGCCCGAGGTGCCAGGGCCGCCGCAGCCCTAGCGCACTCTACCCCGACGCCCAAGGGCCGCATGGTCCTTGGGCGTTTTTTGCGTGCGGCAGCAGGGCGCGAAGGGGTGATGGAAGGCGGCGAAGGGATGGCGGCAGGCCGCGAAGGAGTGACGGAAGGCGGCGAAGGGATGGCGGCAGGGCGCGAAGGGGTGACGGAAGGGCAGGAAGGGATGGCAGCAGGGCGCGAAGGGGTGACGGAAGAGCGCGAAGGAGTGACGGAAGAGCGCGAAGGGATGGCAGCAGGCCGCGAAGGGGTGATGGAAGGCGGCGAAGGGATGGCGGCAGGCCGCGAAGGGGTGACGGAAGGGCAGGAAGAGAGCAGAAAGAGGTCGAAGAACAAGAGAATGGCCGCGAAGAATACATAGCCAGCAGAAACAAAAGACATACTCACGAATGTTCGCCCTTGGTGCTTTCGTGCGGTGCACACACGAGCTTGATCGGTTGGCGCTGCTGGCGACGGGAGGTTCGCCTGCGACGGCATCGCCCCATGCGGGGTATTGCGGCTATCGGGCCGGGGGCGATGACCGCGATGCGAGATCATCGGCAGCCGATCATGCTTGGTTTCCAAAAAGACCTGGGAACGCCTGTGAAAAGTGCCCCATGTGAGGGCTTTGCTCCTCACATGGGTTCTCACGCAGGGCGGATGTGGCAAATAATAAGCGATGGCGTGCCAAGCCGTGCACGGCACGCAGAATTGCCAACCTTACCCACCCGACCCATGTGGCGAAGGTGCCGATTGTGTTTTGATGGCCATATGCACGAATACTAGCTACCAGGAAAACAGGATCGGAACGCCTTACATTGGGGTGGTCAAGGGGCTGGCCCCTCGGCGCCGCCCGTGCAGGGCATCCATCCACCGAACACGCGCCACCGCCATCGCTCCAGGGGAATAGCCCAGCGCTGAGGTACAAAGACCCCTGTTGAGGGATAGGGTCTCTCTGGAACCCCTGTGTTCCCTTGGTGTGTTGGTGGTTAAACAGCCCAGCCCGGCCCTTCGTGCTTTCGGGTCTTCGTGGTATGCGTTCTCGCTATCCGCCGATTGACGCAGGTGGCAGCCTGTGTACAATGGCGGTACAATAGCCAAGAAAGAAAGCCATGACCATCCTTACACTCGAAGCCATAACCAAACAGTTTGACGAGCGACCGCTGCTGCGCGGCATCGACCTGGGCGTCGCGCAGGGCGAGCGCGTGGGCCTGGTGGGCGTCAACGGCAGCGGCAAGACCACACTGCTGCGCATCGCGGCCCGCGTCGAGCAGCCCGACACGGGCCGCGTGAGCGTGGCCCGCGACATGCGGGTGGCCTACCTGCCCCAGAACCCCGTGATGGACCCCGAGCGCACCGCGCTGGAGCAGATCTTCCAGGGCGATAGCGAGGCCATGCAGGTGCTGCGCGCCTACGAGCAGGCCAGCGCCGCCCTGGCCGCCAGCCCCGCCGACGCCGCGCTGCAGCAGCGCGTGGCCGACCTGGTGGGCCGCATGGATGCGGCGGGCGCGTGGCAGATCGAGCAGGACGCCCGCACCATCCTCTCCAAGCTGGGCATCGCCGACCTGAGCGCGCCGGTGGGCACGCTCTCCGGCGGGCAGCGCCGCCGCGTGGCCATGGCCCAGACCCTGATCTCGCCCGCCGACCTGCTCATCCTCGATGAGCCGACCAACCATATCGACACCGAGACCATCGCCTGGCTGGAGGGCTTCCTCTCCCGCGCCACCTTCGCGCTGCTGCTGGTCACCCACGACCGCTACTTTCTGGAGCGCGTGGTCAACCGGATCGTCGAGGTGGACATGGGCAAGCTCTATAGCTACCCCGGCAACTACGCCCGCTTCCTTGAGATGAAGGAGGCCCGCGCTGTGGCCCAGGCCTCCGAGGAGGCCCGCCGCCAGACCATCCTGCGCAAGGAGATCGCCTGGCTGCGGCAGGGCGCGCAGGCCCGCACCACCAAGCAGCAGGCCCGCATCGACCGCATCGCCGACATGCAGGCGGTGGAGCGCGACCCCCAGCGTGGCGAGCTAGAGATCTCGGTCGAGTCGCGGCGGCTGGGCAAGCGCGTGATCGAGGTGAAGCAGATCAGCAAGGCCATGGGCGGGCGCGCGCTCATCCGCGACCTCAGCCTGAGCGTGGGGCGGCGCGACCGCATCGGCATTGTCGGGCCGAACGGCCAGGGCAAGACCACCCTGCTGAACATGATCGCGGGGCGGCTGGAGCCGGACGCGGGCGCGGTGGAGGTGGGCGAGACCGTGCACATGGTCTACTACGACCAGGAGAGCGCCGGGCTGGACCCCAGCCAGCGCGTGATCGACTATGTGAAGGAGGGGGCCGAGCTGCAGCGCACCGGCGAGGGCGCGCTGATCACCGCCTCGCAGATGCTCCAGCGCTTCCTGTTCCCGCCCAACACGCACTACTCGCTGATCGGTAAGCTTTCCGGCGGCGAGCGGCGGCGGCTCTACCTGCTGCGCAAGCTGATCGAGGCCCCCAACGTGCTGCTGCTCGACGAGCCGACGAACGACCTCGACATCCAGACCCTCTCGGTGCTAGAGGACTACCTGGATGAGTTTGCGGGCGCGCTGATCACCGTCTCGCACGACCGCTACTTCCTCGACCGCACCGCGGAGCGGCTGCTGGTCTTCGAGCAGGGCGCGGTGAACGAGTACCCGGGCGGCTACAGCGCCTACGAGGCCCGCCGCGCCGCCCGCGAGGCCGAGGCCGCGCAGGCCAAGCCCACGCCTAAGCCTGCCCAGGCCGCCCAGGCCCCCGCCGCCAAGTCGCGCCGCCTGAGCTTCAAGGAGCAGCGCGAGCTGAAGGAGCTGGAGGAGCGCATCCCGCAGCTAGAGGCTGAGCAGGAGCAGATCCAGGCCGCGCTGGCCGCCGCGCCCGGCCACGCCGAGCTGACCAGGCTCTCTTCCGAGCTAGAGCGCAGCGCCCACGAGCTAGAGGCCGCCTTCGAGCGCTGGGCCGCGCTGGCCGAGCGCGCCGAGGGCTAGCGTAAGGCAGCGCTACCTTTTTGTGGAATATATGCTATGCTACAAAGAAGTTTGAACATGGGTAGGATGTGCACGTATGCCTGTTACTGATCGTATGCTCATTGGTGCTATCGCCGGGAACCCTGGGGTGTTTGATGGGGCGGGCGAGTACCGATACTGCCGCACATGCGGCCTGATCTTTATGACATCGGCCAAGAACCACGATGCCACACACGACGATCACGAGTGGTTTGCCCTGCCCTCGCTGAACCCGGATGGCTCGAATGTGCTGATGCGCGCATTCCAGCGCTTTATCACGCGCTGGTCGCCCGAGCGCCAGGATGGGCTTGAGCGCTTCGCCCTGAAGCGCGGCTGGGATATGGCCATGGAGCTGAAGTATGGCGGCGGCGCGCTGGAGGACAGCGAGGCCGCCGAGTGGCAGGAGATCGTCAACGCACGCCTGGAGCAGCTGATGAAGCAGGCGCGGCAGCAGATCGATAACCCCGACGCCGCCCCGCCCGCCCCCATGGAGGGCACCTAGCTACCGCGTCTCCCGCGCGAGGCTGCTGGCGGCTGCCGCCAGCAGCTGCCGCGCGGGCACCTTGGCCATGCACTCGGGCGTGGCCAGACCGCGCGGGCAGGCGTCCAGCACGCCGCAGGGCCTGCACCACAGCTCGGCGCGCAGCACGGTGTGGCGGCCAGGGTGCCCCCACGGGCCAAAGCGCCGCTCGTTGCCGGGGCCGTAGATCTGCACCGTGGGCGCGCCCGCCGCCGCCGCCAGGTGCAGCGGCCCGCTGTCCACCCCCAGCACCAGCGCGGCCCGCGCCATCAGCGCCGCCAGTTGGCCCAGGCTGGTCTTCCCCACCAGGTCCAGCGGCATCTGCCGCATCGCCCCCATGATCCGCCCGGCCCGCTCCTCCTCGCCGGGGCCACCCGCCATCACCAGCAGCAGCCCGTCATCCTCCGCAAGCGCATCGCCCACCTCGGCCCAGCGCTCATCGAGCCAGTGCTTAGCCGCGCCGCCCGTGCCGGGCTGGATGATCACCAGCCGCCGCTGGCCTAGGCGCGCGGCCAGCCACGCGTCGGCCCAGGCTATGTCCTGCGGGGCGGGGCGAAACAGCGTGCGCATCAGCATCTCGCCGGGGGCGGGCGGGCGCAGGTGGCCCACCAGCGCTAGGGCCTGCCGCGTCACGTGCTCGGCGGGGTTCCAGGGCAGCGCGTCGGTGAGCAGCGGGGCGCACTCGGGGGTGGCGAAGCCCACGCGCCGCGGCACGCCCGCCAGCAGCGCCAGCGCCGCGCCCCACCAGTGGTCGTCGCGCGCCACGATCGCGATGTCGTAGCGGGCGGCGCGCAGCAGCGCGGCCTGGCGCAGCAGCACGGCATAGGGCCACAGCAGCCGCGCCAGCGGCCCGCGCTGCGCCCGCTCGCGCTCGAACCCGGGGAAGGGGCATGTCTGCAACGTGTCGATGTGGGGGCTGCGCTCCAGCATGGGCCGCGACCAGGGGCCGACCAGGGCCGTGATCCGCGCGTCGGGGTAGCGCGCGCGCAGCGCGGCCAGCGCCGGGGTGGCCAGCAGCACGTCGCCGAGGTGGTCGGGCTTGATGAAGAGGATGTGGGCGGGATCGTCGGACGGGCGGCGGGCGAGGCGTCGCGCCACCAGCGCGAGCGCGTGCAGCAGCATCAGGCGGAGAAAGCGCATGTGGGTGTCTGTGTGGGTGCGGGCGCTGGGCGCGGCACGTGGCCGCGCCCAGCGCAGGGCTTCTACAGCGGCTAGAACAGCATGGCCCCGGCCTCGCGGGCCAGCTGGCGCAGCCGCGCGCCGACCTCGGGCTGGCCGCCCTTCTCAAGCTCGTCGGCCATCTCGTTCATGCGGCGCACCAGCGGCGTGTTGATCATGGCCAGATTGGACCGCAGCAGCTTGGTGGCGTCCTGCGGCGTCTCGGCGTTGAGCAGCTGGTTGATGAAGCGCTCCTCGGGCGGCAGCGACTCTTCCAGGATGGCCAGCGCCTGGTTGCGGATGGTGTTCAGCTGCTCGGCGATCGCGGCCTCGCCCGCGCGGGCGGCGGCGGCCTGGTTGGCCTCCAGCACCAGCAAGAAGGCATCGTTGATCTTGCTGGCGTTCTCGCGCAGTGTGGCCTCGCTGTCGGGCGAGGCCATGGTCTCGCGCAGCAGCTGCGCGCCCGCGTCGAACAGCTCGCGGGCCTCGCGGTCCATGCGCTCGACGGTGGCCAGGATGGTGTCGCGCCGCACGGTCAGGCGCGCAGCCTCGTCGGCCTCGCCCGCCTGGGCGGCGGCGTCGATCCGCTCGGTCAGCAGCTCAAAGAACTCGTAGTCGATGGCCGGGCGCAGCTCGACGATCGCCTGCTCCAGCTCCTCATCCTCCACGGACACCATGCGGTCGACCACAGCGGCCATGTCCACGTCGTCCTCGGCCCCCTCCTCGCCCGCAGGCCCCTCGTAGCCCACCAGATCGGCCAGGCGGTCGCGCAGGCCGGTGAGCATAGCGATCGACTCCTCGCGCCCGCTCTGCCGCGCCGAGGCCACGAAGGCATCCAGCATGGTGAAGATCGCATCGTCGATATCGGCCTTGCGCGACTCGACCAGCGCGTCGAAGCCCTCGGGGTTCTGGTCGTAGCTCTCGGCCAGCTGGCTGATCAGGTCGATCTGGCTGCGCTGGCGGTCGATCATCTCCTTGGTGATGCCGTCGGCCTCAAGCACGGCCTCGATCAGCGAGTTGAGCGTGAGGAAGCGCTTGGGTGAGAGGATGTAGCCCTTGGGCAGGTCGGCGGGCAGGCTGCGCATCAGGAACGAGGTGGCCTCGCCGATGAAGCGCTCCTGCTCCTCGGGGCGGGCGTTGACCTGCTGCGGGAAGAACACGAGGAACAGCTGCTTCTCGGCGTCGTGGTAGATTAGCGGGGCGGCGATCATGGCCACGTTGCCGCAGGTGGCGCAGGGCGCGGCGTTCATCTGCCCCGAGAGCAGGTAGCTCTTGAGCTGCGGCTGCTGGGTGGCGTCGACGAACGTGATGATCTGGGCGCGCAGGGGCGAGCCGCAGTTGGGGCAGGTGAGCTGGACCACCTGTGCGGGAGCGGTCATCGGGGAGCGTCCTTTCTATAGCGAACAAAACGCGCCGTCAGTTGGCGCGTAGATGATGCGGGTGCGATGGGCTGCATTATAGCACACGCGGCCCGGCTGGCTATGCCTGCCGCTAGGCACGCAGGCGTTGCGCGTTCTGGGCAGCCAGCAGTTTTTTACCACGAAGATGCGAAGATACCAGGGGCAGAAAGACGAAGGCTTCCCAATCGTTCGCTTCGTGCCTTCGTGGTAAACGGTTTTTTTGCCCTCTTAGAAAATTGGTTTCCCCAGCTAGGCGCGCCAGCCGCTGCTTAGCTGAAGCGCGCGCAGCCAGATATCGCGCTCCTCGTCCATCGACTCGTCGTTGAAGCGGTAGTCGTGCTTGCGGATGAACTCATCCAGCGCGGCCTCGGCGCGCCGCCACTGCTGGGCGGCCACCTGGGCCAGGGCGCTGGCCTGGGCGGGGCTGGCCATGCGCAGGGCCTGGGCCAGGTGGCTGCGGCACATCCCGTCGCCCTGCGCGAAGGCCTGGTGGAAGCTGGGGTCGTCGAGGTTCTGCAGCAGCCCCAGCAGCAGCGGCTCCTCGATCTGCGGGCGGAGGGTGCACATAGGGCAGTCCGCGTGCGGCCCCACGCGCCCGGCCAGCGCCGCGCCGCCACGCTGCCATGGCCAGCCACCCGCCGCCCCCGCCTCTAGCTCGGCGGTCATGGCCCGCAGGATGTCGCGGCTGACGATGGCGATGCCCAGCGCGCTGCGGCCCTGGGAGAGCATGGCGGTGTGGTGCAGGCAGTAGCCCCGGCTGGCGCGCAGCTGGTCGCGCAGGCGGATGTCGTTCACCTGATCGTAGAGGAAGTGGTCGATGGCCTTGCGCTCGGCGCGCTCCACAAGGGCGCAGATCGGGCAGCCGCGCTCAGGCAGCGCCTCGATCAGCTCATCGCGGGTTCGTGGGTCGGTTGGCATTGGTGTGTACCTGGTGCTGTGCGGATGCGGGCATTATACCCGCTTCGCCCGCGCGCTGCGGCGCAGAGCCTATGTGTTCTTGATTCACCGGAGATTTTTTACCACCAAGGCGCGAAGACTTTAGCAGGTGTCACGTTTGTGGGAAGGGTATCGGAATGCGGTAAAGCGCTCCATCAAGCCTGCATGGCCATGCACGGCACGCGAGATCGGGGATCTCATCCACCTTGCCCATGCGGCGAAGGTGCTGCTGGTGTTTTGATGGCCATATGCATGAACATCAGCCGCCAGCGTTCAGCATCGGAACGCCTCACATTGGGGGTTCCAAGGGGGCGATGCCCCCTGGCGGGGTTCCTAGGGGCAGGCCCCTCGGCGCTGCCCGCGCAGGGCACGCACCCACCGAACACGTACCACTGCCATCGCTGATGGGAAACACTTCAAAACAGTGACACCATATGAGGCGTGAAGACTCTACCCCGTTTTTCGCATTTTCGAGCCTTCGTGGGTAGTGGCTCCCTTTGTTCCTTGGTCTTGGTGGTAAAAGCATTGGCGCGCTGTCGAGACCGCATAGACCCTATGCTGCGGTGGGCCGCTCGCTGCCCCGAGGCTGTGCGATGATATGTGCCAGAGAATTGGGGCTAGCCGCCGACCAAGCGCCGCCATAATGCGTGTAGAATAGCGTCAGCGCAGTATCAGCAGAAACGAAGCCCGGCGTGATTGCGGTGCGCACCGCCACGCGGTACAATCGGGCCATCCAGACAGCTCTAACAAAGAAGGTCGCCGTGGTGCACACCATTCTCATGATCGCCCCAACCAGCTTCTTCGCCGACTACGGGAACCATATACGGATCTGGCAGGAGGCGCAGGCGCTGCAGAAGCGTGGGCACAGGGTGGTGCTGACAACCTACCATAACGGCGACGATATGCCGGGGCTGGAGATCCACCGCTCGTGGGATGTGCCCTGGATCAAGCGCGCCATGGTCGGCTCGTCGCGCCACAAGATCTACCTCGACATGGCGCTCTCGTACCGCGCGCTGGATGTGGCGCTGCGCGTGCGGCCCACCATCATTCACGCCCACATCCACGAGGGCGCGCTGATCGGCGCTGCGCTGCGGCGGATCACCGGCCTGCCTATGGTCTTCGACTTCCAGGGCAGCCTCACATCCGAGATGCTCGACCACGGCTTTCTGAAGAGCAAGCGCGGCATGGCCTACCAGCCGCTCTGGCACCTGGAGCGCTGGATCAACCGCCAGGCCGACGCCCTGATCACATCCAGCCACAACGCCGCCGAGCTGCTGCGCCGCGACTTCGGCTTCCCCGAGGAGCGGCTCTACACCGTGATCGACGGCATCAACACCGACCGCTTCCGCCCGTCCGACGGCAGCGCGGCCTGGGACAGCGAGCGGCGCTACCTGCGGGCCGTGCTGGGCATCCCCGAGGGCCGCAAGGTGGTGGTCTACCTGGGCGTGCTGGCCCCCTACCAGGGCATCGATGCGCTGATGGAGGCGGCCCAGCAGATCATCCAGCGCCAGCCCGACACGCACTTCCTGATCATGGGCTACCCAGGGGTGGATCGCTACCGCGCGCTGGCCGAGTCGCTGGGGCTGGCCGACCACGTGACGCTGCCGGGGCGCATCCTGTACCGCGATGCCCACGCCTACCTGTCGCTGGGCGATGTGGCCGTGGCCCCCAAGATGAGCGAGACCGAGGGCAGCGGCAAGATCCCTAACTACATGGCCATGGGACTGCCGGTCGTCACCTTCGACACGCCGGTGAGCCGCGAGTACCTGGGCGATCTGGGCATCTACGCCCGCTTCGGCAGCGTGGATGATCTGGCCGACAAGATCGCGCAGGCCCTGGCCGACCCCGAGCGGGCCGGGCGGCTGGGCGCGCTGGGCCGCCAGAAAGCGGTGCACGACCTCTCCAGCGACCGCGCCGGCCCCGAGATCGAGGCGGTGTATGAGGCGGCGATCGCCAACCGCGCGCGCGCCAGCCGCCGCAGCCACAAGGCAGCCGCAGGCGAGCCAGGGCGGGCGGTCGAGCGGCACTAGGGTCTATGCGATGCTTTTACCACCAGGACACCAAGGAACAAACGGAAATGAATACCACGAAGACACAAAGAGAAGCGCAACCTTCGCGTCTTCGTGGTAAAAAATCTGCGGTGAATCAAGAACGCATGGGCCACTGAGGCTACTTGCCAGAAGCGCCATTCCCTGCTACAATAAGCGGCAGTGCTAATTTTCTTGACTGAAAAATGATTGAGTAGAGGACACCATGGCGAGCAAGAAGGGCAACCGCATCGTTATCAAGCTCCGCAGCTCGGAGAGCGGTCATATGTACACCAGCATGAAGAACCGCAAGAATGATCCGAACCGCCTTGAGCTGAAGCGCTACGATCCGCTGGTTCGGCGGCACGTGCTGTACCGCGAGTCGAAGTAACGTTTGGCGGTAGGGTGCGCCTGAGCGCTGCCCAAGCGCACCCCGCCGCGCCGGTTTGACAAGATCTGCGACCTGTGCTAAAATCGCCAGCGTCGTGAGGGCAGGAAAACTGAAAAGCGCGGGCGATTAGCTCAGTTGGCTAGAGCGCATCCTTCACACGGATGAGGTCACTGGTTCGAGTCCAGTATCGCCCACCACAGCTGGGGGAGAGTAGTTCCCTACTCTCCCCCGCCGCTTGCCTCAACAACATCCACATACGCGGGCGATTAGCTCAGTTGGCTAGAGCGCATCCTTCACACGGATGAGGTCACTGGTTCGAGTCCAGTATCGCCCACCACGCACATAGGGGGAGGTAGAGCAATCTGCCTCCCTTTTTTGCGCACCTGAAAAGCCTGCTGGCTGCGCCCCTCGTCTTGGCGCAGCGTCGTGCCCCCGCCCCGGCACTTGGTCTCGCTCTGGCGACCAAGTGCTTTTTTGCGCCCCGCGCCGCTAGGCCTGGTCCACCGGCACCAGCCCGCGCCGCAGCGCGATCGCCACCGCCTCGCCCCGGCTCTGGGCGTTGAGCTTTTGCAGGATGTGGCTCACGTGCGAGCGCACTGTGTTCTCCGAGAGCATCAGGCGCACCGCGATCGCCTTGTTGCTTGCCCCCGACACCAGCAGCCGCAGCACATCCAGCTCGCGCGCCGAGAGGCTCTCCTCCTCGTGCGGCTGGGTCACGCGCTCCAGCAGCCGCGCGGCGATGCTCGACTCAAGGGCGGCCCCGCCGCGCACCAGCGAGCGGATGGCCTGCAGCAGCTCGTCCGGCTCCGAGTCCTTCAGCAGGTAGCCCTGCGCGCCCGCGCTGATCGCGGGGCCGATGTACTCGTCGGAGTCGTAGGTGGTGAGCACGAGGAAGCGGGCGGTGCTGCCGTGCTCGCGGGCGTGGCGCATCACATCCACCCCGCTCATGATCGGCATGCGCAGGTCGAGCAGCACCACGTCGGGCTGGGCGGCCAGGATGACCTGCACCGCCTCGGCCCCATCGGCGGCCTCGCCGACCAGATCGATATCGGGCTTTTGCTCAAGCAGCGAGACGAGGCCATGGCGGACGATCGGGTGGTCATCGACAACTACAACGCGAATCACACAGTCACCTGCTATTTCTGATAGGGCGCGGCTGCGCCTGCGGTATGGTGCGAAGGAAAATCATACATGATCTGAGAAGGCCAACTGCAGCGCTGGCGCGGCGGGCTGCAGCATCGGCTCGATCAGGCTGGGGCGGGCCTGGCGGGGCAGCCACGCGCGCACCTGGGTGCCCTGCTGGCTGGTCACATCCAGCCTGCCGCCCAGCGCCTCCAGCCGCTCGCGCATGCCGATGATGCCAAACCCGCCGCTGATGCTGGGCACGGGCCGCGCGCGGTGCCGTAGGGTGTCGATGCCCACGCCGTCGTCGCTGATGCAGAGCGAGAGGCCATCGTCGCGGTAGTCGAGCGTGATCTGGGCGGCGCTGGCCTGGGCGTGCTTGGCCACGTTGGCCAGGGACTCCTGGGCCACGCGCAGCAGCGCCGACTCGGCGCTGTAGGGGATGCTCCACGGCTGGCCGCGCTGCTCGAAGGTGATGCGTGTGGCCTCGCCGCTGGACTGGCTGGCCAGGGCGGCCAGGGCCTCGGCCAGCGTGGCGCGCTCAAGCGTGGGTGTGCGCAGGTTCCACACCGAGCGGCGGGCCTCGGCCAGGGCCTCGCGGGCCATCTTGCGGGCCAGCTCAAGGTGCGGCCCGGCCTTGGCTGGCTCGCTCTCGTAGATGCCCTTGGCCGCGCTCAGCTGCACCACGATGCCGGTCAGCTCCTGGGCGATGGTGTCGTGGATCTCGCGGGCCAGCCGGGTGCGCTCCTCCAGCGTGGCGTTCTCGCGCAGCTGGGTGATCAGCTGGGCGTTGGTGATGGCGATCACGGCCTGGTCGGCCAGCCCCTCGGCCAGGGCTAGGTCGTCGGGGCTGCGCTCGGCGCTGCCGTCGGCGGCGATCAGCGCCAGGTAGCCCTGGCTGCCGTCGGGGGAGTGCATGGGCAGGATGAGCGCGGCGGTCTCCTTGATCGGGATGACGAAGGGCTGGCTGTGGCAGACCGCGATCATGTCGCTGCGCTTGATATCGATGATCGTGCCCAGCTGGGTGGGCGCGTTGTACGAGCCGATGATCGAGAGCTGCAGCTCCTCCTCATCCACCATCAGGATGAGCGCCATATCGAAGCGCAGCAGCTTGGCGGCCCGCCGCGCAATCAGGTCGAGCGTCTTGGCCAGATCGAGGGTGGTGGCCAGCGCGCGGCTGACCTCGTAGAGCACCTCGGCGCGCTCGGCGCGGCGGGCCAGCTCGGCGGTCTGGGCGGCCACGCGCTCCTCTAGCTCGCTGCTCAGGCGGCGCAGCTCCTCGGCCTTCTCGCGGCTCTGGGCCAGGGCGTGGCGGAAGCCCCTGGCCAGCATGCCGGTCAGCCCGGCGATCACCCAGAAGATCGCCACCCAGAAGCTGGCGGCGAAGATCGGGCGCATGCGGTCGGGCATGGGCGGGTAGATCATGCTGTGCAGCGGCGCGCCGTGCAGCTCCATGCCGGCGAAGCAGACCACCAGGAAGGATGCCAGCAGCGCCAGGAAGGTGCTGGCTAGGCCATCCAGCAAAATACCGGCGGCGCAGATCGGCAGCAGCATCATGGCGGGCCAGAACGACGAGATACCGTTCTCGATGGTCAGGATGGTCGTCACCAGAGTCCACGCGCCGATGAAGATGGTGGCCGAGACCGTGGGCCTGCCTAGGCGCACCAGCATCACCTGCGAGCAGGCCAGGATGATCACGACGGCCAGCACGCTCAGCAGGTTGATCTCAAGCCGCGCGGGGTTGGCGATGGCGTCGCTGTCGATCGGCGTGAGCCGCATGCGGATAAACAGCGCGATGGCAATGCAGAGGATGGTGGGTATGAGCGAGAGCGGCAGGGTGCGTAGGAGCAGGGCGCTGCGGCGGTCGCGCTCTTCATCAATGTTGGCGAGGTGCATCATGGCTTCTTTCATGGCATGCGTCGGTAGCCTGCATGCTATATGCGCCCGATGCGATGAGAAGCCCCGTGCGGGGGAGCTTTGATCATCACATTGGTGGATCGCATATCATCTCCTTGGATGTTGTTTCTCTCATCCTTTTGATTGTACTATCTATGGTACGTATATGCTTATGCCGATAAACTCCCTACCGTATATGAGAACACTTTCTACCCTTGCCGTGGCGGTGGCCGCGCTGCTGCTGCTGGCCGCCTGGTTCACCGCGCCGATCGCGGTGGATGTGGGCGAGCGCGACCTGCGCTTCACCGCCGATTTCCACGACCCCGAGACCTTCGCTACGAGCCTCGCTCGTTGGACGAGCGACCGCTCGCTGTTGTTGCTGCCGCGCTCGGCGCGGGTGGCCCAGCAGGTGCTGACGCTACGGCTGATCAACGCCCGCCCCCAGGGCGCGGCGCTGCCCGATGTGCGCGTGGCGGTGGATGGCCGCGATCTGGGCAGCCTGCCGATCGGCCCGAGCGAGGCGCGCCGCTATATGCTGCTGCTGCCCGCTAGCGCCGCGCCGGGCTGGGCGCAGCAGGTGCAGATCAGCGCCACCCCGCTGATCTCGCCCAGCGACCCACGCCCGCTGGGGGTGGTGGTGGACTGGGCCAGCGCCGCGCCGCTGGGCGGCGGCCTGCCCAGCCCATGGGCGCTGGGCCTGATCGCGCTGCTGGCCGCGCTGGCCTACGCGCTGCCGCGCCGCGCTGGCCTGGGCCACGGGCTGGCGGGCGGCGTGGCGGCGGCGGCGCTGCTGGCGCTGGCCGCCGCCGCGTGGCAAAGGCCCAACGAGGTGCTGCCCTTCCTGCCCCGCGTGGCGGCGCTGCTGGGCATTGGGGTGCTGGGGGTGAGCCTGGCCCGCGCCCTGGCCCCGCCCGAGCGCGCCGGGCGCGGCTGGTCGGTCGCCGGGCGCGACCTGCCGCTGTACCTGGCGGTTGCGCCGTGGATGGGGCCGCTGTTCCAGTGGTTTGAGACCTGGGACGGGGCCGAGGGCGTGACGCCGCCGCCCGCCACCGCCGTGGTGCTGGCCGGGGTGGCCCTGGCCTTCGCTGGGGTGGGCGTGTGGGCCTTTGCCACGCGGCCCGCTGGCCAGCGCCTAGCCCTGGTGCGGCGCTGGGCGCTGCCGATCTTCGCGGTGGCCGGGCTGTGCCACCTGGGCACCATGCTGCAGTTCTCGCTGACCCGCAGCGGCCCCGACTTCTGGATCTTGTTCAAGGGCGCGCGCGACTGGGCCAGGGGCGGCTCGCTCTACAACCTGCAGGATGTGGTGACCAACCACTTCGGCAGCGTGTTCAAGGTGCCGCCGTTCTACGGCATGCTGTTCGTGCCCTTCGTGTTCCAGGATGGCACGCTGGTGCTGCTGGGCCACCGCATCCTCAACATCGTGATCCTGGCCGCCACCATGGTGGTGTGGTATCGCATCTGGGGCATCCGCGTGGCTAGCGTGCTGGGTGGGGCCATGCTGGTGCTGTTCAACTTCCGCCCGCTGGCCGACACCGTGGCCTTTGGCCAGATCGACTTGGTGCTGCTGCTGACGCTCACGATGGCGCTGTGGGCGCTGCGCGGCGAGCGCGACCTGCTGGCCGGGGTGCTGGTGGCGCTGGGCACCCTGTTCAAGATCTACCCGGTGCTGCTGCTGGCCTTCTTTGTGGTGAAGCGCAGCTGGAAGGGCCTGCTGGGCTTCGCGCTGGGCATGCTGCTGTTCAACGGCCTGGCCGTGGCGGTGATGGGCTGGGAGATGCACCGGATCTACCTGTTCGAGGTCTTCCCCAAGATCGGCGGCACCACATCCTGGGTGGAAAATCAGACCGTCAGCGGCATGGTGGCCCGGCTGGTCGAGCCGCCCAACAAGTCGCTGATCTTCCACCAGCCGCTGTTCTCGCTGGCGGCCACGCTGATCTCGGGCCTGATCGGGCTGGTCGCCTGCCTGCTGTCGCTGCCCCACGCCGAGCGCCGCTCGCCCGAGTTTGCGCTGCAGTACGGCCAGTTCCTGCTGGCGATGGTGCTGGTGGTGCCCGCCGCCTGGATGCACTACGAGACGCTGCTGGTCATCCCCTTCGCCACGCTGGTGATCTACTTCCTGCCGCGCCGCCTGCCGCTGCCCCAGGCCGCGCTGCTGGCGCTGAGCTTCGGGCTGATCAGCTATGGCAACCAGTGGAGCTACTACACCGGCAAGGTGATGGGCGTGCTGACGGTGGCGGGGGTGTCGTACAAGGGCTACGGCATGCTGCTGCTGGGCGCGCTGCTGGCCAGCGTGCTCGCGCCGCGCGCCCTGGCGCTGCTGCGCGCGTGGCGGGCTGGCCGCGCCGGGCTGGCCGCGCCGCCCCGGCACACGCTGGCCGCCGATCGCTAGCGGCGATCGGAAGCATGCGAACGGGGCGGTGGCATACCCACCGCCCCGCTTTTTACGCCCCGCGCGGCCCTAGCCAGCGGTGTTGAGCTTCTCGCGCACCACGTAGATCGGCTTGTTCTGCGCCTCGTAGTAGCTGCGGATCACCAGCTCGCCGATCAGGCCCAGGCTGATGAACTGCACGCCGATCACAATCAGCAGCACGGCCAGCAGCAGCAGCGGTCGGTCGCCGATCGACTGCTGGGTGAAGATCTTGACCAGAGTCAGGTAGGCGGCGATCACGAAGCCGACCACGCCGGATGTGATGCCGAACAGGCCGAAGATCTGCATGGGCCGAGTGCCGAACTGCAGCAGGAAACGCACGGTGATTAGGTCAAGGATGACGCGGATCGTGCGGTCGATGCCGTACTTCGACTTGCCGAACTGGCGGGCCGAGTGGTTGACCGGGATCTCGGTGACGGAGACGCCCTGCCAGCTGGCGATGGCCGGGATGAAGCGGTGCAGCTCGCCGTAGAGATGGATGTCGCGCACGATCTCGGCGCGGTAGGCCTTGAGCGAGCAGCCGAAGTCGTGCAGATGCACGCCGGTGACGCGCGAGATCAGCCAGTTGGCGATGCGCGAGGGCAGCGTGCGGTTGATGAAGGCATCCTGGCGGTTGGCACGCCAGCCGCTCACCACGTCGTAGCCCTCATCCACCTTCTCCATCAGCAGCCCGATGTCCTTGGGGTCGTTCTGCAGGTCGGCATCGATGGTGATCACCACCTCGCCGCTGGCGTGGTCGAACCCGGCGGAGAAGGCGGGCGTCTGGCCGAAGTTGCGGCGGAAGCGGATGACCTTGAGCCGCTCGTCTTTGGCGGCCAGCTCGGCCAGCAGCTGGTAGCTGCGGTCGCGGCTGCCGTCATCCACGGCCACGATCTCGTAGGGCCTGCCAAGCTCGGTGAGGGCCTCGGTGAGCCGCGTGTAGAGCGAGGGGATGGACTCCTCCTCGTTGTAGATCGGCACCACCACCGAGATGGCGGGCCTGGGGGTGGCGGCGATCAGCGCTTGCTCGGAATGGTTCAGTTCTGCAATCATGTGTGTGGGCGCTATCGCAGGCGGTAGCGCGGTTGTCGCCTCCTGGCGGCCATGGCACGCAGCTGCTGGGCTGCAGGGGCGCACTCTTGCGGTTATCTCGATACGGTACTGCCGCGTATTCTAACACAGTCTGGCTGGCGGTCGTGCTAGGCCGTCCTAGGGCGGCAAAGCGATATGCGCTCGCATTCGGCAGACCATGTTTACCACCAAGACTCCAAGACTCCAAGGAATACAAGAAACGAATACCACGAAGGCGCGAAGGGGAGAAAGCGAGGGTGTGGGATGTGGTGTCAGGATGCCTTTTTACCGCCATGATTTGCGAGGCACGTATGAATCACCTTGAACATCAGGCATCCGGCCTGGGATGGAAACATCCGGCCTGAGATGAACACATCTGACCTGAGATTAGCGCATCCGGCCTGGGATTCGTAGAGTATCGCATGCTATCGAAATTGCCCTGAGCCGCTGCCTCTTTTTCTTCTTTGGTGTCTTGGAGTCTTGGTGGTAAGAACGGTTCGGCCATCGGGAACGCATAGACCTTGACCGCTGGGGCGAGAGCGCATAGGCCCTGCTGGAGTATGGTATTATCTTTCCCCGAACGCCGAGATCTCCTGAAGCCGCACACAGGCTGCCGCAGAGCAGCTGATAAAGTACCATTCCATGAATCAACCTTTGACCTCTTCTCGCGGGGCCACGTTTCGCCCATCCCAGGTCTGGCTGTGGTGCGCCCTGCTGCTGGTCGCGGCCCTGCTGCCGCGCTGCTGGGGCCTGGCCGACTACTTTACGATCGACGAGGGCTACCACTGGATCCAGCGGGTGCGCCTGTTCAGCGAGGCGCTGGCCGACCAAAAGTGGAGCGCGACCTACCTGACCGGCCACCCCGGTGTGACGACCACGTGGCTGGGTAGCCTGGGCCGCGCGCTGGCCGCCGCCTGGGGTGTGCCCGACGACCGCGCCGCCGGTGCCACCACGGCCTACCTGGCCATGCTGCGGCTGCCGCTGGCGGTGCTCAACGGGCTGGTGGTGGTGCCGGGCTACCTGCTGCTGCGCAGGCTGCTGGCCGAGCCGGTGGCGCTGCTGGCCGCCTTCCTGTGGGCGCTGGCCCCGTTCATCGTGGGCTTCGACCGCCTGCTGCACGTGGATGGGCTGACCACCTCGTTTGCCAGCCTGAGCATACTGCTGCTGCTGGTGGCGCTGTTGCCGGGGGCCGCGCGCACGGGCCGGGGGCGCTGGCTGGCGCTGATCGGATCGGGCTGCTGCGCCGGGCTGGCGGTGCTCAGCAAGTCGTCGGGGCTGGTGCTGCTGCCCTGGGCTGGCCTGGCCATGGCCGCCTTCGTGCTGGCCGAGCGGCGCGGCTGGCTGGCCTGGGTGCGCGATGTGGCCGCCATGTATCTGGCCTGGCTGGCGGCGGCGGCGCTGACCTTCTGGGCCTGCTGGCCGGCCATGTGGGTCGCGCCGTGGGCCAGCTTCATGGGCGTGATCGACGAGGCGATCAACAACGGCGGCCAGCCGCACGCCTCGGGCAACTTCTTCCTGGGCGTGCCGGTGCCCGACCCCGGCGGGCTGTTCTATATCGCCGTGGTGCTGTGGCGCAGCGACCCGATCACGCTGCTGGGGCTGCTGGGCTTCGCGGGCGTGCTGGTATGGCGGCTGCTGGCCTGGCGGCGGCGCGCGCCCGCGCCCGCGTGGTGGCTGCGCGACCGCTGGGTGCTGGGGGCGCTGTGCGGCGCCATCCTGCTGTTCGGCCTGGCGCTGAGCATCGCGGCCAAGAAGTTCGACCGCTACTCGCTGCCCGCGTGGCCCGCGCTAGAGGTGCTGGCGGCCTACGGGCTGGTGGCGATCTGGCGCTGGCTGGCCGGGCTGCTCGGCCCGCGCGTGGCGGCGCTGCGCGGGCGGGCGGCGGCCTGGGCGGCGGGCGCGCTGGCCGTGCTCAGCGTGGCGCTGGGCGATCTCTCGCACCAGCCCTACTATATGTCCTACTACAACCCCGCGCTGGGCGGCGGCGCGGTGGCCCAGCACGTGCTGCTGATCGGCTGGGGCGAGGGTATGGAGCATATCGGCGCGTGGCTGCAGCAGCGCCCCGACTTCGAGCGCGGCGCGGTGCTCTCGTGGATCCCGCCCACGCTCGCGCCCTTCCTGCCGCGCGGCTTCCCGCTGTACGACATCCGCACCACCACCATCCACCAGCCCGACCCTATGCCAAACTACGCGGTGCTCTACGAGCGGGCCGCCATGCGCGAGGAGACGCCCGAGCCAGAGGCGTACGTGCGCCAGACGCCGCCGCTGTATACGCTGGAGATGTTCGGCATCCCCTACGCCACCATCCACCAGCTGCCGCGCCCCTATGAGACGCCGCTGGCCGCCACATTCGACGGCGGCGCGCTGGCCCTGCGCGGCTACACGCTCAAGCGCGACGGCGCGACGCTGTCGGTCTGGCCGTCGTGGGATGTGCGCCGCGACCAGCCGGGTGGCGTGATGTTGTTTCTGCACGTGCTGAACGAGCGGGGCGAGCGGGTGGGCCAGATCGACGCGGCGGTGGACGAGGGCATGTTCCCCACGTGGCAGCGCGGCCAGCAGTTTGGCATCACGCTGCCGATCGGCCTGCCCGCCGACCTGCCTGCGGGCGAGTACCGCGTGGTGATGGGCCTCTACCGCGAGAGCGGGCGGCTGGCGGTGGATGCGGGCGCGCTGCCCGAGGCGGTGGATGGGCCAAACGCTATCCAGCTTGCAACCTTCACGGTCGGCCAATGATCCGCGTGCTCTCCGCCGCCCGCCGCGCGCGGGCCGATCTGCTGGTGGCGCTGGCCCTGGCCCTGGCCGCCGCGCTGCTGGCCAGCGCCGCCTATCGCACGGGCCGCGCCACCACGCTGGCCGTGGACGCCGAGTCGGTGATGCTGCCGCTGAAGGGCGTGTATGACGTGGAGCAGTACGCCGACCAGGCCGGATCGTTCCGCTGGACATCCGGCGAGGCCCAGGTGCGGCTGCCCAACCCCGGCGGGCCGAGCGTGGCCACGCTGATGCTGGCGGGCGGCGCGCGCGGCGCGGTGCCGCTGCGGGTGGATGTGGGGGCCTACTCGGCCAGCTTCGAGGTGCGCCCCGAGCCGCGCCGCTACCAGGTGTACCTGCCCGCCCAGCCCGGCGAGAGCCTGAAGCTGCGGCTGACCGCCCCCGCCGAGGAGATCCGCAGCCGCGAGCTGGGCGTGGTGCTGGGCGGCGCTGGCGCGGATGGCGGCGGCGCGGCCCCGCGCGATGTGGCGCTGGCGCTGGCCTTCGCCGCGCTGGGCGGCTACGCCCTGATGCGGCGGGGCGGCCTGGGCCGCTGGTGGGCCGCAGGCGCGGCGCTGGCGCTGGAGGCGGCGCTGGCGCTGTGGCAGGGCCAGGCGGGCGGCTGGCGCTTCATGATCTTCGGGCAGGGCATGCTGGCGGTGGGTGCGGCAGGGCTGGCCGGGGCGGCGCTGGATGCGCTGCTGCCGCGCCCGACCGTGCGCGGCCAGCCCGCCGCGCCGCTGGCCCGCGCCGACTGGCTGCTGATCGCGGGGCTGCTGGCGCTGGCGCTGTGCGTGCGCATCCCGCTGCTGTTCGCGCCCGACCCGGTGGGCGACCTGGAGCTGTCGGGGCGGCGCATGGCAGCGCTGCACGATCTGGGCTTCGCGGGGGCCTTCACCGGCGGCGGCGACTATATGCCGGTGCGGCTCTACTGGCTGCGCGCGTTTGCCGAGATCGCGGCGGCGGGCGGCGCGGGCTTTCTCGACCCGCTGCCGCCGCTCACCATGGTGCTGATCAAGCTGCCCGGCCTGCTGGCCGACCTGGCGGTGATTGGCATGATCTACGCCTGGGCTCGGCGCAGCTACGGGCGGCTGGCCTCGGTCGGGTTTGCCGCGCTGTACGCCTTCGCGCCGCCGGTGTGGATCAACGTGGCATGGTGGGGACAGGTGGACGCTATCCTGATCCTGCCGCTGATCGCCATGCTGCTGGTGCTCGACCGGGCCGACGGCGTGTGGGCCTGGCTGTGCTGGGCGCTGGCGCTGCTGATCAAGCCCCAGGCGATCATCTTCGCGCCGGTGCTGTACGCGGCCACCGCCCGCCAGCATGGGGCGCGCGGCCTGCTGCGCGGCGGGGCCGCCGGGGCGGGCCTGCTGGTGGCTGGCTGCGCCCCGCTGGCCCTGATCGGCCAGGGCGCGGGCATGCTGCAGGCCTACGTCGGCTCGGTCGGGCGCTTCCCCTACGTCACCAACCGCGCCTACAACCTGTGGTACCTGCTGCTGGAGCCGGACGGCGGGCCGGACACGGTGCTGCTGTTTGGCCTGCTGAGCTACCGCACCATCGGCATGCTGCTGATCGGCGCGGTGGCCGCGCTGGCCTGCGCCGCGCTGCTGGCCCGCGCCGACACGGCCATGCGCCTGGAGGCGGGCGCGCTGATCGCGCTGGGCTTCTTCCTGCTGCCTACCCAGATCCACGAGCGCTACCTCTTTTTGGCGCTGGCGCTGCTGGTGCTCAGCGCGGTGCGCGCGCCGCGCCTGCTGCTGCCGCTGGCCATCTATGTGATGATCAGCGCGACCCTGAACATCCTTGGCACGCTCTCCGGCTTCTGGGAGGATGCCAACACGGCTATCGCATCCTCGCCGCTGCCGAAGCTGCTGTCTGCGACCAACCTGGTGGCGCTGGGCATCCTGCTGGCGCATATGCTCACCCTGGGCTGGCGGGCGTGGCGGCGCGGGCCTGTACAACCTCAAGAGGAAACCCATGCAACAACCTGAACCGCAGGCCGCCCGGCCAACCCTGCGCAAGCAGCTCACCGTGATCGCCCGGGTGGTGGTGAGCCTGGCCCTGGTGGGCGTGCTGATCTGGCGGATCGACTTTGCCAAGATGGCCGAGTTCTGGCAGCGGGCCGACCGCGCGCTGCTGCTGGCCGCGCTGCTGCTGCAGCTGGGCGGCGTGGCGATCAGCGCCTGGAAGTGGTGGCAGCTCATCCGCATCCAGGACCCCACGCTGCCCTACCGCTGGTCGCTGCGCACCTACTTCCTGGGCAGCTTCGCCAGCAACTTCCTGCCCACCATGGTGGGCGGCGACGCCGTGCGTGTGCTGAGCCTGACCCAGCGCACCAAGCGCCCTGGCCCGGCCATCGCCTCGGTGCTGGTCGAGCGTGTCTCGGGCTTTGTGGTGCTCACTGTGATCGGCTGGGTGGGCCTGCTCAGCTCGTGGGCGCTGTTCGACCCCGCGCCCGAGCTGCGCCTGAGCGCGCTGCTGGCGCTGGCCGTGGCCACCAGTGGCATCGCCGCCGCGATCTCTAGCCCGTGGACGCTGGGCTGGCTGGAGAAGCTGCCCATCCCCGATGTGCTGCGCTGGCGCTCGCGGCTTGGCTCGTTCAGCCGCTCGCTGCGCGAGGCCGCCGCCGACACGCGCACGCTGCTGGTGCTGCTGGGCATCTCGGTGCTCTACCAGTGCTCGTGGGTGATGGTGAACATCCTGGTGTGCAGCGCGCTGGGGCTGCCCATCCCCTGGCTGGTGGTGGGCATGATCGTGCCGCTGAGCGACATCTTCGGCCTGGTGCCGATCTTCTGGAACAGCCTGGGCGCGCGCGAGGGCGTGTATATCGCGCTGCTGGGCGTGCTGGGCATCCCATCCGAGGCGGCCATGGCCTTCTCGCTGATGATCTTCATCATCCGCCTGATCGCCAGCTTGCCCGGCGGCCTGCTGATGGCGCGCGGCTCGCGCGGGGATCAGACTGTGGCCGAGCAGCCCCAGCCCTAGCCCGCTGGGATGCGCGATCTTGCCGCTCGCAGGGCCGCCCGAGCATCGCTCGGGCGGCCTCTTTTTTGCCAGCGGGCTGGCCAAGCGGATGATGCGCGCTCGTCTTCCTGGATGACCTGGCGCTCGGCGTTTGGGGTGAGCGGGCATCACCGCTTCTTCGTGGTGCGAATGCTCGGTTCCGCTGATGTGGGCTTGGCCCGCGCTTGGTATAGTAATCCCATCAGCACGGCGCACCTGTAAGCGCCGGATATCAATAGATGGAAGGAACTACCATGAGCATCTCATTTGGGCGACACATCGCGCAGGTCGGCGCGAGCAGCCTTCTGGCAATAACCCTCGGCGTCGGCATGGCTGCTGGCACCGCCTCGGCGGCGGAGAAGAAGGTCACGCCGAACGTGGCGGTATCGGTGGCGGCCACGCCCAGCGCCGACGGCACGGTGGCCTACGACATCACCGCCCGCAACTACGGCAACGGCCAGGCCAAGTATACCAACGTGGTCATCCCGATCGACAGCTCGGCCCTGGCGGTGGAGAGCACCACGCTGAGCGGCACGCCCTCGTGGCTGGCCACCAGCACATCCAGCCTGATCGAGTTCCGCGTCGAGAAGCTGGATGAGGATCAGACCGCCACGCTGCACCTGGTGCTGCAGAAGCTGCACGATAACGCCAGCCTGAGCGCCCCGCTGAGCTTCACCTGGAACGGCGGCAGCGGCGTCAGCAACACCCCGCTGCCCTACGCGCCCACCTACAGCCTGACCACCGGCGGCAACGGCGCGATGAGCGTGTTCGAGTCGGACATCTTCTCGGCGGGCGAGCCGGTGACGCTGTGGTACAATACGCCGTCGGGCGCGGTGGTGCCGGTCGAGGTGGTGCAGAACCAGAACGTGGTGACCCCGGCCACCGGCGATGACCTGAGCGAGGACGCCGTGCCGTACGTGATCGCCAGCGATGGCTCGATCCGCGTGCAGTTCTCCACGGTCGACCTGGCCGCTGGCACCTACACGATGGTGGCGCGCGGCAACTGGAGCGGCCTGACCGCAGTTGGCACCTTCCAGGCACACTAGCGAACAACGGCGTTAGCTAGATTGCGACGCGGGGCAATGATGCCCCGCGTTTTTTTGTGGTATTGTATGGTCGGGCCTGCAACATTCTGCGACGGGCGGTCGTTCTAGCTGTGGGCACTTTTCACACCTAACACGCATGGCGGTATCTGGCAGCAGCGGCGTCGCGGGCCATCGGCTTGGCGATGCTGCTGCTTTGTGTTTGCGGGGCTTTGGCGCGCGGCAGCGGCGCGGGCGGGGCATGGTCTTTCGGGCCTAGAAGCTATCACCTATTTGGGTGATTGGGCACTCACCCGATCTTCATCTTGGCAATCACCACATCCCCCGTCGCTATGCGGAATGTTCCCCGCTACACTGATGCTAGATTTTCGTATCTGTATGGCCACATGTTGCGAGCAATGAAGGAGGAGGACGCATGAGCACCCCACGCAGCGGCGATACCCTGCATGGGATGGCGATTTCTGATACCGCGATCCGCCAGCCGGTTTTCATCTCGATGATGATGCTGCTGGCGGTGGTGGTGGGCCTGCTGTCCTACAGCGCCCTGCCGGTCAACTACTTCCCCGAGATCTCGGTGCCGGTGGTGGCGGTGGTGGTGAGCTACTCGGGCGCAGGCCCCGAGAGCGTGGCCGAGCAGGTCACCGACCCAATCGAGCAGTCGGTGAACACGATCAGCGGTGTCAAGAAGATCACATCCACATCCAGCGAAGGCACGTCGCAGGTCCTCATCCAGTTCGAGGACTCTGTCGACACCGACCGAGCGCTAGAAGATGTGCGTGAGAAGGTCAATGGCGTCCTTCCCAGCCTTTCCGACGATGTCGGAACCCCGACCTATTTCAAATTCGACCCGAACTCGCTGCCGGTGCTGCAGCTGGCCGTGGCCGGCGACGGTACGATGACCCCGCTGGAGCTGCGCAACCTGATCGACGACACCTTCGTGCCGGCGCTTCAGCGCGTGTCGGGCGTCGGCTCGGTGGATGTGAGCGGCGGCGCAGAGCGGCAGATCAACGTCCAGCTAGACCTGGATCGGCTGCAGGCCTACGCGCTGACGCCCGCCCAGGTGAGCGCCGCAATCAGCGACGCCAACACCAACCAGGGCCTGGGCAGCATCGACTCCGACGGCAAGAGCTACAACCTACGCGTGCCCACCAACCTGCAGACCGCCGAGGACATCGCGGCGGTGCCGATCAGCGGCACCTCGTACGCGGTGGGCGATGTGGCCACGGTGACGGATGCCACCAAAGAGGCCACCAGCTACGCGCGGCTCGACGGCAAGGATGCGGTCACGCTCAGCATCGTGAAGCAGACCAACACCAACACGGTGTCGGTGGCCGAAGGCTCGCTGAAGGTGCTTGAGCAGCTGTTCACCCAGTACCCCCAGCTCAGCCACGTGATCACCAGCGACCAGTCCGAGCAGGTGAACGAGTCGGTCTCGTCATCGATTGAGGAGATCATCCTCTCGGTGCTGGCGGCCTTCCTGGTGGTGCTGCTGTTCTTCCGCGATCTGCGCAACACCATCGTGACCATGGCCGGCCTGCCGATCATCCTGATCTTCACCTTCACCGGCCTGCGCCTGTTCGGCATCACCATCAACGTGATCTCGCTGCTGGCGCTGTCGCTCTCGGTCGGTCTGGTGATCGACGACGCGATCGTGGTGCGTGAAAATATCTTCCGCTACCTTGAGCGCGGCTACTCGCCCGCCCAGGCCGCCAGCCGCGCCACCGCCGAGGTTTCGCTCTCGGTGCTGGCCATGACGCTGACGATCATCGCGGTGTTCCTGCCGGTGGCCATGGTCAGCGGCATCACGGGTATGATCTTCAAGTCGTTCGGCCTCACGGTGGCAATCGCCATGGCCATCTCGCTGGTCGAGGCGTTTACCTTCGCGCCGATGCTCTCGGCCCACCTGTTCAAGGACAGGCACCAGCCCCCGCCCGCCGAGGAGGCCGCCGAGGCTCCGCAGGAGCACAGCGCCATCGACGAGCACGAGGAGATGGGCGCGCTCTCGCGCTGGTACGAGCGTATCCTGCACTGGGGCCTGGTGCACCGCTTCGCCGTGGTGGGCATCGCCGTGGCCTTCCTGGTGTTCAGCATTTTTGTGGCCGCTGGCATGACGCTGAACTTCCTGCCCTCGCAGGCTAGCGACACCATCTCGGTGGCCTACACCATGGAACCCGGCACCGCCCTTGAGGAGACCGACAAGCTGGCCCGCCAGGGCGAGCAGATCATCATGGGCACCGCCGACGTGACCGCCGTGCAGAGCCAGGTGAACGCCGACTCGGGCTCGTTCACGGTGCGCGTGAAGGATGAGCACGCCACCGACGCTGTGCGCGAGCAGCTGCGCCAGAGCCTGGCCTTCCTGCCCGATCTGACCCTGGGCGCGCAGAGCTACGAGGGCGGCGGCGGCACCGGCGTCACATCTCGCAACATCCAGATCCAGGTGCGCAGCAGCGCCGATCTGGAGTCCCTGGCTCCGATCGCGGCCCAGATCGAAGAGGTCGTCAAGCAGGTGCCCGGCACCGCCGACGTCGGCTCGTCGTTCACCAACGGCCAGCCCGAGATCCAGTTCGATGTGGACAAGACCCGCGTGCGTGACCTGGGCATCAACACGGCCAGCATCGCATCCACGGTGCGCGCCCTGATCAACGGCAACACGGCCACCTCGCTGCGCCAGAATGGCGACGATATCTCGGTGGTGGTGCAGCTGCCCAAGGATCAGCGCGCCAGCCTCGACTCCATCCGCGACATCAGCATCCCCGCTGCCAGCGGGTCGGTGCCGCTGGAGACGGTGGCCACGGTGCGCTACGCCAACAGCCCGACCAGCATTAGCCGCTCGGCGCTGCAGAACCAGATCACCATCGGCGCGAACGTGGCCGAGGGCGGCGTGGCCACCAAGGTCCAGCAGGACATCCAGGCGGCGATCGCCAAGGTGCAGATACCCTCGAACGTCACCGTGACCTACGGCGGCGACCAGGAGGACCTGGCCGAGGGCTTCAGCGGCCTGTTTATCGCCATGGGCCTGGCCGTGCTGTTCGTCTACATGGTGCTGGCCTCGCAGTTCGGCTCGTTCTCGCAGCCGCTGATCATCATGCTCGCCATGCCGTTCAGCTTCCTGGGTGCGTTCATCGGCCTGCGCCTGTTCGGCCAGCCGCTCGACATCACCGGCATGATCGGCCTGATCATGCTTTTGGGCCTGGTGACGAAGAACTCCATCCTGCTGGTGGACTTCACCAACCACCTGCGCCAGAGCGGCTACGCCAAGCACGAGGCGATCGCCCGCGCTGGTGCGGTCCGGCTCCGCCCCATCCTGATGACCTCGCTGGCCATCGTGGCGGGCGCGCTGCCCACCGCGCTGGGCATCCACTTCTTCAGCGGCGGCTCCGGCTCGGAGTTCCGGCGCGGCCTGGCGGTGGTGCTGATCGGCGGTATGGTCACCTCTACGCTGCTGACGCTGCTGGTGGTGCCGATCGCCTACAGCCTGCTCGACTCCATCCAGGTGCGCATGGGTCGGCTGTTTAGCCGCCGCGCGCGCGCCGCAGCGGCAGCGCCGCAGGCCGCCGACTAGGCCGCCGCCCTCCCAGGCCGCTGGGGCGACCCCGGCCTGGGCGATGATCCGACGCAGAGCGTTGATTGAAATAGATGTTACCGAGCGCGCCGCGCCGAGCTGGCCCGCGCTC
The DNA here is from genome assembly GCA_009268125.1 of Chloroflexia bacterium SDU3-3. Lineage (NCBI taxonomy): Bacteria > Bacillati > Chloroflexota > Chloroflexia > Chloroflexia bacterium SDU3-3. Next base: position 97,457 of record WBOU01000003.1, on the reverse strand, counting down.
ACCATGGAGAAGATCCCGTGATGAAACGAATGCTTACCGCAGGCGCGGGGCTGACCCTGGCCGCGGTCATCCTCTCTGGCTGCGGCTCCGCCCCCAGCGCGGGCGCGGCCCGCACCGATGCCACCGCCGCCGCCTCGGCGGTGGCCCAGGCCGCCACGCCCACCCCGCTGGCCACCGCCGCCCCCACCGCAGCGGCGGTCGAGCTGTCCGATAACACGGTCTCGGCCATCGGCGAGATCAAGGCCGAGCAGACCGCCGACCTGTCCTTCACCGTCAACGGCACGGTGCAGCGCGTGCTGGTGGAGGAGGGCGATGTGGTGACGGCCACCCAGGAGCTGGCCCAGCTCGATATGCGCCGCTTCACCCAGTCGCTGAACTCGGCCCAGGCCAGCCTGGCCAGCGCCGAGGCCGCCCAGGCCGCGCTCACCGAGGCCCCCGATAAGAGCCGCGTGGCCCAGGCCAAGGCCCAGGTGCGCCAGGCCCAGATCACCCTGGAGCAGACCAAAAATGCCCAGGCCCAGAACACCACGGCGGTGAACTCGCAGCTGACTGCGGCCCAGACCAGCCTAGAGTCGACCCGCAACCAGCTCTCGGCGGCCAAGACCCAGGCCGAGCAGTCGCTGACCCAGGCCACCAACGGCCTCACCCAGGCGCAGACCAGCTACGCCACGGCCAAGAAGAACTGGGACTATGTGCAGGAGACCGGCAACGACCCGACGAACCCGACCACGGTGAACTCCAGCGGCAAGAAGGTTGATAACAAGCTGAAGGACACCCAGCGCCAGGCCTACTACGACGCGTTTGTGAAGGCCGAGGCCGCGCTCAGCAGCGCTCAGTCGCAGGTGCAGGTGGCCCAGGTGGCCTACGACAACGCCCGCCAGGCCGAGGTCACGGGCGTGAAGCAGGCTGAGGAGCAGCTGACCCAGGTGCAGACCACGGTGAACAAGCAGAATCTGCCCACCGGCGTGGACTCGGTGGCGCTGGCCCAGGCCCAGGTGGATGCCGCCGTGGCTGGCCTCGCCCAGCTGAACCCCAACCCCACCAAGTCGCAGAAGGCCCAGACCGCCGCGTCGGTGGCCCAGGCCCAGGCCGCCCTGGAGTCGGCCCAGATCGACTTCGACTCGGCCACGCTGCGCGCGCCGTTTGACGGCGTGGTCTCGGCGGTCAACATCGACCCCGGCGACTCCAGCAGCGCCGGTGGCCAAGCCGCTGTCACTGTGGTGGATGTGAGCAAGCTGCACGTGGATGTGAACATCAGCGATGTCGATATCGCCAAGGTCAAGAAGGATCAGTCGGTGAAGGTGGTGGTCGAGGGCGCCGAGAAGGATGAGTACACCGGCAAGGTGACCTATATCGCGCCCACGGCCACGGTCAGCGGCAACGTGCGCACCTACGTGGTGCGTGTGGCCCTCGATAGCATCGATGGCCTGCGCCCCGGCATGCGCGCCCGCACCATCATCTCGGTGAAGTAGCGCCCGCCCGCACTGCGGCGCGCTGGATCAGATCCAGCGCGCCGCTTTTTTGCGCCACGCGCAGGCCGCTGGGCAGAAGATCCCCGGTGTTGTGACGCTACCTGTCCCACTAGGCTGCTAGCATGTTTCGGCATCTGTGCCGTTGATGAGCACGTCGCACCCCACCACTCTACTCCACACCAAAATTTCTTGCTCGTATCGCCTGCTCTGGTGTGCTTATTGATATGGCACATGCTGGGAAAAGTTTCCATAAGACGAAGCGAGAACGAGGAGGCCAACGATGGGACACCTGACAGAGACCATGCGCGCGATCGCGCTTGACCGCTTCGGCGGCATTGAGGCTATGCGGCTCCAAAACCTTCCGGTGCCAGCGATTGCCCCCAACGAGGTGCTTGTGCGGGTGGATGTCGCGGGCGTGGGCGAGTGGGATGCCTTCGAGCGCGAGGGCGGCTATGCCGAGATGCTGGGGTTCACGCCGCCGTTTCCCTATGTGCTTGGCTCCGAGGGTGCGGGGACTGTGGCTGCCCTCGGCGCGGATGTGTCGCATCTGCGCGTGGGCGACTCCGTCTACGCGCTCGGCTTTCTGAACCCCAAGGGCGGCTTCTACGCCGAGTATGCCGCAGTGGATGCGGCCTGCGTCTCGCCTGTACCCAGCGGCCTGAGCACCGCGCAGGCCGCCGCCGTGGGCGGGGTGGGCGTGACCGCGCTGCGCGGGCTGGAGGATACGCTGGGGCTGGGCCAGGGCGAGTCTGTGATGATCTTTGGGGCCAGCGGCGGCGTGGGCCATGTGGCCGTGCAGCTGGCCAAGCGGCTTGGCGCACGCGTGCTGGCCGTCGCATCGGGGGCGGATGGCGTGGCGCTGGCGCGGCGGCTGGGTGCCGACGCGGCCCTCGATGGCCGCCGCGATGATGTGCTTGCCGCCGCTCGCCAATTTGCCCCGCAGGGGCTGGATGCCGCCCTGTTCGCCGCAGGCGGCGAGGCAGCGCAGCGAGCGCTCGGCGCGCTGCGCGAGGGCGGTCGCGTCGCCTATCCCAGCGGCGTGCCTATCGAGGCCCATGCGCACCCTAGCCTGCGGGTGAGCAGCTACAATGGCGAGCCGGATGCCGACATCATCCAGCGGCTGAACCGCCTGATCGAGGTGGAGCCGTTCGATTTGCATGTCGCCCAGACCTTCCCGCTGGCCCAGGCCGCCGAGGCGCACCGCGCCCTGGCCAGCCACTACCTAGGCAAGCTGGTCCTCCAGGTCGCCTAGGTAGTGGCGCGCTGGATCTGATCCAGCGCGCCGCTTTTTTATGCGCGGGTGAACACGGCCATCTGGCTGGGCGCGCCCACCTCGGCGTCTTCTGGCCCCACCGGCAGGATGCTGACGCTGTAGCCGTGGCGCTCGGCCACGCCCGCCGCCCACGCGGCCAGCTGCGCCCGCGTCCACTCGAAGCGGTGGTCGCGGTGGCGAAACCGCCCCTGCTCCAGCGTCTCGAAGCGGATGTTGTACTCGGCGTTGGGCGTGGTGATCGCCACCGTGCCCGGCCTGGCCCGCTCGAACAGCACGCGCTCGAATGCGCCCAGCCGCCCCTCGTCCATGTGCTCGATTACCTCCACCACCGCCGCTGCGTCGTAGCCTGCCAGCCGCGCGTCGGCGTAGGTCAGCGATCCTTGGAACAGCCGCACGCGCTGGCGCTGCGCGGCGGCCAGCCGCTCCACGCGCCGCTGCGCCACTTCCAGGCTGCGGTAGGCCACATCCATCCCCACGATCTCGCGGAACTGCGGCTCCTTGGCCAGCAGCACGGTCAGCTTGCCCTCGCCGCAGCCCAGGTCGAGCACGCGCGCGGCCCCGCAGCCCTTCAGCACGGCCAGCGCCGCGCCCAGCCGCAGCTCGTGCAGGCTCTCGCGGCGCTCGCGCCTAGCTCTGTCTGCGCTCTCGTCCTCATCATCCTCGCCCTCGTCCCCCGGCTCGACCAGCTGGGCCAGGGCGCTGCGGATGAGCTGGCGGCGCTTCAGGTAGCGCAGCGTGATCAGGTTCTTCTCGGGGTGGCTGGCCAGCCAGCCCTCACCGCGCCGCAGCAGCTTCTCCACCTCGTCGGGGCCGAAGTAGTAGTGCTTGTCGGCATCCAGCACGGGGATGAGCACATACAGGTGCGCCAGCAGGTCGGCCACAGTGCAGGTGGCGGCCAGCCGCAGCCGGTAGAGGTCGCTCGCGCCCCAGTCGGGGAAGCGCTCGTCGAGCGGCAGGCGCTCCACCTCCACCGCGTAGCCCAGCGGCTCGAACAGCCGCCGCAGCAGCGGCTCGCCGCCGCGCGCGGGCAGGGCCGATATGCTGGCCTCCATCGGTAGCGCCAGGCCCGCCAGCTCGGGGCGGTCGCGCGACTTGCCGTTCAGCGCGCTGCCGAACACCTGGGCCAGCGCCACGCTCAGGAACGACGAGGCCACATAGGGCCGGTCGTTGACATATTGATCGAGCGGGCCGTCGGCCCCTGGGCTGCGCCCACGCACCAGCCCCACCGGGTCGATGTCGAGCAGCAGCGCGGCGGTGCAGCGCTCCTCGCTGGCCTCGGGGTAGAGCACGTGGGCCTTGCCGAAGCTCAGCTCGAAGCTCTGCGCCCGCACGGGGTTCTTCACCAGCAGGAACCCCAGGTCGGTGGCTGGCCGATGGGTGGTGCTTATGGTCAGAAGCATGGTTCTAATCCTCAATTCGGGTACTTTGCGCTAGATAGCTGCGTTTCCAAGAAAAATGACCGGAGGTGTTGAACGCCAAGTGACGGTGCGTTACGATGCTCCCCACGCCGCGTGCATTACCGATGCCTACGGCGCGGGCGGACACAAGATCCGCCACTACGGCGATGATTCCATGGCTGGCGCACCACCCGCATGAGCCAGCGACGCCCTACAGCCGAGGGTCCACCGGCTCGCTCTCCAGCGCCAGCACCCCGAACACGCACTCGTGCACCCGCTGCAGCGGCTCGCCCCGCGTGAAGCGCTCCAGCGCCTCGACGCCCAGCGCGAACTCGCGCAGCGCCAGGGCGCGCTTGGCCCCCACCCCGCGCGAGCGTAGCCGCCCCAGGTTGTGCGGCGCGGTGTACTCCGGCCCGTAGATGATCCGCAGGTACTCGCGGCCCCGGCACTTCACGGCGGGCTGGGTGATGCCGCGCGGCCCGCGCGCGACGAACGGCAGCGGCTTCACCACCATGCCCTCGCCGCCCTGCTCGGTCAGCTCCTCCCACCAGCGGCAGCCGGCGGCCACGCTCTCGGCGTCGGCCACGTCCACCTCTAGGGTGGGCGTGGCCAGCAGCACGCCGGTGCGGTCGGCCTGGGCCAGGCGGGCCAGGGTGGCCATGTGCCAGCGGTGGTCGTCGCGGGTGTGGGTCGCGCCCTCGCTGGCCAGCAGGTGGAAGGGCGCGAGCCGCAGGCTGGCCAGCGTCTCCACCGGCCAGCAGTAGTGGCCGTAGGCCCGCACGTAGTCCTGGGCCATCGCCTCGCGCTCGGCGAACCACGGGCCGACCTCGGCCACATCCACGCCGCGCGCCTGGGCGGCCCCGATCGCCGCTCGCGCCGCGCCCAGGCTGGCCATAGCCGCCGCGCCCACCGGCGCATACTGGCGGCGCAGCAGCTCCTGGGCCTTGGCCGACCACGGCATTAGCTCGCAGTCGAGGCACACCCAGTCGGTGCGCAGCTCGTCCCATAGCCCCGCCCGATCCATCGCGGCGCGTACGACGCCCAGCAGCCCTTCCTCCAGCACGCGGTCGTCGAAGAAGCGGCGGCCCGTGCGGGTGTAGATGATCCCCGCGCCCTCGCCCACCACGCCAAAGCGCCGCCGCGCCACATCCTCGTCGCGGCAGACGATGGCGACCGCGCGCGAGCCCATGTGCTTCACCTCGCACACCACCGTGGGCACGCCCTGCGAGCGGTAGTAGGCGAAGGCCTCCGCCGGGTGCTCCAGCAGCCCGGGCTGCTGCGTGGTCTCGGATGGCGACATGGTGGGCGGCAGGTAGATCAGCCACTTCGGGTTGGCGGCGAAGCGGCTCATCACCTCCAGCGCGGCGATGGCGTTCTCCTCGCGGATGATCACCTGCCCGCCTAGCGCGGTGCGGATGATCTTCTTGCCCAGCAGCTCGCCCACGTCCAGCAGGTCGTCGTGCTGCTGCTGGGCGGTGAGCAGCGGCGCAGGCTCGGCCAGGAACGGTCGCGCAGGCTCGGCGTAGGTCTGGCGGGCGGCCACGCTCACCAGCTCGCGCTCGGGGTAGCGCAGCGCCGTGAGCCTGCCGCCGAACACGCAGCCGGTGTCGATGTTCAGCGTGCCGTTCAGCCACTCGGCCTCGGGTGTGGGCGTGTGGCCGTAGACCACGGCGGCCCGGCCACGGTACTCGGATGCCCAGTTGTAGCGCACCGGCAGGCCGAACTCGTCGGTCTCGCCGGTGGTCTCGCCGTACAGCGCGAACTCGCGCACGCTGGCCGAGCTGCGGCCCTGCAGCTTCTGCTTCAGGCCTGCGTGGGCCACCACCAGCTTTCCATCATCCAGCACATAGTGGCTCACTAGCCCGTGGATGAACTCGGCCACCTGGGCGCGGAATGCAGCAGGCTCGCGATCGAGCTGGGCCAAGGTCTCGGCCAGGCCATGGGTGATCTGCACGTCGCGCCCGCGCAGCTTCTTATCCAGCCGCGTGTCGTGGTTGCCGGGCACGCACAGCGCCGCGCCTGCGGCCACCATGCCCATGGCCAGCCGCAGCACGCCGGGCGAGTCCGGCCCGCGGTCTACCAGATCGCCTAGGAACACGGCCTTGCGGCCCTGCGGGTGCGCCCACACGCCGCCCGCGTCGGGCGCGTAGCCCAGCGCGCCCAGCAGCTCGCGCAGCTCGTCGGCGCAGCCGTGCACATCGCCGATGATGTCGAAGGGGCCGTGGTCGCCCTTGCGGTTGTTCCACAGCGGCTCGCGGGCCACGCTGGCCGCACCCACCTCATCCGCGCTGCGGAAGGTGAACACGTGGCGGAAGCCCTCGCGCCCAAGGCCGCGCAGCGAGCGGCGCAGCTGGCCCTGCTGCCGCCGGATGACCTGCGGCCCGAAGCTGCGGTCGGGTCGGGCGGCGTTGCGCTCCTGGCAGATGCGCTCGGGCAGGTCGAACACGATGGCCACGGCCAGCACGTGCTGCTCGCGGGCCAGCGCCAGCAGCGGCTTGCGGGCCTCGGGCTGCACGTTGGTGGCATCCACCACGCATATGCGCCCGGCGGCCAGCCGCTTGCGGGCGATGTAGTGCAGCACGTCGAAGGCGTCGGTGGTGGCGCTCTGGTCGTTCTCGTCGTCGGCCACCAGGGCGCGGCAGGCGTCCGAGGAGAGCACCTCGGTGGGCAGGAAGTGCTGGCGCGCGAAGGTCGACTTGCCCGCGCCCGACGGGCCGACCAGCACCACCAGCGCAAGCTCGGGTATGGTTATCTTCACGGTGTTGCTCGATTTCTGCGCGCGGTAGCCTCGGCTGCCGCTGCGCTCGCTATGGCTCAGTGAGTATACTATGTGGTTCTTGGTGGGTCAATAGGGTTCAAAAGGAATTGTGCTCTGGCATAGGCCGTGCTATACTCTGCGCGGACCGTCTATCTGCGAGGGGATTGCATGAAGCTGAACACACTGCTGGCCGAGCTAGAGCGCCTGCCCCACGACGGGCGGATGCGGCGCATGTCCGAGCTGGGGCAGGCCGCCCGCGCCGATGCGGGTGCGGCGCAGCTCGTCGACGAGCTGGCCGCGAGCGAGTCGATGTACGAGCGCATGCTGGCGCTCCAGTCGTGCCAGGGCAGCGGCGATGGCGCGCTGGCGCTGCGCATGCTGGAGGATGCGTCGGCCACCATCCGCAGGCGGGCCAGGCGGCTGGTGCTCAAGCTGGGCACCCACGAGCAGCTGCTGGCCGCTCGCGCCATCCTGATGCGCGGCAAGCCGGGCGTGCTCGACCGCCTGGCTGGCCAGGCCCTGGGCGACGCCGAGCTGGTGGCGCTGGTGGCCGCCGGGCAGGCCCAGATGGCCCCCGAGGAGTGGGCCAGGCTGGCCCGGCTCCAGCCGCAGTTCGCCGCCGATGCCCTGCTGGCCCAGGTGCAGGCCGCCCCGCAGCCCGACGCGCACCTAGCCCGCTGCATGGCGGCGGCGCTGCATCCGCTGGGGCGGCTCGCGCCCGATGTGGGGCTGGCCCTGGCCCACGGTGCGCTGGCCGCTGGCTACACCGATCTGCCGCTGGCCGTGCTGGCGCAGGCCCGCCCCAACCAGGTGGCCGAGCTGATCGCGGCGCGGGGCAGCGCGTTTGGCCTAGACATTGTGGATCTGGCCCTGCAGGTGGATGGTGAGCGCCTGGCCGCCCTGCTGCGCCAGAGCTCCCTGCCCTATCAGCGCCACCTGCCCCACCTGTTCGCGCGGCTCGCGCCCGCCCAGCGCCGCATCGCCTACGAGGCGGCCTCCCTGCTCTGGCGGGGTGACGATGGCAGCCTGCCCGCCACGGTGGTGGGCGGCCTGCCCGCCGACCTGCGCGAGCCGGAGGCGCGGCGCAACATGGCCCTGCCCGCGCTGCTGCCCAAGCCGCTGGAGCGGCTGGCCTATGCGGCCTTCCTGCCCTGGCCCGAGGCCCAGGCCGCGCTCGCGCCGCACCTCGGCAGCCCCGAGCCGGATGTGCGCACCGCCGCGCTCACCGCACTGGTGGGCGTGACGCGCTACTACCCCGATCACCTGGCCGATCTGCTGCAGGTGGCCAACGCCCGCCGCAACGAGCAGGATCCCGTGCGCGTGGCCATGATCCAGGCGCTGGCCGCGCTGCCGCCCTCGCGCTGGCGCGTCGAGCATCTGGAGGCGCTGGGGCAGGTCATCCGCGCCGCGCTGGATGCCCGCGACTGCTCGCCGGGCACGGCCAACTGGGCGGCGCGGCTGGTGCTGCGGCTGCTGCCCTTCCACCCCGGCTGGGCCGCTCCCTGGCTGGCTACGCTCAGCCGCGAGCGCGGCGTGGTGCTGGGCGGTGGCCTGCGCGGGCTGCTCGCGCCCGCCGAGGTGCGGGCCATTGCCCCCGCGCTGCTGCCCGTGCTGCTGGCCTGGGAGCCGCGCGAGCGCGAGCAGGCGATCTTCCAGGCCGCCCGGATGTTCAAGCAGCGGCTGGAGCTGTTCCCCGAGCTGGTAGCGCTGCTGGAGCGGCTGGTGGGCGACAAGCGCGGCTGGGTCGCCGCCCAGGCCCTCGGCATCATCGCCCAGTACCTGCCCAAGCGCCTGCCGCAGCTGGTGCCCGAGCTGCTGGTCAGCGACCCCAGCTGGGTGACACAGCCCGTGGTCTACCAGTTCCTGCACCGCCGCCGCCAAGATCTGCTCGCGCCCTTCCTGGGGCAGCAGGCCTACAAGGGCCGCTTCGCCACCGGCAAGACGCGCTTCGTGCTACCGCTGATGGATGGCTTTTTTCGCTGGACGCCCGGCCAGCAGCGGGAGTTTGCCAAGGTGCTGACCGAGCTGATCGACGACAAGCAGCGCGACACGCCCGCGCTGTTCATGGCGGCGCACCAGCTGGCCGCCCTGCCCATGGTGCCGCCCGATGCGCTGATCGCCCTGGCCTCGCTAGCGAACCCCCGCCAGGCCCTCCGCGACACCGCGCTGCTGGCGCTAGCTCGCCGCGACACCGGCGACGGCACCCCGGCCCTGCTGGATGCGATGGGCGATGAGCGGGCCAGGGTGGCGATCTATGCGCTACGCCCCGCCATGCTGGCGCTGCCACCGCCGCGCGCGCTGCCGCTGCTGCTCGGCGTGCCGCTGGCCAAGGTGACGGTGGCGAAAGAGGTGGTGCGCCTGATCGGCGAGCTGCCCACCGACGAGGCCTTTGCCGCGCTGCTGGCCTTCGACCGGCGCGAGGGCCTGCACCGCGACGTGCGGGTGGCGCTGCTGCGCGCCCTCTGGGACCACCTAGGGCGCGAGGAGGCCTGGCAGGTGCTGGAGCGCGCGGCTACCGCCGAGCCAGCCCTGGCCGCCAGCCTGGCCGACATCCCCGACCTGCGGCTCGCGCCCGAGGGGCGGCGGCGGCTCGCGGCGCTGCTGGCCGCATTGCTGGCCCACCCCGATGCCCAGGTGCGCGCCGCAGCGCTGGGGCGGTGCGCGCACATGCCGGTGAGCGACCCCGAGCAGGCGCTGTTTGCGCCGCTGCTGGCGCTCGCGGCCTCGCCCATCCCCAGCGAGTGGCGAGCCGCTGTGCCCGCCGCGCTGGCCACCTACGCGCAGCACCAGCCCGATCTGGCTGGGAAGCTGGCGCGGCATGTGCTGCCCCATCGCCAGGCGCTGGTGCTGCTGGTCGATTGGTTCGCCTGCAAAGGCTCGTTCGAGCCGACCAAGGCCGCCGCCAGCGCGGTGCTGGCCGCGCTGGCCGAGGATCCGCTGGCGGTGCAGCAGCAGGTCATCCTGTCCGCCGCTGTGCTGAACCGCAATGAGTTCGTGCAGCACGTGCGCCGCCTGGCCGCCACCGGCCAGCTTCACGCCGACGCCCTGGTGGCCTGCGCCAATGCCCTGGTGGGCTATGCCCACGCTTGGAAGCCCACGCGCTTCGCCGCCATCGAGGCGGCGCTGGCCGAGGAGCCGGATGCCGCGCTGCGCCGCGTGGCGCTGGCCGCGCTGGTGGCCCACGCCGCCTGCGCGGGCTGGTCGGCCCCGCTGCGCGAGCGCCTAGCGGTCTACCGCGCCGACCCCGCGCCGCTGGTGGCCGCCGCCGCCCAGTTCGTCTTCCCGCCGGATGCTTAGCGTAGCCTTAGCGAAGATCGGGCCTTTGGCCCTGGGGGCGGCGGCGCAAAAGCGGCTATAATACGGCTATAGAAATACGAGCTACTCAGGGGCGAGTACATCACCGTTTCCTTCTGAGCGGACAAAGCGCGACCCTGTGCAAGACTGGCCTGCTATGCTCACATAGGCAGGCCAGTCTTTGTTATCGCCTTTGCTCGCCCCGCTATGCTGGAGCACCACATGAGCGCTGCCGATTCGCCCTCTTCACCCCCCGCCGCCCGGCCCGACGCCTACCAGGCCCTGCGGTTCCGCGACTTCCGCCTGCTGTTCTTCAGCACGCTGTTCTCGGTGATCGCCGAGCAGATGCTGGGGGCCGCCATCGCCTGGGAGCTGTACGCCCGCACCAAGAATCCCTTCGACCTGGGCCTGGTTGGCCTGGTCCAGATCATCCCCGTGCTGCTGCTGGCCCTGCCTGCGGGCCACATCGCCGATACCGCCGACCGCAAGCGCGTGGTGGTGCTGGCCATGTCGGGTCTGGCGCTATGTAGTTTGGCCCTGGCGGCCCTGTCGTGGGTGCAGGGGCCGATTGTGCTGATCTATCTGTGCATCTTGGGTATGGGCATCGGGCGGGCCTTCCAAAGCCCGGCTTTCTCGGCGCTTCAGGCCCAGGTGGTGCCCGTCGAGGCCTACGCCAACGCGGCCACCTGGCAGAGCACCGCCTGGCAGCTGTCAGCCATCCTCGGCCCGGCGCTGGGCGGGCTGCTGCTGGCCCTACCCACTGGCGCGACGCTGGTCTACATCCTCTCCAGCGTGACCCTGCTGGGCGTCGCACTGGCGCTTTCCACCATTCGTGCGCAGACGGCGGCCCAGCACGCTGGCGAGCCGATGACCATGTCGTCGATGCTGGTGGGCCTGCGCTTCGTGTGGCAGAACAAGATCATCCTGGCCTCGATCTCGCTCGACATGTTTGCGGTGCTGTTCGGCGGGGCGGTGGCGCTGCTGCCAGTCTACGCCAGCGATGTGCTGCACGTGGGCGAGCTGGGCTACGGCGTGATGCGCGCCGCGCCTTCGATCGGCGCGGTGGCGATGGCCTTCCTGATCGCGCATATGCCGCCTATGAAGCATGCGGGCCGCGCCCTGCTGTATGCGGTGGCCGGGTTCGGTGTGGCGACGCTGGTGTTTGGCGTCTCCACGTTCTTCCCGCTCTCGCTGGCTATGCTGGTGGTGCTGGGCGCGCTCGACAACATCAGCGTGGTCATCCGCAGCACGCTGCTGCTCACCCGCACGCCGGATGAGATGCGCGGGCGCGTGAATGCGGTGCACTACGTGTTTGTGGGCATCTCCAACGAGCTTGGCTCCTTCGAGTCGGGCACGGTGGCGGCGCTGCTTGGCTCGTCGGTGGCGTCGGTGGTGTTTGGCGGCTTTGGCACGCTGGCCGTGGTGGTGCTGATCGCCCTGGCCTTCCCCGAGCTGCGCAGGCTGGGGCGGCTGGTAGCCGCGCCTGCGGCCTAGGGTTGGCCTCGTGCAGTGGCTGGAGGCGGCGTGGGGTGGACCGCGCCGCCTTTGGCGTGCCTAGGGGCGGCGCTGGGGGTCGAGCATGTCGCGCAGGCCGTCGCCCAGCAGGTTGCAGCCCAGCGCGGTGCCGAACAGGGCGGCGGCGGGCCACAGCACCAGCTGCGGGTCGGTCTGGATGTAGGGCTGGGCGTCGTTCAGCAGCGCGCCCCACTCGGGGCTGGGCGGCTGGGTGCCCAGGCCCAGGAAGTTCAGACCCGCGATGGCGAGGATGATCTGGCCGCAGTCGACGGCGGTCAGCACTACCAGCGGCCCGGCGATGTTCGGCAGGATGTGGCGCAGCAGGATGCGCGGCGGCGCGAAGCCCAGCGCCCGCGCAGCCTGGATATACTCTTGCCTGCGAGCCACCTGCACCCCGGCGCGGATCACGCGGGCGTAGCGGGTCCAGCCCGTGATGGCGAGCGCCAGCACCACGCTGGCTAGGCCACCGCCCAGGGTGCCCGCCACCGCCACCGCGAGGATGAAGCCGGGGATGGCCATCAGCAGGTCGCACAGCCGCATTAGCAGGGCGTCGGCCCAGCCGCCCAGGTAGCCCGCCGCCAGCCCGGCCATGGTGGCCAGGGCCAGCGTGGCGACCATAGTGGCGGCGGCGGTGGCCAGCGTGGCCCGCCCGCCATAGGCTAGGCGGGCCAGCATGTCGCGCCCCAGGTGGTCGGTGCCCAGCGGGTGGGCGGCGCTCGGCCCGCCGAAGGCATCGAGCAGGTGCTGCTCGGCAGGGTCGGCCAGGCCGAGCATGGGCGCCCCCAGCGTGAGGGCGACCACTAGGGCCAGCAGGCCTGCCCCGGCCAGCATGTCGGGCGGGTGGCTATGGCGTCGTCGCGCGTGGGCCATGCTAGGCCTGCCTATCGGTGATGCGCGGGTCGAGCCAGCCGCAGAGCAGGTCGGCCAGCAGGTTCACCAGCGCGAAGATCGCGGCCATGTAGACCATCACACCCTGGATCACCGGGTAGTCGCGGGCGCTGATCGCATCCACCGCGTAGCGGCCCACCCCCGGCCACGCGAAGATCCGCTCCACCACCACCGCGCCGCTCAGCAGCCTGCCCGCGCTCATGGCCAGCGCGGTGATGATCGGCGCGGCGGCGTTGCGCAGCACGTGCCCGCCAACCACGCGCCACTCGGCCAGGCCCTTGGCGCGGGCCAGCCGCACGTAGTCCTGCCTCAGGGCCTCCAGCATGCTGGCGCGCACCAGCCGCAACACCGTGGTGGCCACCCCGGCGGCCAGGGCTACGCTGGGCAGCACCATGTGGCGCGGCGTGCCATAGCCAAAGGCGGGCAGCCAGCCCAGCGCCGCCGCGAACAGCAGCACCAGCAGCAGCGCCAGCAGGTAGCTGGGCATGCTGGCCCCCAGGGTTGCCAGCGCCAGCCCCGCGCGGTCGATCACGCCGCCGCGCTGGATGGCCGCGAGCACGCCCAGCGGCACCCCGACCAGCGCCGCCAGCGCCATGCTGCTGGCGGCCAGCGCCAGGGTGGCGGGCAGCCGCGCCGCGATCTCGGCGGCCACCGGCCTGCCGCTGCGGTAGGATGTGCCGAGGTCGCCCTGGGCCGTGCGGGCCAGCCAGCGCGTGTAGCGCAGCGGGGCGGGCTGGCTCAGGCCTAGCTCGTGCCGGAACGATTCGATGGCCGCTTTGCTGGGGGTGCTGCCTTCCATCCGCATCACCAGCAGGATCTCGGCGGGGTCGCCGGGGGCCAGCGCCGAGAGGCCGAAAGCCAGCGCCGAGATGCCCAGCAGCACCCCCGCTGTGGCCAGCAGCCGCCGAAAAAGATAGCCGATCATGCGATGCTGAAGCCCCCGTTCAGGAAGTAGAGGAAGAAGGGGTGCGCCGTGTCGAAGCCGCCGACCTGCCTGGAGACGCCGTAGGAGTAGTTGGGGTAGGCCAGCGGGATGGTGGCGGCCTCATCCAGCAGCTGCTGCTGGATGGCGCAGGCCTGGGCGGTGCGGGCGGCGCGGTCGCTCACTGGCTGGAGCGCATCGAGCTGCTGGTCGATGCTCACGCTGCTGTAGCCGCCACGGTTGGCCGCGCCGCCCGTGCGGAAGAACGCATCCAGCGAGCCATAGGCGTCGCCGGTGGCGGCCATGTTGTTGAAGTACATCGCGCCATCCCAACCGCCAGCGCTCAGGGTGCTGTTGATCTGCTCGGTGCTCTGGATCTCCATGGCGATGCCCGCCTGCTTGAGGCTGGCCTGGATGATCTCGGCCATCGGGGTAAGCGCCGGGCGCTGCGGGTAGCTGACCACCAGCAGTTTCAGCGGCGCGCCGCCCGTTTCCACCACGCCGTCGCCGTCGCTGTCGGCGTAGCCAGCCTCGGCCAGCAGCTGCTTGGCCTTCTCTAGGTCGTAGGCCGGAGCCTGGGCGTTTTGGCAGGCCAGGATGCTGGGCGGGATCTGCCCGGCGGCGGGCAGGCCTTGGCCGCGCAGCACCGCGCTCACCAGCACGTCGCGCTGGGGGATGGCGTGGGCGATGGCCTGGCGCACCCGCAGATCGGCCAGCGCGGGCCGCTGCTCATTGAGATACATGAAGATCGTCGAGATTGGCTGCGCGTGCACCACCTTCAGCTCGGGGCTGGCGCTGGCCACATCCACGCTCTCGGGCCGCAGGTCTACGGCGATGTCAAGCTCGCCGCTCTGCAGCCCCAGGATGCGCGCGCTGGCCTCGGCCAGCACCGTGACCTCCACGCGGCTGGTCTTGGCCACGCCGCCCCAGTAGCGCGGGTTGGCCTGCAGCACCAGGCGCTGATCGACCGCGAACTCGGCCACCTGGTAGACGCCGGTCATCACTGGCTTGAGCGCGAAGGCGTCGCCCTGCTGCTGGGCGGCATCGGCATTGACAATGATAAAGGCCGGGTCGGTCAGGATGTTGGGCAGCAGCGGGCTAGCGCGGCTGGTGGTGATCTGCACGGTGCGCTCGTCGCTGGCCACGATCTGGGCGGCACCCAGCAAGGCCTTGGCCCCGGCCACACCTTCCACCGCGCGCTCAAGCGAGCGCTTGACGGCCTCGGCGGTGACTGGTGCGCCATCCTGGAACAGCGCGCCCTGGCGCAGCGTGATCGCCCAGGTGGTCTCGTCGCGCTGCGCGATCGCCTCGGCCAGCCAGGGCACCGCCGCAAACTGGTCATCCAGCCGCGTCAGGGTCTCGCCCACGCCAAACTGGATGGCGTGGAACCCGCCGCCGCTCAGCGGGTCGAGTGGCGCGCTGAGGAAGGGCGTGCCGATGCGCAGGGGTCTATTGCTGGGCGCGGCGCTGGCGGCTTGACCAGAGGCAGCGCTGGGCATGCTGGGGCTGGCCGGGGTGCCGCCGCAGGCTGAAAGCACCGCCGCCACAGCGGCGGCGCGGGCTGCGAAGAACAGGGGGCGTCGCATGGGTCTGGGTTCTCCTTCTGTATCAAAGCGCATCCCAGGCGTGCCGCAGCTGCTGGCGTGCCTGGGATGAAGATAGTTTGATTGTAGAAGGAGTGCGGCGAGCGTGCGGTGCGCTATCGCACCCGTGCGGCGGTGCGAATTCGCACATGGGCGGGGCTAGGCGCGTGCGGCCTCGCGGATCGCTTCTTCCAGGATGTCCATGCCGCGCTCAAGCACGGCATCCTCGGTGGTGAGCGGCGCGTGGATGCGGATGACGTTGCCGTGCAGCCCCGCGCTTAGCAGGATGAGGCCGCGCTCGCGGGCGCTCACGATGATGCGCTTGACGATCTCGGGGTCTTCGGCCCGGCTCTGGCGGTCGCGCACAAACTCGATCGCCCGCATGGCCCCCAGTCCGCGCGCCTCGCCCACCTGGGGGAACATGTCGTAGAAGGCGGCAAGCCGGGACTCCAGCTTGCCGCCTAGCCTTTCGGCCTGATCAAGCAGGCCGTGCTCGAACAGATCCAGCACCGCCAGGGCGGCGGCGCAGGCCAGCGGGTTACCGGCGTAGGTGCCACCCAGCCCGCCAGGGTTGGGCGCGTCCATCAGGTCGGCCCTGCCGATCACCGCCGAGAGCGGCAGGCCGCCCGCCAGGCTCTTGGCCACCGTGATCAGGTCGGGCACCACGCCGCTGTGCTCGATGGCAAACAGCTTGGATGTGCGCCCGAAGCCGCTCTGCACCTCGTCGGCGATCAGCAGGATGCCGTGGCGCGTGGCGATCTCGCGCAGGGTTTGCAGAAAGGCGGCGGGCGCTGGCACAAAGCCACCCTCGCCCATCACTGGCTCGATCAGGATGGCTGCCACCCGCTCGGGGGCGACCTGGGTGGCGAACAGCTCTTCTAGCGCTTCGATGGCCCGCTCGCTGGTCCAGCCCCGGTACTCCATGGGGTAGGGCGTGTGAAACACATCCGGCGCGAAGGGGCCAAAGTTTTGCTGGTAGGGCGTGGTCTTGCCGTTCAGCGTCATCCCCAGCAGGGTGCGCCCGTGGAAGCTGCGGTTGAAGCTGATGATGGCGCTGCGCCCGGTGGCGCTGCGGGCAATTTTTACCGCATTCTCCACCGCCTCGGCCCCGGTGGAAAGCAGGATAACCTTCTTGGCCTCCTCGCCGGGGGCCAGGGCGGCCAGGCGCTCGGCCAGGCGCAGGTATGGCTCGTACATGGCCACCTGGAAGCAGGTGTGCACCACCCGCTCAAGCTGGGCCTTCACCGCCTGCACCACCTGGGGGTGGTTGTGGCCCACGTTCAGCACGCCGATCCCGCCCGCAAAGTCGATGTACTCGCGTCCGTCCACATCCCACACCCGCGAACCCTCGGCCCGAGCAACGATGATCGGGTGGGCGGTCGATAGCCCGCGCGGCAGCACCGCCTCGCGCAGGGATTGGAGGCTATCGGTGCGTGTTTCTGCGACAACCATGTGTGCTGCTCCTTTTGGCCCGGCGTGGCGCTGGAACATGTGGCCCCTGGCCGCTTGCCTGCGCCGCTTGGGCCATTAATGCTCGCTGTCTTTTTGCCGAGGTCTGCGCTGAGTGTAGCGGGTTCGCTAGGCGATTACTATTCCCCTTAGGGATAAGACTGCCATGCGAACATATCGCCGTGCGGATAAAGCGGCGGCGCTCGTGCTATGCGGGTGAGCGGCGATGTCGTGCAGCTGAGGGGCGATGATTGGGCAAAAAGTGCTCATACAGCCTAAAAAGTGCTCATGCAGCGCAAAAAGTGATCGAGGGGTGCGGGTGAGTGATCGAGGGGTGCGGGTGAGTGATCGAGGGGTGCGGGTGAGTGATCGAGGAGTGCGGGTGAGTGATCGAGGGGTGCGGGTGAGTGATCGAGGGGTGCGGGTGAGTGATCGAGGAGTGCGGGTGAGTGATCGAGGAGTGCGGGTGAGTGATCGAGGAGTGCGGGTGAGTGATCGAGGGGTGCGGGTGAGTGATCGAGGAGTGCGGGTGAGTGATCGAGGGGTGCGGGTGAGTGATCATGCAGCGCAAAAAATAATCATGCAGTGCAAAAAATGACAATGCAGTGCCAGTAATCGATCATGGCGTGCAAAACGTGTCTTTAGCGGGGATGTGGAGGGCCGTGCTGCAGGGGTGCCCCCAGACCTAGTGTGGTCGCAGGCGCAGCAGCTGGGCGGCGAGCTGGATGCGGAAGCGGGTATCCGAGTCATTCAGGTCGAGGTGGCTGATCTCGGCGATGCGCTCAAGGCGGTAGCGCAGGGTCTTGGGGTGGATGAACAGGGCCTGGGCCGCCTGGGCCAGGTGGAAGCCATGGTTGGCAAACTCCACCAGCGTGGCGATCAGGGTCTGGCCGCTGCGGGCCTGCTCCAGCGGGCCGAGCAGCTCGTCGAGGAAATCGGCCTGGGCGGCCTGGTCGCCGCCCAGCACGCGGGGCAGCAGCAGCCGCTCGGCGGGCACAAAGCTGCCCGCGCCGATCAGCGGGATGAGCGACTGGATGTCGCGGTAGCTCTGCTGGATGCCCGCGACGCCCTGGCGCACGCGGCTGATGGTGAGCGACACATCATCGGCGGCCAGCTCGGCCCAGATCTGCTCGCCGGGCGCGCCCTGAGGCAGCAGGAAGGGGATCTGGTCGCCGTTGAGCGAGAGCAGGGCCGGGCCGCCCACGCGGGCGAGCCGCTGGCGCAGGCGGGTGGCCAGGCGCTCGCGGCGCTGGAAGGCCTCGGCGGAGAGCGGCAGCTCGACGTGCAGCTGGAACAGGCCCACGTGGTAGCTGGCGCTGGGGTCGAAGCCCAGCAGGCGGGCGCGCTCGAAGGTCTGGGGGGTATGGGCGAACGTCCCATCGAGCAGCGAGTCGAGGAAGGCGTAGCCCACGCGGGCCTCGCGGGTCTCCAGCTCGCGCTGGTGCAGGATGTGGAGCGCGGCGATGAAGGCGGCCTGCTCGGCGGCGCGCAGATCCAGCTCGCTGAGCGGGCGCGCGCCCTCGATGATCCAGATGCGGCCTACCGTCTCGTGCTTCAGGCGGATGGGGCAGATCACGCGGCCCGTCGCGCCCATATCGGGGGCGGAAGGGATGCGCACGGGGCCATAGGCGGCGGCCAGCTGCCCGGCGTAGCCGCCCAGCTCCAGAAAATGCTCGTAGTCCGAGGGCGTGCGGCCATCCTCTAGGGTGCGCAGGCGCACGGTGTCCTCGATCTGCGGGGCGCGGTGGGCGGCCAGCAGGCTGCCCTCCATGTCCTCGATCGTCACCGCGCGGTCGATCAGCCGCCCCAGCGCGTCGGCGATGTCCTGCAGGCTCTCGGCCTCCACCGCCGCGCTGGTGAGGGCGCGGTGGATGACCTCGGACTGCTGGATCTGATGGTACTGCTGCACCACCAGTGCCTGGAGCAGCTCCTCGGCGATCTGGGCGAAGGGGATCTCCCACGGGATCTCGATCAGCGGCAGGCCGATGCGGTCGGCCTCCTCGCGCATGCAGGTGGGGAAGTGCGTGAAGAACTGGGGCACAGCCAGGGCGATGGCGGCGATGCCACGGGCCTCCAGGGCGCGCAGCAGGGCCACCAGGTCAGCCTCCTCGCGGGGCCAGGCGTAGCCGGTGCTCAGCAGCAGCATGCCGGGGCGCACCCACGCGGCGGGGTCGGGGGTGTCGATCACGTGGACCCAGCGCACCTCGCGCTGGATGGCGGGCGCGCCAGCGACGATGCTGGCTTTGCGCAGCGAGTCGAACGTTAAGGCTTCTGTCAGTTGCACAGGCTCTGCCGCGATCTTGCGCCGAAAACGGCTGGGGCGTCTTTTGGATGGGGCTATCTTACCAGAAAACCAGCGCGGTCGGGTGAAAGACTACCCGATCGCGCTGGTTTTCGGCGCGGCGTATGGTGCGGCGGGCTAGGCCAGCGGCACGCGCAGCTCGATGGTGGTGCCCTCGCCCTCGACCGAGCGGATGCGGCACTCGCCGCCGATCAGGGCGGCGCGCTCGCGCATGTTCAGCAGGCCCAGCGACCCGCGCGAGGTGTAGGTGGCCTCCACCTGGGCCACGTTGAAGCCCTTGCCACGGTCGCGCACGCTGGCCACCAGGTTGTCCTCCTCCTGGTAGAGGTAGATCACCACCTCGGGCGATTTGGCGTGCTTGCGGGCGTTGTTCACGGCCTCCTGCACGATGATGAAGATCGCGCCCTCGATCTCGATCGGCAGGCGAGGGATGTTGGCGGGGGCCTCTAGGCGCACCTGCATACCGTTGGGGTCGCGGAAGCGGGCGGCGTACTGCTGGAGCGTGGCCAGCAGGCCCTGGGTCTCCAGGCCCAGCGGGCGCAGCTCGAACAGCAGGGTGCGGATGTCGTTGGCGGTTTTCTGCACCAGCTCCGAGAGGATGTCGAGCTCCTGGGGCACGCGCTCGGGCATGGCGCGCAGCAGCCGTTTGATGAACTCGATGTTCATGGCGATGGCGGCGACGCTCTGGGTGGGGCCATCGTGCAGGTCGCGGGCGATGGCGGTGCGCACCTCGGCCTCTTTGCTCAGCAGCCGGTCGCGCTCCTCTTTCAGGCTGCGCACCAACTGGGCGTTTTCCACCGCCACGGCGGCCTGGCTGGCCAGGGTGTTCATCAGGCGCAGGTCTTGGTCGGTGAAGGGGCCGCCGGAGCGCTTGTTGAGGATCTGGATGACGCCCACCACGCGCTCGCCGCGCTTCATGGGCACGCAGAGCATGGATTTGGTGATGTAGTCGGTGGCCAGCGAGATGCCATCGAACCAGCGGGGATCCTGCTCGACATCGTTGACGATCTGGCCGATGCCGTTGGTGGCAACCCACCCGGCGATGCCCTTATCGAGGGGGATGCGGAAGTCGCGGGTCTCGTTCGGCCCCAGGTCGCTGGCCTCCAGCACCAGCTCGTGCTGCTGCTCATCCACGAGCATGATCGAGATGCGCTCAGCCCCGATCACCTCGGGCGCGCGGCGCTTGATCTCCTCCATCAGGCTGGGCAGATCGAGGTTGGCGGCCAGCGACTGGCTGACATCGTAGAGCAGGTGCAGCTCGCGCAGGTCTTGCTCGGCGCGGTGCAGCATGGCCAGCTTGTCGGCCTCGCCGCCCAGGGCGCGCACCACCAGCACCACCATATCTTCCTCGGCGTGGGCGGCGGCGGTGTTCTCTGGCTCGCCCTCGCGCACCACCAGGTGCAGCAGGCCGACCATCTGGTTGTTGCTGCGGATAGTCAGCTCGACGAGCTGGCGGTCGTCGTCGAGGGCGTAGTAGCCGATGGCTGGCTCGGTATTTTCGGTGCGGCGCGAGAACGAGTCGCGGGCCTCGGCGATGGTGTTGGCCACCTCGGCGTCGAGATTGCCGTACTCGAAGGCCAGCAGTTCGCCGTGGGGGGCTTGATAGATTAGCGCCCCAGCCTGAGCGGGCCAGAAGGTGATCAGGCGCTCAAGGGAGGCGCGGAGAAGGCTGGGCACATCCGGGTAGCCACCTGCGGAAATGAGCTGCCCAAGGGTTTGGATCTGACGCTGGTCGATAATCGACGGAGACATAACTCAACCTCGCGAATGTTGTAGGGCCGCAGTGCGGTGCTGCCACAGCGGAGTGTGGATAATAACTGTACTGCATGGCCATAGCGATGTCAACGCTTTTGCTACTTGAAATTGTGATATAATTCACGTATACTTGTTACAAAAAGCACAATCAGAAATGGATCACCCTAGCAGGCGATGCAGCAAAGATGCCACGATCCTTTTAGAACGCTGCATGCTGTGGTCTGATTGTTGCACCATAGAGCGGCAACGCTGCCACGGCCATACTCCAGGGCCTATGCGCCCCGGTAGTACAGGGCTGAAAACGAACAGCTGTCGTAACCAGCGAGCAAATGTGCGGCGACGAAGCCCACGTGACTCAATTCGACTGAGTGCGCGAAGGGAGCTTGACATATGGATATGGTACAGAATACGCAGGGCAATCCGACCGACGGCGTGGCGCAGGCTCCGATCTCCCACCGCGTGGGCGGCACCCGCCCGCGCGTGGTGGTGGTTGGCGCTGGCTTCGGCGGCCTGAATGTGGCCAAGGCGCTGGGCGGCCAGCCGGTGGATGTGCTGATCCTCGATCGCAACAACTACCACGGCTTCTGGCCGCTGCTCTACCAGGTGGCCACCGCCGGCCTTGAGCCGGAGTCGATCGCCTCGGCGGTGCGCGGCATCATCCGCCGCCACAGCAACATCGACTTCCTGATGACCGAGGTGAGCGGGGTCGACTTCGCCCAGAAGCGCGTGATCACCGAGGCTGGGCGGGTGCCCTACGACTACCTGGTGCTGGCCGCAGGCAGCGCCAATAACTACTTTGGCAACGATGAGCTGGCGAAATACACCTTTGGCCTGAAAGATATCGACGAGGCCGAGCTGCTGCGCAACCAGGTGCTCGGCTCGTTCGAGCGGGCCATGTGCGAGCGCGACCCCGAGCGCCGCAGGGCCATGATGACCTTTGTGGTGATCGGCGGCGGTCCGACCGGCGTGGAGCTGGTGGGCGCGTTCGAGGAGCTGATCCGCCACGTGCTAAAGAAGGACTATCCGGCGCTGGATGTGCGTGAGGCCAAGGTGGTGCTGCTAGAGGCCGCCGATAAGCTGCTGGCCCCGTTCCCCGCCTCGCTGCAGCGCAAGGCGCTCAAGCGGCTCACCCGCATGGGCGTGGAGGTGCGGCTGCAGGCCGCCGTGGCCGAGGCGCGGCAGGGCGAGGTGGCGCTGAAGGATGGCACGGTCATCCGCTCGGATACGGTGGTGTGGGCCGCAGGCGTGCGCGCCGCCAAGGTAGCCGATGCGCTGGGGGTGGAGCAGGCCCGCGGCGCGCGCGTGAAGATCACGCCGACCCTGACCCTGCCCGACAAGCCCGAGGTGTTCGTGATCGGCGACATGGCCTACCTGGAGGGCTACAAGCCCGGCGTGGCCTACCCCATGGTTGCGCCGGTGGCGGTGCAGATGGGCAAGCTGGCCGCCGAGAACATCCTGCGCAGCGAGCAGGGCGAGCCGCAGCATGCCTTCCACTACTTCGACAAGGGCCAGATGGCCACGATCGGGCGCAGCTCGGCGGTGTTCGACTCGTTTGGCATCCGCATGAGCGGCTTCGTGGCCTGGGTCGGCTGGCTGTTCGTGCACCTGCTCTACCTGATCGGCTTCCGCAACCGCCTGATCGTGATGACCAACTGGGCCTACAACTACTTTACCTACGACCGAGGCGTGCGCCTGATCAGCGGCCTGAAGCGCCAGCCCGCCGAGGCGGCGCGGCCTGCGGTGGATGCGTTTGCGGTGGATGCGGTGGCCGTGGCCCCCGAGGCCGTGGCCGAGCACAGCTGATGCTGGCAAATAGCATGCGCGCGGGCGAGGCATTGCTGCCTCGCCCGTGTTTTTTACCGGCGCTGCGCTGGTCGGCCAAGGGCAGATGGCGGCACCCCCGGCGGCCCATACCGCACTAGTAATGTAATTATTGCCATATGGACTGGGTGTGGACTTCCGGCTTTTCCCCTTGGTGGTAAACCGGCTTTTGCGCGCGCTCGCGTCCTCGTGGTAAACCGGCTCTTGGGTCGTTTTGGTGGTGAATTGGTGCTTTTGTACGCGGGCAGCGGCGAATGATCTGGCCAGATGTACTATAATTTGTGCATCAGATCGGCTGAATAGCATTGTTGCCCATCGGGGCAAGTGAGGAATAACCGCGCCTATGCCGCTTGACGCACCCCCGCCCTCGCCACAGGTCGAGACGAAGCCCGCCATCGACCTGGAGCTTGTGGTCGCCAGCGATGAGGAGCTTGAGAAGCCCTACCGCGTGATCATCGAGAACGATGATGTGACGCCGATGGACTTTGTGGTGGCCGTGCTGGTGACGATCTTCGCGCTTGATGTGGATCAGGCGTATCAGGTGATGTTCGAGGCCCACCATCAGGGCCACGCACTCGTGACCGTGCTGCCCTTTCAGGAGGCGCAGGATCGCGTGTACGCGGCCCAGAGCATCGCGCGCGACTCGGGGTACCCGCTGAGCTTCTACCTGGAGCCAGATAGCTAGCTGCGGCTCTGGCGCTTCTTGTAGGCGCTGAAGTGGGCCTGCTTGCGCTCGCTCTCCTCCATGCCCTGCCCAAGCTGCGAGGCTAGATCCTGGTAGGCGGCGGCGGCGGGCGCGGGCATGGCTGGTGCGGCAGCCAGGCTGGCCTGCATCACGGCCTGGGCCTGCTCGCGCTGGCCCTCGCGCTCCAGCCGCAGCGCCTCGCGGGCGGCGGCGGCCAGCTCCACCTCGGCGGCCCGCGCCAGCAGATCCTCGCGCACCCCCACCTGCTGCACGATCGCGTCGGCCTGGTAGCTGAAGGCTACCGAGGTGGCCAGATGCTGGTGCTTCCCGCTCAGATCCGCGTAGCTTAGCTCGCCGCCGATCACCACGCTGGTGCCCACCGTATCGGTCGGCGTCGTGACCCGCGTGTAGATCATGCGGCGCTCGCCCGCGCACATGTCGCCCAGGAACACCCGCAGGCGCTCGGCGCTGCGCTCGTGGGGCAGCCCGCCCATGATCTCGACCGCCACCCCGCGCGGCGCGCCGATGCTGAGCGTGGCCTCGCGCGCGGTGATGGTGAGCAGCTCGCCCAGCTCGCTGCGGAAGACCTCGGGGATCTGCTGGGGGCGCTCGATGAAGTAGAAGTGCCCGCCGCCCTGCTCGGCCAGCAGCTCCAGCAGCTGCTCGTTGAAGTCCAGCCCCACGCCAAAGGTCGAGGTGGCCACCCCGCGCTTGCGCAGCTCGCGGGCGTGCACCGACAGCTCCTCCACATCCACGATCCCGGCATTGGCCAGCCCATCCGTCAGCAGCAGCGCGCGGGTGATATTCTCGGCCTGCAGCTGCTCGGCGATCAGGCGGCAGCCCTCCAGCCAGCCCCCGCTGAGGTTGGTGGAGCCGCCGGGGCGCAGCTGCAGGATGTCGCGCTGCATGGCCTGCTTGGCGCTGGGCGTCACCAGGGTGCTGGGCGCGATAGTGGTGATGGTGTCGTCGTAGGCGATGATCGCGGCGCGGTCGCCTGGCCCCAGCAGGTCGAGCACGTGGCAGGCGGCCTGCTGGACATAGTGGAGCTTCTCGCCGTGCATCGAGCCGCTGCGGTCGATCACCAGGGCGATGTTGAGCGGGGCGCGCGCTGCGGCCTTGGGCTGCTCGGCGGCTTCGACGACCCACTCGATGATACGCTGCGACGAGACCTCGCTGGCGACCAGGCTCTGATCGCTTAGGGCCGTAAGAGTGATCCGTGCTGCCATGGTGGTGCTCCTTTTCCAGCGGCGGGCGCTGGGCCTAGCTACGGAAGATCGAGCGCGCGTGCTCGATCAGCTTTTGGATCTGTTTCTGCGCCTGCTCCTGGATGTCGCTGCGGATGTGCAGTTCGACGCCAGGGGCCAGCGGGATGCGCTGCCAGTGCTCGTGCGCCGCCTCTTCGACGCTGGGCTTGGGGGCGATCAGCCGCCGTAGGAAGCCCTCGGCCTGCTTGGGCGCGGCTGGGGGCGGCGCACTGGGCGCTGGTGCCCCAGCGGGCGCCGGTGGCGGTGCCATTGGCGCTGGCGGCGCTGGGCGCGGCAGCTGGCTGCTGCGCTTCTGCTGCTCAAGGATGCCGGTGATATAGTCGCTGGCGCTCTCGGGCGCGGGCGCGGCGGCTGGCTGCATTTCGCCGAGCTCGCGCAGCATGGCCTCGACCCCTTCGGTATCGAGTGCGGCGATGCGGTCGCGGATCTCGTTCAGCGGCAGGTAGGCGGCCTTGAGCCGCGCGATCAGGCGCAGCCGCTGCACATAGTCGGCGGTGTAGCGCGTGTACTTGCCCTGCACATGCGGCGGCGGTAGCAGCCCCTCGCTGGTGTAGTAGCGGATGGTGCGCGGGGTCACATCCGCCTGGCTGGCTAGCTCGCCGATGGTGAGCATGTCGGTTGTGGTGTCGGTATCGCTCATCGTGTGTCCTTGTTGCAGGGATTATAACAGTATTACGTTATACTGTCAATAGGCAGATAACCTAGGATAGACGACAGCGCCCCATTCCACGCTTTTCTTGTGGAATGGGGCGCTGTGATGCGGAGAATCTCTACCCCAGCAGCTGCTCAAGACGATCGACATAATGCGAAAGGACGCTGAACGCATCGTTGACCGGCTCGGGCGAGAGCATGTCCACCCCGGCGCGCTTCAGCACATCGATCGGGTAAAGCGAGCTGCCCGAGCGCAGGAAGGTGAGGTAGCGATCCACCGCGCCCGGCTCGCCATCCAGCACGTGGCGAGCCAGCGTGTGGGCCGCCGAGATACCGGTGGCGTACTGGTAGACATAGAAGTTGGCATAGAGGTGGGTGGAGAACTGGCACCAGGTGCTGCCGATCCGGTCGGCGTCGATCACCACCTCGTCGCCGTAGCCCTCGCGGAACAGATCGGCCATCAGCTGGATCATGCTCTGCGCCGTGAGGCCCTCGCCGCGCTCGGCTCGCTGGTGGATCTCCAGCTCGAAGCGGGCCAGGGTGGGCATGACAAAGAAGTAGCGGTGGAAGTTACTCATCGCCTCTTCGATCAGGCTGATCTGGAAGTCGCGGTCGGGGTTGGTGCGCAGCAGGTGGTCGCGCACCAGCGCCTGGTTAAAGTTGGACGCGACCTCGGCCACAAAGATGCCGTAGTTGGCGTAGATATAGGGCTGGCTGCCCCAGGTGAGGTACGAGTGCATCGAGTGCCCCAGCTCGTGGGCCAGCGTGCTCATGCTAAAAATGTCGTCGTTGTAGTTCATCAGGATGAATGGGCGTGCACCCACCGTGCCAGTGGAAAATGCGCCCATGCGCTTGCCTTTGTTGGGGTAGATGTCAACCCAACGGTCGGTGGTCATCCCGCGCCGCATGATCGCGCTGTACTCCGGCCCCAGCGGCTTGAGCCCCTCAACTATCCACTCGATCGACTGCTCGTAGGGCACCACGATCTGCTTTTTGGCCAGCGGCGCTTTGATGTCGTACACGTGCAGCTGATCGTAGCCGTGGGTCTTGCGCAGCAGCCGCCAGTAGCGATGCCAGGTAGGCAGGTTGGCCTGGAAGGTTTTGATCAGCTGGTGGAAGACCTCGCTGGGGATGTGGGTCTCGGCCAGGGCCGCATCGAGCGCCGAGGGGTAGCGGCGGGCCTGGGCGGTGAAGATGTTCTGCTTGACCCCGGTGGAGAGGCAGGTGGCCATAGTGTTTTTGACGGCCAGGTGGGCGTCGGCGTAGCCCTGCCATGCGGTGCGGCGGGTCTCGCGGTCGGGGGATGCCAGCAGGGCGTTGATGTTGCCCTGGGCGATGGGAATCTGGGTGCCGTCGGCGGCGGTGGCGTGGCCAAACTGCAGGTCGGCATCGGCCAGGATGGCGTGGATGGATGCGGCGTTGGCGAACGGCTCGCTCACTGCGCTGAGCAGGGCTTCGACATCGGCAGATCCGATATGCTCTTTGCGCTTGGCCAGGCTCGTGAAGTAGTGGGCCAGTGGCTTCATGCGCTCGTCATGCGCGGTCCACTCGGCCAGCTGCTGCGAGCTGATCGCCAGCAGCTCTGGCTCGGCGAAGGCGGCGGCGGCCTGGGCGCGGGCCACGATACCGACCGCGCGCGCCTGGCGGGCCAGGGCATCTTGGTTGCCGACATCGACGGTGTAGAACATGGTGGCGTAGAGGACGATCTTTTCCACGCTGCCCATGGTCTGCTCCAGCGCGCTGAACCAGGTGGCAATAGTGGCGGGGCCTTCGTGCAGCCGCCCGCGGAAGGCCGCCAGCGCGGGGAGCTGGGACTCGACAAGCGCTATCTCGCGCTCCCACTCGGCATCGGATGGAAAGACGCTGGCGGTGTCCCAGGTGGATTCGAGCGGGATCTCGGCGCGCGGGCGAACGGCCGTTGTCATAGGGCTACTCCTTTTATTACGAGCGGTGTTGGCCGCTCAAAGAATCATAGTGGTGACGCCTCCAGCACATGAATAGGAATGGAATCGCCCGCAGCCTCCTAACGGGAGCTACGGGCGTCGGGTCGACATACGAGGAACCCCCGACTAATTGGTGTCAGGCGTCGAGCTTGCCCTCGGCCAGCCAGCGCTCGATGATCTCGCGCGCGCCCTTGGATGCGACGGCGCGGTGGCTGATCTGGTTCTTGCGCTCGGGCGGCAGCTCGGCCATGGTCTTGTTCTCATCCAGCACGTAGAACACCGGGTCGTAGCCAAAGCCGAAGCTGCCGCGCGGCTCGTTCTCGATCACGCCCGAGACCGTGCCCTCCACCAGCTCGATGGGGCCGCCCGGCCTGGTGATGGCGATGGCGCACACGAAGCGGGCCAGCCGCTCGTGGAAGGGCACGCTGGCCAGGTTCTTGAGCAGCAGGTTGATGCGGTCGGCGTCGGTCGCGCCGGGGCCAGCATAGCGGGCCGAGCGCACGCCTGGGTCGCCGCCCAGCGCCGCCACCTCTAGCCCCGAGTCGTCGGCCAGGGTGGCCAGGCCGCTGCGCTGGGCGTAGTATTCGGCCTTGAGCTGGGCGTTGGCCGCGAAGGTGGTGCCGGTTTCCTCCACATCGTCGCTGATGCCGACATCGCGCAGCGAGCGCAGCGCGACGGGCAGACCCGCGAAGATCGCGCTGTACTCTTCGAGCTTGTGGAGATTGGTGGTGGCGATAAGCAGCGTCTGCATGGGTTTCTACCTCATTTGCCTTGGTTATTGAACGAACATATGGATCAGATCGGGGGCCAGCCTGCCCAGCCAGGCGATGCCGATGAAGCGCAGCGTCTTGCCGGCCAGACACGCGGCCAGATAGCGCCAGAATGGCATGCGCATGGTGCCTGCGGCGATGCCCGCGAAGTCGAAGAGCGGGCTGGGGATGATCGCCAGCACAAAGATCGTGAGCATGCCCCAGCGGCGGACAAAGCGCTCGATCGTGGTGTAGAACGTGGTTCGTTGGGCGAATGCATTCCCGCCTATACCCGCCATATAGCCGGTGATCTCGCCCAGCGCAGCCGCCACGCCGCTGATAATGCCCACCAGCCATGGGTTCAGCGTGCTGCCCGCCACGAAGCTGAGCCCAATGGCAGGCGATGGCAGCACTAGCGTGGCGCTAGAGAGCAGCGTGAAGACAAACAGGCCGATATAGCCATAGTTGCCCAGGCTTTCAAGAAACCCTTTGGGGATAAAGGCCAGGGCAACAGTAAGCGCGATGGTGCCTGCCACCAGCAGCACCGAGCGCCACGGAAACGCCGCTTTGGGCGCTGTCTTGATCGGCTCGGCGTCGGCGGCGAGCGGGATGGGAGTCGTGTCTTCCACAGGTGTCCTCGCGGTTGTGAATATGACGCCCGGCAGAGTAGCGGTTTTTGCGGGCGCTGTCAACTGTTGACGCGGTATGGGCGCTCAGGTAGAATGGAGCCGATTTCACCGAGCGTCACAATCATAAGGGCACAAATATCTATGGCACACTCAGCAGAGCTTGAATCGAACCGCGCGCAGGGCGCTGCGGTGGCGAAAGAGCTGCTTCTGGCGATGCGCCCGAAAGACTGGATCAAGAACGTCTTCGTTTTCGCGGCGATCGCTTTTTCCTCGGGCCGACTCTGGATGAACCCTGTTGCGGTGGCGATTGTTATCGCCGCATTCTTGCTGTTCTGTATGGTCGCAGGCTCGATCTACCTGATCAACGACCTGGTGGATATCGAGAAGGACCGCGCGCACCCCAAGAAGCGCAACCGCCCGCTGGCCTCGGGGCGGCTCAGCCCCACGGTGGCCAAGGTGGCGGCGGTGGTGTTTCTGTGCGTGGCCATCCCTTCGGCCTTCGCGCTGGATGCCATCTGGGTGAGCTGGCAGGGCGATGCCCAGCCGTGGTGGCACCAGATCGACTTTGGCGTGGTGCTGCTCAGCTACATGGTGATCCAGGGCATTCTCTACTCATACTATCTGAAAAATGTGGTGCTGCTGGATGTGTTTACGATCGCCGCTGGTTTTGTGCTGCGGGCGATCGCGGGCGCGATGGTGCTCGACATCCAGATCACCGAGTGGCTGCTGGTGTGCATGGGTCTGCTGTCGCTGTTCCTGGCCTTCGCCAAGCGCCGCGCCGAGCTGGTGCTGCTGGAGGGCGGCGCGGGCGAGCACCGCAAGATCCTGCAGGAGTACTCGCTGCCCATGCTCGACCAGATGATGTCGATCGTGACGGCGGCGATCATCGTGGCCTACACCTTCTTCACCACGTCCTCGCCCACACTGCCCAAAACCCACGGCGGCTTCTCGGTGATGCTGTTCACGGTGCCGCTGGTGGTCTACGCGATTTTCCGCTATCTCTACCTGATCTACAAGAAGGGCGGCGGCGGCAACCCGGCGGACATCGTGATCGGCGACCGCCCGTTCACCATCTCGCTGGTGCTGTGGGGCGTGCTGTCGATGGCGCTGCTGGTGCTCGCGCCGCTGTTTTCGCGCTAGGGTGGGGCTGCGATGCGCACATTTGTGAAGTTTGGCGGCTCGGTGATCACCGACAAGACCCAGCCCGAGACGCCGGATCTGCCCATGATCGCCCAGCTGGCCGCCGAGCTGCGCCAGGCGCTGGATGCGGGCGCGGGGCCGCTGGTGCTGGGCCACGGCAGCGGCTCGTATGGCCACGTGTATGCCAAGCGCTACGGCGTGCACACCGGCATCGCCGACGGCGGCGACTGGCTGGGCTACGCGCTGACCTCGGCGGCGGCGCTGCGCCTGAACCGGATCGTGGTGGATGCGCTGCTGGCGGCGGGCGTGCCCGCGCTGTCGCTGCAGCCCTCGGCCACGGCGCAGGCCGAGGCGGGCACCCTCACGCGGTGGGATACCGGCGCGCTCGGGCGGGCGCTGGCCAGGGGGCTGGTGCCGGTGGTGCACGGCGACGTGGCGTTTGACGCCGCGCAAGGCTCGGCGATCATCTCCACCGAGCAGCTGCTGGTGGCGCTGGCCGCCGATACGGCGCTGGCCCCGGCCCGCGTGGTGCTGGTGGGCGAGTCGGGCGTCTACACCGCCGACCCGCGCGCCAACCCCGTCGCCGAGCGCATCCCGCAGATCACCCGCGCCAATATCGGCGAGGTGCTGGCGCTGGCGGGCGGGTCGCACGGCGTGGATGTGACCGGCGGCATGCGCGGCAAGGTGGCCCTGATGTGGCAGCTGATCGAGCAGAACCCGGCGCTGGAGGTGCACCTGATCGGCAGCGCGCCTGGGCTGCTGGCCCGCGCCCTGCTGGGCAGGGCGCAGGGCGAGGGTACGCTGATCCGCGCAGGCTAGATCTCATCCATGGTGGTGACAGTGCCCACGCGGTCGAACATCAGGAAGGCCACGGGCAGGCCGATCACGCTGGCGGCCATGGCCCAGGCCAGCGCCAGCCAGACTAGGCTGGCCCACCAGCCGATCAGCACGAAGTAGATCGCCCGCGCCAGCAGCCCCAGCGTCGAGCCAGCGGGCACGCGGGGCGAGCGCTGCTGCAGCGTCATCACCGTGCCGGTGTGGTTGAGCATCCACAGCCCTAGGGGCATGCCGATAATTGTCAGGTTGAGCAGCCAGCCCGCCACGATCCACAGCGGGCCAAGCCACAGCCCGATGAACAAGAACCAGAGCGCCCGGATGATCAGGGGCTGCTGCGGCGTGATGGCGTTGGTGACATAGATATTGGTATTGTTGACCATGGCGGGCGTGTAGCCATAGCCGGGCGCGGCGGGCGGTATGTGCATCCCGCGCCCGCAGCTCACGCAGAAGCCCGCGCTGGTGGGGTTGGCGGCCCCGCATGTGGGGCATGCCACCGCCGCAGCGGTCTGGCGCTGCGGCTCGGCGGCGGCCTGCTGCGGCTCGGTGGCGGCGTAGGCGCTGCCGCAGACCACGCAGAACTGCGCGCCGTTGGGCAGGCGGGTGTCGCAGCGGCGGCAGTGGCGGGCGGTTGGCTGATCGAGTGCGATCATGGGGGCTGTCCTTTGCTCTTGCTCGTTTTGCTGTCGGTACGACGGCTGGGCGCGGGCCAAGGTTGCACGGCGGGGATCTGTGGCCCGGTTCTGGCTGTAGCGGTGCGGGGGCTGCCGCGCGGGCGTGCGCCGATGACCGCTGAGGAAAGGATACGAGGAAGGCGATGAGCGATTTTGATAGCGCGATTGCGCAGGTGGTGGCCCAGATCATCGAGCTGGAGCGCGAGCGGCTGCAGATCTACGAGGATGACCAGGTGACCGAGGAGGAGCACCCGCGCCTGGCGGCGATCAAGGCCGAGATCGAGCGGCTGTGGGATCTGCGCCGCCGAATCGAGGCTGCCAAGGCGGCGGGACTCTCGGAGGTGCCGGTGATGCCGCCCGCCGACCCGGGCAGCATGATCGGCTAGGGCGCGGCGGCCATGTGCCCCGCGCGCGGCGCACGTGCCGCGCGCGGGGCTTTGCTGTGCCTAGCTGCCGCACCCATTGGCCAGCACCTGGCTGGCGCTGGCCGCCAGGGCCGCGGGGCCGATCTGGGCCTTGTCGATGCTCCAGCCCAGCAGCTGGAACGGCTCGACGTTCACCCGGCGCAGCTGGTAGCTGCCGCAGAACGCGGTGGTGCTGCCATCCCGCTGGTGCGCCACGATCCCCACAGGCAGGCTGGCGTAGGCCGATCCCGCCGCCACATCCTGCTGGGCTTGGCCGAAGGCCAGATTGACCTGGGCGGTGGTGGCAAAGCCCTGGGCGAAGGCGGCGAAGCCCTGGCCGCTGGCCGCGCCGCTGCCCGACCAGTAGGTGTAGGCCCGGCCATACTGCTGGGCGTTGATCGCGCTGTAGTAGGCCTGGATGAGCGCCTGCGGGTCGCCGCGCTCGGCGGGCGGCTGGGGGTTGGTGGCGCTCTGCTGGATGCTGGCCGAGGTGATCTTCCAGCCGCCCGCATCCTGCCGCAGCGTGTAGGCCCCGCTGTACTGTCGCACCTCCTGCGCGCCGCCGCTCAGATTTTCCACCGAGGTGATGGTGACGGGCACGCTGGCCTCCTGCCCCTGCGCGCTGGCCTCGCCGAGCGCGAGCTGCACCCCTGCGGTCTGCGCGAAGCCCTGGGCGAACTGCTCGGCGCTCTGGCCGCTGGCCGCGCCGCCCTCGGCCCACAGCGGGTAGGCCTGGGCGTACTGCCGCTGGCCGATGGCCTGGTAGTAGCGGGCGATGATCTCGGCGGCCTGCTGGGCGCTGCTGGCTGCGGCTGCGGTGGGCTGGGCCTGGGTGGCTGCGGGGGCCAGCGTGGCGCTGGGCTGGGTAGCCATGGCGGCTGCGGTGGGCGGGGCCAGCGTGGCGCTGGGCCTGGGGGCCATGGCCGAGCTCTGCTGGCAGCCGACGAGCGCCCCCGCCAGCGCTATGCTCCCGATCACCGTATATGCGATGTGATGCATGATCCTGTTCTTTCCGCTTCGTCTTGTACGGCAATTATCCTAGCAGGCCCACGAGATCGCTGGGTGATGCCGCGCTGAGCCGCGCCTGATGCGCTGCTGATCGGCCTAGCGTGTGGTGGGCCGCACGGTGGTACAATAGCCCAACCCAAAGCCTCTAGTGTTAGGATCGCCCATGACCGAGCCACACGCGCCGCTCACCTTCCGCCCCGCCCAGCCCGAGGACATCCCGGCCCTCGCAGGCCTGCTGGTGCAGCTCTACAACGCCGAGCTTCCCGGAGCGCTGCACGGCCCGCCCGAAGGGCAGCGCCGCCTGATGCGCTACACCCTGGAGCAGGGCGAGGGCGCGCTGTTCCGCCGCTACGTGGCCGTCGCGTCCGACGGCCAGCTGGTGGGCACCGGCAGCTACCGCCTGGCCCGTGACAAGGTGTTCTCGCCCGCACCCCCCGGCACGGTGCGCCGCAGCGTGAGCGAGCTGGGATTGGGCAACACCGCATTCCTGTTCATGATGCTGCTGCGGGCCGGGCTGGTGGCCGAGTCGCAGCTGGGCAACGATGGGGCCTACATCCATAGCCTGGTGGTGGATGAGCGCGCGCGCGGATCGGGCGTGGGCGCGTGGATGCTGGGCCAGATCGAGCGGCTGGCCGCCGCCGATGGCGCCAGCGCCGCGCACCTGCGGGTGATTGTGGCCAACGCCCGCGCGCTCCCGTTCTACCAGCGCCTGGGCTACCGCGCCACCGCCCGCACCTCGCCGCTGATCGGCTGGGCCACCTACCCCTGCGACTACATGACCAAGGCGCTTTCCCCGGCCCCGTGATATAATGCAGCCACATCGGGTGGCGCTTGCAGGGCATGTCCGCCGCCTGGCCATGCGGCCAGGCGACGCTCTCCATAGGCTGCGTGCCTGCTACCTACGGTCATACGTTTGAGGAGCATGATAATGGCGATCCGCCGCATTCTAAACATTGAAGATCCGGATGATAAGAAGATCCTAAAGGCCAAGGCTCGCCCGGTGCAGCTGCCCAACCCCAAGCTGAAGGCGCTGATCGCCGACATGTTCGAGACCATGCACGCCGCCAACGGCGTGGGCCTGGCCGCGCCCCAGATCGGCATCTCGCAGCGGCTGGCCGTGATCTACATCCCGCCCGAGGTCGAGGAGCGCGAGGACGGCAGCCAGGTCGAGGTGGCCCCCGCCGAGGAGTACGCGCTGATCAACCCCCAGATCATCAAGCGCAGCGAGCAGGAGGAGACCGACCACGAGGGCTGCCTGAGCATGCCCGGCTGGTACGGCGAGGTTCCCCGGCCCGCCTGGGTCACGGTCGAGTTCTCGGGGCTGGATGGCAAGCGCTACCGCCTGCGCAAGGCCGACGGCCTGCTGGGCCGCGCCCTGCAGCACGAGATCGACCACTTGGATGGCGTGATGTTCACCGAGCGCATGCGCGATCTCTCCACGCTGAAGGACTACAGCAAGGACAAGGCCGACGCGCCCTCGCACCGCCCGCAGGAGGCCGAGCCGACCGAGGCGTAGCGCGCCGCACGCCAGGCACCAGGGGCCACCCCTGGTGCCTTTTTGTTTGCCCCGCCCTTCAGCCGATGCCCGCCCCGCACCGCCGCTGTATGATGGTGCTGGCCCGCCACGCTTGCGGGCCGCTGTTCTCTTCCAACTACAACGGAGTACCCATGAGCACCCAGAAGCTGCGGGTTGGTGTGATCGGCGCGGGAATCGGCGCGCTGCACCTGGCCGCCTACAACCAGATCCCCGATGCCGAGGTGGTGGCGCTGGCCGGACTCGACGACGACCGCGTGCGCCGCGTGGCCGCCGAGCACCACGTGCCCCAGACCTACCGCGAGTACGAGCAGATGCTGGCCGCACCCAACGTGGATGCGGTGAGCGTCTGCCTTCCTAATGCCCTGCACGCCCCCGTGGCCCTGGCCGCGCTGCAGGCTGGCAAGCATGTGCTGGTCGAGAAGCCGCTGGCCCGCAACGCCCAGGAGGCCCGCGCCATCCTGGATGCGGCCCAGGCCCAGAGCAAGGTGCTGATGGTCAGCTTCGACAAGCGCCACCGCGCCGATGTGCAGTGGATCAAGCGCTACATCGACTCGGGCGCGCTTGGCCAGATCTACTACGCCAAGGCCCACTGGATGCGCCGCGCGGGCATCCCGCGCCTGGGCAGCTGGTTCGTGAGCAAGGAGCAGGCGGGCGGCGGCCCGCTGGTGGACCTGGGCGTGCACGTGCTGGATATCGCCATGTACCTGATGGGCGAGCCTGCGCCGCTGGCGGTGAGCGCCAGCGCCTACGCCGAGTTCGGGCCGCGCGGCCTGAAGGGCTGGCAGGGCCGCGAGCAGTTCAGCGACGAGCGCCTGCCCTACGAGGTGGAGGATCTGGCCACGGCCTTCGTGCGCCTGGGCGGCGGCGCGACCCTGCTGCTGGAGGCCAGCTGGGCCACCCACAGCTCGGCGGGCGACGACTTCGGTGTGACGCTCTACGGCACCGAGGGCGGCGTGGAGCTGATGGTGCGTAACTACACCACGGTGGACACGGTGCGCGTGTTCACCGATATCGGCGGGGTGGCCACCGACATGGCCCCCAAGATCCCCAAGAGCGACGGTCACCTGGAGGTGATCAGCCGCTTTGTTTCGGCGGTGGTGCATGGCACCCCGGCCATCCCCAGCGCCGACGACGGCCTGCGCCGCAACCTGGTGCTCGACGCCGCCTACCAGTCCGCCGCCGAGGGCCGCGAGATCACTATCTCGTAGCCGTTTTTTACCACCAAGACACCAAGGCACCAAGGTTTCTATTTCTTGGTGCCTTGGTGTCTTTTTTTGTCGATGCCCTATCATGCGACAACCTGGGGTCTTGATGGTACAACATACCCTACAGGAAAAAACTTGGAGCCTTGGAGTCTTGGTGGTAGATCCCTAGCAGAAAGGATCGTGCGATGCGGCTCGATACGACGCTGGCGATGGAGACGGCCCGCCTGGGCGATGTGGCGGCCACGGCGCGCGCCGCCGAGGCGCTGGGGCTGGATGGGGTGTGGGCCTCGGAGACGCAGCATAGCCCGTTTCTAGCCCTGGGCCTGGCGGCGCAGGCCACCGGGCGCATCCAGCTGGGCACCTCGGTGGCCATCGCGTTTGCCCGCAGCCCCATGGTGGTGGCGCAGGAGGCCTGGGATCTGCAGGCGCTCTCGGGCGGGCGCTTCGCGCTGGGCTTGGGCACCCAGGTGAAGGCGCACATCGAGCGGCGCTTTGGGATGCCCTGGGGCCGACCGGTGGCGCGCCTGCGCGAGTACATCCTGGCGCTGCGGGCGATCTGGGCCAACTGGCAGGATGGCAGTCCGCTGCGCTTCGCGGGCGAGTTCTACAACCACACGCTGATGACGCCGTTCTTTAGCCCCGGCCCGATCGCGCACCCGCGTATCCCGATCGCTATCGCGGGCGTGAACGAGGGCCTGGCCCAGCTGGCGGGCGAGCTGTGCGATGGCTTCCACGCACACCCCTTCCACACCCGCGCCTACCTCGACCAGGTGATCCGCCCGCAGATCGCGGCGGGCGCGGCGCGGGCCGGGCGCGCGCCCGCCGCGATAGAGCTGATGAGCGCGGCGTTTGTGGTGACGGGTGCGGATGACGCGGCGATGGAGGCTGCGGCGCAGCAGGTGCGCGAGCAGATCGCGTTCTACGCATCCACGCCCAGCTACCAGCCGGTGCTGGCGCTGCACGGCTGGGAGGATGTGGGCGAGCGGCTGGGGCGACTGGCCTCGGCCCGCCAGTGGGGCGAGATGGGCGGCCTGATCGGCGATGCGATGCTGGATGAGCTGGCGGTGGTCGCGCCGCTGGGCCAGGTGGGGGCGGCGCTGCGCGAGCGCTACGCGGGGGTGCTGGATCGGGTGACGCCCTACATCCCCTACGCGCCCGGCGCGGGCGATGCCCTGTGGCGCGAGCTGCTGGCGGCGCTGCGCAGCTAGGCGGGGGCACTTTCGCCGTATCAGTGGGGGTGGGAATGAGCGTTGCTGTCGGGTCGGCCAGGGTGCGCCTTCGTTGATGGCGGTGGTGTTTGGGTGGTGGGTGGATGCCCTGCGCGGGCGGCGCCTAGGGGCCAGCCCCTAGGAACCCCGCGAGGGGGTGTCACCCCCTTCGAAACCCCCAATTTTGGGTGTTCCCGTGCCGTTTCCTGGCGGCTGATGTTTGTGCATATGGCCAGTTTGCACGAGCGGCACCTTCGCCGCATGGGCCGGGTGAGTTGGGGGAAGCTCTGTGTAGGTTGGGGGAAGCTCTGTGTGGGTTGGGGGAAGCTCTGTGTAGGTTGGGGGAAGCTCTGTGTAGGTTGGGGGAAGCTCTGTGTAGGTTGGGGGAAGCTCTATGTAGGTTGGGGGAAGCTCTGTGTAGGTTGGGGGAAGCTCTGTGTAGGTTGGGGGAGCTGTGATTATGCTTCCCCCTGCGGAGCGAACAGCACGGCCCGACATCCAACGAAGGGTGGATGTCGGGCCGTTTTTTCTACGAACCGCTGGCGCGGTAGGTGAAGGTGGCGCTCATGGTGGCGCGGGGCGCTCCTGCGGCGAAGTCGGCCCGGTCGATCAGGATGAGGGTGATGCTGCTGCCTTCGGCGGGCGCGCGGTAGGCCAGCTGGGCGCTGAAGGTGCTGCTGCTCTCTAGCAGCTGCGGGTTGAAAGTGCCCGAGCCAAGCTCCTGCTCCTGCGCGTCGAGGATACGGAAGTGCAGGTTGCCGTCGAGCGGGATGGCGCTAGTAGAGCCGCTGATGGCCAGCGGCGATCCCACGCTCGCGCCGCTGCTGGGCGCATCGAGCGTGATGATCTGGATGGCGCTGGGGTCGGTGCGGCGCGGCGCTGGGTAGGCGCTGGTGCCCTGGGGCGCTGGGTAGGCGCTGGTGCTCTGGGGCGCTGGGTAGGCGCTGGGTACGGCGCTGGGCATAGCGGTCGGTACGGCGCTGGGCGCTGCTGTTGGTGCTGCGGGCGCTGTGGTCGGCACGGCGCTGGGCGCTGCGGGTGCTGCAGTGGGCACAGCGCTGGGCACAATGCTCGGCGCTGCACTTGGGATGGCGCTTGGTGCGGCGGGCGGCACGAGGTTCTGCACGCCGCCCACGATCGCGCCTGCGGTGGGCGGTGTGGTGATGTTCGGGGAGATCTGCACCACCTGCGAGGCCAGCGCCACGGCGGGCCCCGCCAGATCGTTGCGCTGCACCACCTGGAGCACGCCCGGCCCGCCCTCTAGTGCGGTGTAGACCACCTGGGCCTCGAAGGTGCCGGGCTGGCCCACCTGGCCGCTGGCCTGCACGGTGCCGGTGGCCAGCAGGATGCTCTCGGCGTCGTAGAGGCGGTAGATCAGGCCGCCCTGCGGCGGCACCTGGGCTAGCTGGCCGCTCAGCGGCTGCGGGCTGGTGATCGCCGCGCCCTGCTGGGGCTGGCTGATGCTGATCGGGCCTGGCGCGGCGTCGGGCGCGGCGGCGCTGCGCTGCTGGGCGGCGGGGGCGGGGGCGGTCGGCGCGGCGGTCGGCGCGGCGGCCTGCTGCGCGCCCTGGGCCGAGCATGCGGCGAGGGCTGGCAGCAGCAGGGCTGGCAGCGCCCAGCGGGCGAGGATGTGGCTCTGGGATGGTAGGTTCATGACCGGTAGCTCCGCTCTGGTTGGCGAATCCGTGGCGCACTAGGCGATCGTCAGCACCACCTTGCCGATGTTCTGGTTGCGCTCGACGTAGGCGTGGGCCTCGGCTGCCGACTGGATGGGCAGCTCGCGGTCGATCACGGGGCGCAGCTCGCCGCTGGCGAACCTGCCCAGCGCGAACGTGCTGAAGTCGCGCACCAGGGCGGCCTTCTGCGGCATGGGCGTGCGGCGCAGGGTGGTGCCCGTCACGGTCAGGCTTTTGGCAAGAATAGCGCCAAGGTCGATCTGGCCGCGCGAGCCGCCCAGGAAGCCGATCAGGGCCATGCGCCCGCCCTGGGCGGCGGCGGCCATGTTGGCCCCCCAGTAGGGCGCGCCCACGAAGTCGAGGATGACATCGGCCCCGCGCCCGCTGGTGGCCTCCAGCACGCGCGCGCCGAAGTCCTCGTCGCGGTAGTTGATGGCGATGTCTGCGCCGAGCTGGCGGGTGGCGGCCAGCTTTTCGGCGGAGCCAGCGGTGGTGATGACGGTGGCCCCGGCGGCGCGGGCCAGCTGGATGGCGGCAGAGCCGACGCCGCTGGCACCGGCGTGGATGAGCGCGACCTCGCCCGCCCTGAGGCCGCAGAGCGTGAACAGGTTCAGGTGGGCGGTCAGGAAGGCCTCGGGGATGGCGGCGGCCTGGGCGTAGGAGAGCTCGGCGGGGATGGGCATGGCGGCGGTGGCGGGCACGGTGGCCAGCTCGGCGTAGCCGCCGCCGGTCACCAGGGCCATCACGCGGTCGCCCACGGCGAAGTCGCCTGCGGCCTGCACCACCTCGCCCGCTAGCTCCAGCCCCAGGATGGGCGAGGCCCCGGCGGGCGGCGGGTAGCTGCCGCGGCGCTGCAGCAGGTCGGCGCGGTTGATGGCGGTGGCGTGGACGCGCACCAGCAGCTCGCCGGGGGCGGGCGTGGGGTCGGGGGCGCGGCCCCAGCCTAGCACCTCGGGGCCGCCGGGCGAAAGGATGTGGATGGCGTGCATGGATCTCCTCCTCTGTTGCTGGCCGCCGCTAGTCCTCGGTATGCGGCGGCTCGTCAAGCGCCTGGCCCCAGCCCAGCTCCTTGGTCTGCTTGAACGCGGCCCTGTGGCGCTTGAGCGCTCGATGCGCAATGATACCATCTCTGCTGGAGATCGTGGTCTCGGCGTAGGCCTTATTCCACGCGACCTCGCGGATGACGCGGCCCCAGATCGCGCCCTCGGCGGGGAAACGGGCCATGGCGGCGTAGCTGAACTTGCTGTCCTCCCAGGGCGAGGGCGCGCCGCGCGCCCGGCGCTGGAACTCGGGGCGGGCGATGCGCTGCGGGAAGTGGCACCAGTCGTCCGCCAGCGGGCAGGGCATGTCGTGGGCGCAGGGGGCCAGGGTGTGCGCGCCCTGGCCCAGCAGGGCGTCGCGGGCGGCGCGCACCACCGGGAAGGCCGCCGAGGTGCCCGGCTCGACGATCAGCAGCAGGCCGGCTGTCATGGTCCATGCGGCGGCCACGGTGGCGGCCTGGGCCTCGGGCGTCAGCTCGTTCAGCACATGGCCAAGGATGACGAGGTCGTAGCTGCCCTGGGCCTGGGCGCTGCGCAGATCGCGCTGGTGCCAGGCGGCGCTCTGCAGGGCGGGGGCTGCGGCCTGCGAGGCCAGCTGGCGGCCCGCGCGGATGAACGCGCCCTCGCGCTCCCAGGCCTCCAGCCGGGCCAGCGAGGGCCACTGGGCGGTGGCGGCCCACAGCGCGGTGCCCGGCCCGCTGCCCAGGTCGAGCGCGGTGTGGGGCTGCCAGCCGGGTGCGCGGGCGGCGGCGGCGGCCATGGCCCCGCGCAGCTGGGCGTAGGTGGCGGGCATGATCATGGCCATGTAGCCCAGCGCCTGGGCCTCGCCGCTGGCCAGCGGGGCCTGCTGCCTGCGGTCGCCGCGGTAGCGCTCGCTGAGCGCCTGGGCCTCGCGCACCCAGCGGGCCTCGGGCTGCTCGTCTAGCTGGCGGCGGATGGCCTGGGCCAGGTCGTCGGGAAGCGTGAGCATGGGCGCGCTCCTATGGCTGTGCGGTGGGCAGGTCGGCGGTCGGCTCGGGCGTGGGCGGCTCGGGCGTGGGCAGGTCGGCGGTCGGCTCGGGCGTGGGCGGCTCGGGCGTGGCGCTCGGCGGCTCGCCTGCGGGCGTGGCGGTGGGCAGGTCGGCGGTCGGCTCGGGCGTGGGCGGCTCGGGCGTGGCGCTCGGCGGCTCGCCTGTTGGCGCGGCGGTGGGCAGGTCGGCGGTCGGCTCGGGCGTGGGCGGCTCGGGCGTCCAGGTGGGCCAGACCGGCTCGGGCGTCCAGGTGGGCCAGACCGGCTCGGGCGTCGGGATGATCGGCGCGGCGGTGGCCGACGGCTCGGGCGTGGCCGTGGCGGTGGCCGTAGGTGTGGCCGTGGCGCTGGGCGTGGCGCTGGGTGTGGGCGAGCGCGTGGCCGTGATGGTGGGGCGGATACTGGGCACGGCGGCGGGCGCGGCGGTGGGGCGGAACAGCCCGCCGGTGTTGACGCCCTGGAACATGGCCACGAACACCAGCACCAGCAGCACCAGGCCGCCCGCCACGCCGATGCGCCACGCCATGCTGCCGGAAAGCTCGGCGGGCAGCCGCGCCATGCCGTGGCGCTCGGCGGCGCTGCGGGGCGGCGGCCTGCGCTCGGGCGGGCGGGGCGGCTGCATGTCCTCGGCGCGCTGGGTCGGCTCCTGCGCGCTGCGCAGCGGCTCGGTGAGCAGCTCGGCCAGCATCGGCTCGGGGGTGGGCTGGGCGCGCGGCGTGGCCAGCTCGGCCAGCTGGGCCTGGGCCAGCGGGCGGGTGCCGTGACGCTGGGCCACGCTGTTCAGGGCGGCGGCGAAGGCGGCGGCGCTGGGGTAGCGCTGTCCGGGGCTTTTGGCCATCACGCGGGCCATCACCGCATCCAGCTCGGGCGGCAGCCCCGCGCTCAGCGAGGATGGCGCGGGCGGAGGCTTCTGCACGTGGGCCACGATCAGCTGCGGCGTCGCGCCCGCGAAGGGCACCTTGCCGGTCAGCATCTCGAAGGTCGTCACCCCCAGCGAGTAGATGTCGCTGCGACCATCCAGCGGCTGGGCCGAGGCCTGCTCGGGCGAGATATACTCGGGTGTGCCCATGAACACGCCGGTGCGGGTCAGGCGCTCGCCGCCCTCGTGCTCGGTGGCCTGGGCGATGCCGAAGTCGGTGAGCAGCACGCGCCCCTCAAGATCGACCATCACGTTATGCGGCTTCACGTCGCGGTGGATGGCCCCCTGGCGGTGGGCGTAGTCGAGCGCCGCGCCCACCCGTGCTGCAATAGCGGTGGCGGCGGCCAGCCCCAGCGCGCCGCGCTCCTGGATGATCGTGTGGAGCGTGCGGCCCTCCACGAACTCCATGGCGATATAGCGCACCTCATCCTGCTCGCCCACGTCGAAGATCGCGACGATGTTGGGGTGGCGGAAGTTGGCGGCCGTCACCGCCTCCAGCGCGAAGCGCTGGGCGAACTCGGGGTCGGCGGCGAGCTGGGGCGCGAGCACCTTCAGCGCCACGGGGCGCTGGAGCAGCGTGTCGGTGGCGCGGTAGACCCGCGCCATGCCGCCGCGCCCGATCTCGGCCTCTATCTGGTAGCGGCCGATCCGTCGGCCAACGAGGTAGGTCATAGTTGATGCGTCGGTGTCAAGCGTTCGGCCTGGCGAAGTGCGGGCGGGCGGGGGCGTGGCGGCATTCCAGGGCCTGCGCATGTGGGCTTGGCGCTGTAAACTGCCGTGTCGTTTGCTGCGAATCTCGATCCTAGAACCGAGAACGGTGCCGCACGCCCTATGGTATAATCCCTTACAGCTAGCGCGATTGTACCATATTGCGCGTCGGATTTAAAGCTGCTGCGCTGGCGAAGGTTTCTGGAGGTTTGCAACATGGTGCCATCTCCCTCACCGCTGCTGGTCATACGTCGTCAAAACTCCAGCCCTACCCAGATCGAGTGGGCGCAGACCGCGCTCTCCATCGGTCGCGATACGGCGAACGATATTATTATTGATCATCCGCTGGCCTCGCGCCGCCACGCCCGCCTTGAGTACGATGGCGACGGCTACACCGTGCGCGATCTGGGCAGCACCAACGGCACCTTCGTGAATGGCGACAAGGTCGATGGCGCACGGATGCTTCATAACCAAGATCGGATCTGGGTGGCGGACACAGAGATTATCTTCAATGACCCCGAGGCGACCCAGAAGGGGCCGCTGCCCATAGAGATACTGAAGCAGGTTCAGTCGGCGGTCGAGTCGCCGCTGCGGATCGATAGCCGCGCGAAGGAGGTGTATATCTCCGGCGTGCAGCTCGACCCGCCGCTGACGGTGAAAGAGTTCCAGCTGCTTGAGCTGCTCTACAGCCACATCGGCGAGGTGATCAGCAAAGAGGAGATCGCCAAGAGCGTGTGGGACTACGAGGTGTACGACTACAACGCGATCGACGCCCTGATCTACCGGCTGCGCCAGCGGATCGAGATCGACTCTGGCCTGCCCAAGTTCATCGTGACGGTGCGCGGCTTTGGCTATAAGCTGGTGCTGCCGAGCTAGCGGGCTTCGGCGTCTGGATCTTGGGTGCCCGGCCGATGTGGCTGCTGGCGAAGGAAGAGGGCGCTGGCGTGCAGAAGATGCGGCCAGCGCCGCTGTATAGAGGGATGCTCCTCATGCCACAGACTGTGACGCTCTCGCCGCCGCGCCGCCTGCGCGGCACCATCGAGGTGCCCGGCGACAAGTCGATCTCGCACCGCGCCGTGATGTTCAACGCGCTGGCCAGCGGCACCGCCGAGATCACCCATTTTCTCACCGGGGCCGACTGCCTCTCCACCATCGGCTGCATGCAGGCCCTGGGCGTGCCGGTCGAGCGCGATGGCGACCGCGTGGTGGTGCATGGGGTGGGCCTGCGCGGCCTGCGCGAGGCCGCCGACGTGCTGGACTGCGGCAACTCGGGCACCACGCTGCGGCTGCTGGCCGGGCTGCTGGCCGGGCAGGATGGCATGTTCTCGCTGCTCACCGGCGACGCCTCGCTGCGCTCGCGCCCGCAGAAGCGCATCGTCGGGCCGCTGCGGGCCATGGGCGCAACCCTGGATGGCCGCATGGGCGGCGACCGCGCCCCGCTGATGGTGCGCGGCGCGGCCCTGCGCGGCGGCTCGTACGAGCTGCCCGTGGCCTCGGCCCAGGTGAAGAGCGCGCTGCTGCTGGCCGCGCTGGGCGGCGCTGGCCCGCTCACGCTCAGCGGGCGCACCGACGGGCGCGAC
The DNA here is from genome assembly GCA_009268125.1 of Chloroflexia bacterium SDU3-3. Taxonomy (NCBI): domain Bacteria; kingdom Bacillati; phylum Chloroflexota; class Chloroflexia; species Chloroflexia bacterium SDU3-3. Next base: position 54,164 of record WBOU01000003.1, on the reverse strand, counting down.
CACACCGAGCGCATGTTTGCCGCCATGGGCCTCGACATCCGCAACGATGGTGGCACCATCACCTTCACGCCGCCCGCCCGCGATGCCCAGCTCCAGCCGCTCTCGCTGCGCGTGCCGGGCGATCCCTCCTCCGCCGCGTTCTGGTGGGTGGCCGCCGCCATCCACCCCGACGCCGAGCTGACCACCCTGGGCGTGTGCATGAACCCCACCCGCAGCGGCGCGCTCGACGCGCTGCTGGCCATGGGGGCCGACATCACGATCGCCAACCAGCGCACCGAGGGCAGCGAGCCGGTGGCCGACATCACCGTGCGCTCGTCGCGGCTGCGCGGCACCACCATTGGTGGCGCGCTCATCCCCCGCCTGATCGACGAGATCCCCGTGCTGGCGGTGGCCGCCGCCTGCGCCCAGGGCGAGACCCTGGTGCGCGACGCCGCCGAGCTGCGCGCCAAGGAGACCGACCGAATCGAGACGGTGGCGGCGGGCCTGGAAGCGCTGGGCGCCACGGTCGAGCCGACCGCCGATGGCATGGGCGTCGGCGGCTCGCGGCTGCGCGGCGCGACGCTGCAGAGCCACCACGACCACCGGCTGGCGATGGCCTGGGCGGTGGCCAGCCTGGTGGCTGAGGGCGAGACCCATATCGAGGGTGCCGAGGCTGTGTCCGTTTCTTACCCGGCGTTCTGGCAAACACTGGAGCAGATCACACAATGACAGACATGTTTACCCACCGCGTCGAGATCTTCACACAGAGCCTGGTGATCGCAGGGTCGTACGATCTGGCCATCTACCGCCGCATGAGCGACGCTATCAACGGCGAGCAGCGCCGCTACATCCCGCTGCGCGACTCGTCGATCGCCCCGCTGGAGCGCCTCTCGCAGGCCCAGCGCGTGCCCAACCTGCTGGTAGACCGCCAGGATACCATCCTGGTGGCCACCGTCGAGGAGGCGCTGCCTCCGCCTGACTACCCTCGCGAGGAGCAGCTGCGCGGCGTCGTGCCGGTGGCCGCCATGTTCTTCACCGAGGCCTTCGTGGTGCGCGGCACCTTCCACAAGCGGCCCGACCTGACGCTGCCCGAGATGCTGGAGCGCATCACCGACGACTTCATCCCGCTCAGCCACGTGCAGGTCTTCCCGCTGCTGGGCGGCAGCGCCCCGATCTCGCGCGACTTTGGCGCGCTGGCCCGCGAGAAGGTGGTGGCGCTCTACCCGATCGCCGAGCCGAAGCCCGCCGCGCCTGTGCCTATGCCCCCGCCGCCCGCCGCCGAGGAGCCCGCCGCCGAGGAGCCCGCCGCCGAGGAGTAGCGCCCGCGCAGCATAGCAAAGGCCCCGCAGGTGTAGCCTGCGGGGCCTTGCTGCGCCGCCTAGCTGAGGTACTCGCGCAGGTGGCTGCCAAACGCCGAGCCGCGCAGGCGACGCAGCGCATCCGACTCGATCTGGCGGGCGCGCTCGCGGGTCATGCCCATCTCGCGCCCCACCTCCTCCAGCGTGCGGTGTCGGCCATCCTGGATGCCGTAGCGCAGGCTCAGCACGCGGCGCTCGCGCTCGTTCAGCTCGCCCAGGGCGATGGCCAGATCCTGCCGCATCAGCTGGCGCGTGGCCTGGCTGGCCGGCGACTCCTGCAGCTGGTCCTCGATGAACTCGCCCAGCGTCGACTCGCCCGCCTCGCCCACCGGAAGCTCCAGCGAGATCGGCTGGCGCGAGGCGGCTAGCGCATCGCTTACCTTCTCGGGGGTGCTGCCCAGCACCTCGGCGATCTCGGCGGGGCTGGGCTGTCGCCCCAGCGTGTGCGCCAGCCGCTCGCCCGCGCGGCGGATCTGGCTGATCGAGTCGCCCAGGTGCACCGGCAGGCGGATGGTGCGCCCGTGCTCGGCGATCGAGCGGCTGACGGCCTGGCGGATCCACCAGGTGGCGTAGGTGGAGAAGCGGTTGCCCTTGGTGTAGTCGAACTTCTCCACCGCCCGCATCAGGCCGATGTTGCCCTCCTGGATCAGGTCGAGCAGCGACAGCCCACGGCCCACGTGCTTCTTGGCGATGCTCACCACCAGCCGCAGGTTGGCCTGGATGAGCCAGGCGCGGGCCTGCTCGCCGCGCGCCACGTCGGCGAGCAGTGCGGCCCGCAGCGGCGGAGCCAGATCCTCGCCCGAGGCCAGCCGCCGCGCCGCAGCCTTGCCGCGCTCCATCCGCTGGGCCAGGTCCACCTCCTCGGCGGCGGAGAGCAGCGCCACCTTGCCGATCTCGTTCAGGTAGGACTGGATGGCGTCGAGCGTGGCGGGCTGCTCGCCCGCCAGGTCGACCGCCGTGTCCTCCAGCTCCTCCATCCCATCTTCGTGCTGCTCGGCTGCGGCCTTGTGTGTATATTCCCGCTTGCTCTCGGTGTTGAAGAGCATATGCTCACGTCTCGCCATGGTTCCCCTCCTTTGCGCCTATCTGCGCGTATGCTGAGGTGCTATCTGGCACGGGCTGTGCCATGGGTCTGGGGGCACAGCGAAAGCAGGCTGGCGCGGGGCCGCCAGCCTGCCGAGAAAGCGGGGTGGGTGGCCGCTAGGCGCTCTGCTCGCTGCGCATGTGCAGCTCGCCATCCAGCACGCCGCCCTCCTGCACCACCAGCATGGCGGTTGTCACCTGGCCGTGTACGCGGCCCGTGCCCATGATCTCCAGCCGCTTGCGGCACTCGATGGTGCCGTGGAACTCGCCCGCGATGGTGATCTCCTCCGCCGACAGGCTGGCCTCGACGTTGGCCCCGGCCTCGACGAAGATGTACTGCCGCGACTCGATCGAGCCGCGCGCAGTTCCCTGCAGTCGCACACCGCGCTCGGATCGGTAGTTGCCATCGAAGAAGTCCTCTGGCCCGATCACGCTCTCGACCCCCGACTTGGGCCGCATCGCCGCAGGCGCGGGTGTGGGCGCAGGCGCGGCCGCGAAGCTGGTGGGCACCGACGTGCTGAACGTCGACGTGGGCGCAGGCGCGGGCGCTGGGCTGGGCTGGGCGACCGACGCCGTGCCGCTCAGGCTGAAGGGCGCTGGGCCGCTCGGCATAGTAGGTACGAAGACGCTGGGCGTAGGGATGTTGGGCTGGAACGATGCTGGCTCGCCCTGGGGCGCGCGCTCGGCGGGCTTGCTGGCCAGCAGCATGTCGGGCAGGTCGGGCAGTATGTCAAGATCCACGCTGTCGTCCTCGGTGGGGCTGGCGGGCGCGGCGGGCAGCGGGGAGTCGGTGGTGCGTCGTCCAAACATTGCGGTGCTCCTTCACAAACAGGTAGGGCTGGCGGTCGCATACATCTCTTTCTGATCCAGATTGTATGATCTGGGCCAGCGCCGATCAATCAAAAATTCTTACAGTTCGATTGCAGGCGCTGGTAGTACGCGGCCTAGCGGTGGGCCGTACCCGCCTATCTGTTGCCAATTTTGGGCGAATCTGGCCAAATGGCGGTTTTTTTGACAGACTCTGCTGGCGGATGTGGTATGCTGATGCGTGGAAAACAGCGCATCGAAAAGTGAATACGTTCATCCATGTCTGATGCTATGTTTCCTTGTGGATCGTTCTGCTGTGAGGAGGCTATGAAAGAAGTTACGCGACGCACGTTCCTGAAGCGAGTTGTTGTTGGTGGCGCAACAGTGTCGTGGCTTTGCACGGGTATCGAGTTCGCGCACGCAGCCGGGGCGGAGACCTTCGACCTCCGCATCATCCACACAAACGATCATCACGCTCGGATCGAGCCGGTGTACAACGGTACCCACCCTGTCCACGGTGGCGTCTCGCGCCGCAAGACCCTGATCGACGCCATCCGCAGCGAGGGCGGCAACCAGCTGCTGATCGACGCCGGCGATGTGTTCCAGGGCACCCTGTGGTTCACCCAGTACCAGGGCCTGGCCGACGCCGAGTTCTACAACGGCCTGGGCTACGAGGCCATGACGATCGGCAACCACGAGTTCGACCTTGGGCAGCAGCCGCTGGCCAACTACATCAAGTCGGTCAACTTCCCGGTGCTGAGCGCCAACCTGGTGGTCGAGCCGAAGTCGCCGCTGTATGGCCTTGTGAAGCCCTACATCGTGAAGAGCTACGGCAGCGAGCAGGTCGGCATCTTCGGCCTCACCACCGAGGAGACGTCCACGCTCTCGAACCCCGGCGCGGGCGTCTCGTTCGCCGACCCGGTGGCCACGGCCCGCTGGGTGGTGGCCGAGCTGCACGCCAAGGGCATCAAGAAGATCATCGCGCTGACCCACATCGGCAACGATGCGGACCTCGACCTGGCCCGCAAGGTCGAGGGTATCTCGCTGATCATCGGCGGCCACAGCCACACCCCGCTTGGTCCCCAGGCCGACCCCAAAGGCCCCGCGCTGCCCTACCCGCAGGTGGTGGCCTCGCCATCCGGCCACCCGGTGGTGGTCGCCACCGACTGGGAGTGGGGCCGCTGGCTGGGCGACGTGGAGGTGGGCTTCGACGCCGATGGCCACGTGACCCGCGTGATCGCTGGCCATACCCAGCAGGTGGCCGACACCATCGAGCCGCACGAGGGCTTTGAGGATCGCGTGCTGGCGCTGCGCAAGCCGCTGGATGCGCTACGCACCAAGGTGATCGGCTCTTCCAGCGTGCTGCTGAACGGCGCGCGCACCGATGTGCGTGGCAAGGAGACCAACCTGGGCAACCTGATCGCCGACGCACAGCTGGAGAAGACGCGGCCCAACGGCGCGCAGATCTCGCTGGTAAACGGCGGCGGCATCCGCACCAGCATCGCCGCCGGCGAGGTGACGCTGGGCAACGTGCTTGAGGTGATGCCGTTTGGCAACACCCTGGTGGTGCTCGACCTCACGGGCGCTCAGGTCAAGCGCGCGCTGGAGAACGGCGTGAGCCGCTTCCCCGCCGCCGAGGGCCGCTTCCCGCAGGTGGCCGGGCTGCGCTTCTCGTTCGACCCCAGCAAGGCCGAGGGCAGCCGCATCGTGAAGATCGAGATCGGCAGCGGCAAGGAGTACGCGCCGATCGACCCGGCGGCCACCTACCGCATCGTGGTGAACAACTTCGTCGCCACCGGCGGCGATGGCTACGCGGTGATGGTCGAGGGCAAGAACATCGCTAACGCGGGCTTCGTGGACTCGGATGTGCTGGCCGAGTACATCGCCAAGCACTCGCCGGTCAACCCGCAGGTCGAGGGCCGCATCACCAACGTGTCGGCCACCGCCTCGGTGCAGAGCATCAGCTACCCCGAGTTTGCCTAGCCGCCTAGGCCCGCGCGCGCAGCGCCGCCCCGTCAGCCTCGGCTGGCGGGGCGGCGCTTGTTTGTTGCTTTACCACCAAGATTCTTTATCACGAAGGCGCGAGGCGGGGGATCGATCTACCACCAAGACACCAAGGGCGAGAAAAGAGCTCGGAAACAGCAAAGGGCTAACTCTTTCCGCATGGCCCATGCGGCGAAGGTGCCGCTCGTGTTTTGATGGCCATATGCACGAACATCAGCTGCCAGGGGTCGGCATAGGAACGCTCAACATTGGGGGATCGAAGGGGGTACACCCCCTCGCGGGGTTCCGAGGGGCAGGCCCCTAGGAACCCCGCGCAGGGCATCCACCAAGCAATCAATAACCACCGCTGTCAACGAAAGCGCACCCGAGTCGACCCGACGGCTACGCACATGTTCACCAAAAGGTGCACTGCAAACTCTCGTTGGGCCGACCTGAGGGCACATACCACGAGGACGCGAAGGCGTGAGGCGGGGGACCGATCTACCACCAAGACACCAAAGTTTTGAGGGGCGAATACCAATCCCCAATCCCTATTCCCCGATCCCCAGATCCTCGGGCGTGTTGATGCTGCGGAAGGCCCGCGAGCCATCGGCGAGGCCCAGCTGCTGCGGCGACACCAGGATGGTGCCCGGGCCCCGCAGCAGGGCGTGCATGGCCCGCTCGCCGCTGGCCAGCAGCGCCTGGGCGCGCGGCAGCAGCGCGGCGCGGTAGATGGCGTGCAGCGGCTCGGCGCGCAGGCGGTTGCGCGGGCCGCCCGCCAGCTGCGGGGCCAGCGCGTCGTAGGGGCGCGGCCAGGCCACCATGGCCGCTAGCGCGCTCTGGTCGAGCCAGGGCATGTCGCAGGCCAGGGCCAGGGCGTAGGGGTGTGCTGCGTGGGCTAGCCCGCTGGCCAGCCCGCCCAGCGGCCCCGCGCCGGGGTAGGCGTCGCCCACCAGCCGCGCGGGCAGGTGGCCCCAGCGCTCGGGGTCGTTCAGCACCACGATCACCTCGGCGCAGGCCTGCGCAGCCATGCCCACTGTGTGCTCAAGCAGCGTCGGCCCCGCATCGCCCCACAGCCGCAGCGCGCGCTTGTCGCGCCCCAGCCGCGTGCTTCCTCCGCCCGCCACCACGATAGCGCTTGTCTGCTCTCTGCTCATTCCCGCCCCATAAACCCAGTGCGCAGCGCGATCTCCCAGTCGGGCCTGCCGCTGCGCGCGGCTTGGCCCGCTGCAGCGTGGTGGTCGTAGGGCACCGCCCGCAGCTCGAAGGCCCAGCCGCGCTCGCCGCGCTCGATCAGGGCGTAGCGGGCCAGCGGCGACCCCGCCTCGCTGGCGTGCTGGGGGTCGTCGTCCTCGTAGGCGGGCAGGCCCACGCTGCCGGGGTTCAGGATGGCGGTCTCGGCGTCGAGCTGGAAGAGGCGCTGCTGGTGGGTGTGCCCGCACAGGATGAGCGGCGCGCGCACCTGGCCCAGCCGCTGGCGCACCTCGGCGCGGGTGGCTGGGCGTAGCCGCTGGCCCGCCACCGTCTCCAGCAGGTACTGCGCGTCGCTGTGCGGCGTGCCGTGGCACAGCAGCGTGCCGTCGGCCAGCGTCGCCGTGGCGGGCAGGGCGCGCAGCCAGCCCAGCTGGGCCTCGCCCAGCCGCTCGTGGGCGTAGCGGTCTGAAGCGCCCATCTGCGCGGGCGGGGTGCTGAGCAGCTGGCGCTCGTGGTTGCCCGCGATGCTCTGCCAGCCCTGCCGCATGAGCAGATCGACGGTCTCGGCGGGCCACAGCGGGCCGGATGCGTGGTCGCCCAGGTTGATTACCTCGGCGGCACCGCGCCGCGCGATGTCCTCGATCACGGCCTGGAGCGCCAGCAGATTGCCGTGGATGTCGCTGATGATCGCAATTGGTGGCATAGGCCGCCTTTCCTATCGGGCGCTGGTACGCCGATTGCAGTGCGTGTAGCGCCTATTTTTGACCTACCTGTAGCTGCTGTCAACCGGCAAAAGGATGAAGCTCTATGGCGAGCAAAAACGAGACGCTGCACGGCCAGGCTCCGGACACCGCTCCGGCGGCGCTGCTGGTGATCGATATGATCAACGATCTGGAGTTTGTGGATGCCGACCTGATCTTCCCCCACGCGCTCGCGGCGGCGCACGCCATCGCGGCGCTCAAGCGGCGCTGTCGCCAGCACGGCATCCCCACGGTGTACGTGAACGACAACTTTGGCCGCTGGCAGTCCGACATGGGCAAGCTGGTGCAGCACTGTCTGGAGGACGATGTGCGCGGCAGGCCGATCGTGGAGCTGCTGCGGCCCGAGGAGGATGACTATGTGGTGCTGAAGCCCAAGCAGTCGGGCTTCTTCGCCACCACGCTCGATACGCTGCTGCAGTACCTGCAGGCCAGGGCGCTGATCGTCACCGGCATCGCCGGGGATATGTGCGTGCAGTTTACGGTGGGCGACGCCTATATGCGCGACTTCGACCTCTTCATCCCGCGCGACTGCGTGGCCTCCAACACCGCCGAGCGAAATGAGGCCGCGCTGGGCTATATGCGGCAGGTGCTGCGGGCATGGGTCGGGCCGTCGGCCTCGCTCGATCTGGCCGGGCTGGCGGGCGGGGATGCGGGCGAATCTGACACTGCGAATGCTTAGTGTCTTATTGACAACACAGCGCTGATTCGTCGTATAATGACAGCAAGATATTCGCCACTCTCAGCAAGCGAGGGCACAACAGTATGGCTCAGCCATTTGACTCGATCTACTCACACGGGTTTATCCGCGCGGCGGTGTGTATCCCCTACGTGCGCGTGGCCAACCCTGCCTATAACGCCCAGCGCACCATCGGCCTGGCGCGGCGCGCATCCGAGCGCGGCGCGGCGGTGGCGCTCTTCCCCGAGCTGGGCATCGCCGCCTACACCAACGACGACCTGTTCCACCAAGATGCTCTGCTGGATGCCACGCTTGCGGCGCTCGGCCAGATCCGCGAGGCCAGCCGCGATCTCACGCCGGTGCTGATCGTGGGCGCGCCGCTGCGCTTCGAGCACAAGCTGTTCAACTGCGCGGTGCTGATCTACCGTGGCGACATCCTGGGCGTGGTGCCCAAGACCTACCTGCCCAACTACCGCGAGTTCTACGAGAAGCGCCAGTTCACCTCGGGCCGCGACGCGCTGGCCCGCGAGGTGGTGCTGCTGGGCCAGCAGGTGCCGTTTGGCAACGATGTGATCTTCGCCGCCGATAACATCCCCGACTTCAGCATCCACGCCGAGATCTGCGAGGACGTGTGGACGCCCATCCCGCCATCCACCTACGCCGCGCTGGCCGGGGCCACCGTGCTGGCCAACCTCTCGGCCTCCAACATCACCATAGGCAAGGCCGACTACCGCCGCGACCTGTGCGCCACCCAGTCGGGGCGCTGCGTGGCGGCCTACCTCTACTCCGCCGCCGGGCCTGGCGAATCCACCACCGACCTAGCCTGGGATGGCCACGCCCTGATCTACGAGAACAACGAGCTGCTGGCCGAGGCCGAGCGCTTCCCCGCCGAGGAGCAGATGATCGTGGCCGACATCGACCTGGAGCGGCTGGCCCAGGATCGCATGCGGCTGGGCAGCTTCAACGACACCGTGGGCGACTACCGCGAGCAGCTGCGCGCCATCCGCCGCGTGGGCTTCAGCTTCGCCATCCCGCAGGGCGAGCTGCCGCTGGAGCGCGCGGTCGAGCGCTTCCCCTACGTGCCCAACAACCCGGCCCTGCGCGACGAGCGCTGCTACGAGGCCTACAACATCCAGGTGCACGGCCTGATGAAGCGCCTGAGCGCCACCGGCATGCAGAAGATCGTGATAGGCGTCTCGGGCGGGCTGGATTCGACCCACGCGCTGATCGTGGCCGCCAAGACCATGGACCGCCTGGGGCTGCCGCGCACCAACATTCTGGCCTACACCATGCCCGGCTTCGCCACCAGCGACACCACCTACCGCAACGCGCTGGGCCTGATGGCGGCGCTGGGCGTCACCGCCGAGGAGATCGACATCAAGCCCTCGTGCATCCAGATGCTGCGCGACCTGCGCCACCCCTTCGCCAGCGGCGAGCCGGTCTACGATGTGACCTTCGAGAACGTGCAGGCGGGCGAGCGCACCTCGCACCTGTTCCGGCTGGCCAACTACCACAACGCCTTCGTGCTGGGCACCGGCGATCTGAGCGAGCTGGCCCTGGGCTGGTGCACCTATGGCGTGGGCGACCAGATGTCGCACTACAACGTGAACGCCTCGGTGCCCAAGACGCTCATCCAGTTCCTCATCCGCTGGGTGATCGCCACGCGCCAGTTCGACGACGCGGCCAGCCGCATCCTCCAGTCCATCCTCGATACCGAGATCTCGCCCGAGCTGGTGCCCGGCGACGCCAAGGACGCGCCCAGCCAGTCGACCCAGGCCAAGATCGGCCCCTACGAGCTGCAGGATTTCAACCTCTACTACATCACGCGCTACGGCTTCCGGCCCAGCAAGGTGGCCTTCCTCAGCCAGCACGCCTGGGCCGACAGCGCGCGCGGCAGCTGGCCCGAGGGACTGCGCGAGGACCAGCGCAGCCAGTACGACCTGGCCCAGATCAAGCGCTGGCTGGATGTGTTCCTGTTCCGCTTCTTCCAGATCAGCCAGTTCAAGCGCTCGGCCATGCCCAACGGCCCCAAGGTCGGCTCGGGCGGCTCGCTCTCGCCGCGCGGCGACTGGCGCGCGCCCTCGGACTCCGAGGCGACCATGTGGCTGGAGGAGCTGCGGGCCAACGTGCCGTAGGGGGCAGATTCACCACGAAGATGCGAAAGGGAACCGATTCACCACGAAGACACGAAGGCGCGAAGGGGAGAACCGTTTACCACCAAGACACCAAGACACGAAGGGGTGAAAAGATGTGGGAAATTGCGGCCCCATACGGTTGCGACCCTGCCGCGCCCGCGATGCCATCATTGCCGTAGGGGCGGGCTTCGTGCCCGCATCGCGGGGCACGTTGCGGGGCGCATCGTATTGCGCTGTGGGCATCGCGCACATCGCGGGCGGGTGATAGCGATGCCCATATCGCGGAGGTCGTCGCAGGGCGCATCGTATCGCGCCGTGGAAGGGCATACAGCCCGCCCTTTCACGGCCTGCCGAAAACGCAGAACCGCGCGAAAGTTGCTGGCAGAATCATCGTCGGCTACACTAGGCGCAGCCAACCCACCAGCGATACGATCACCCATCATTGCCCGACAGACAAGGGGAAAGAGCGCCATGCGCATGGAACTACCCGGCCTCCAGCGGCTGACAGAGCACCAGCTCGATGCAGCGGTTGATAGCCTCACTACCGCCTTTCAGGTTGACCCTTCCACCCAGCTCCTGCTCAACGCCCAGCGCCCCAGCCTCGCGAGGGTGCGCGCCTTCTACCGCTTCACCATGCGGGTGGCGTTGCGCCACGGCCATGTGTTTGCGGCGGGCGACCGCGCCCAGGGTGTGTGCGCCTGGCTGCCGCCCGAGCATGTGGATGTGAGCGCGTGGATGTTCCTGCGCGCCGGGGGGGTGCGGCTGGGGCTGGATGTCGACCTGGGCATCTACGCCCGCCTGCTGCGCTACGAGGGCTACGCCGCGCGCATGCACGCCCGGCACGCGCCCTTCCCGCACTGGTACCTGTTCACCATCGGCGTCGCCCGCGACCACCAGGGCCAGGGCCTCTCGGGCAGGCTGCTGCGCCCGGCCATGGCCTTCCTCGATCGGCATGGGCAGCACAGCTACCTTGAGACACACAGCGAGCGCAACATCACGTTCTACCAGAAGTATGGCTACCAGGTGGCCGAGGTGGGCCGCCTGCCCGGCACCGGCGCGCCGCACTGGTGCATGCTGCGCCGCCCGCAGGGGTGATCATTCTGCGCTGGTATGTATGGTCAACACAGCGCTCAGGATACAACATCCTGAGCGCTGTGTTGTCATAGTTTTAGGTCTGTGCCTTGGTACTAACTCCAAGGTTCATTGGCTGGGTCACCAAAACCACGATATAAATTCGGTCCGGTATCGGAAACTAGGATCACCCCATGTTGAGCTGCTATGTTTGATCTTGATGAAATAGACACCATCTTCTAGCGCCGTGAAGTCTACAGGTGGACTGAGAAGAAAATAGGCGTCGTCGATAGACATAAGCAGATTCATGCCAGTGCTATCATAACCATTGTTGCTAGTTTTAGCTTGAACATTTGTTCGAATCGTCAGCGTGTTGGTAGGCAAAAAAACATGTCGTTGTTCCTGGTATGATGTGCGGTGACCAAACCAACCACATACCGAAGGAGCAACCACATGTTAACGGAAGAGATTATCATCCGTCTGTTCTGTATGGTAGACGATACCATTGGTCCTGTCGAAAAACGCTCAGATGCCAAGTTGCATGATAGCGAGATTGTGACCATTGCACTGGTATTTAGCTTACGTGGCGGTCTCTATCGGCGCTTCTATCGTTGGTTGAATCACAACTATCGCTTCTTGTTTCCCAATCTCCCAAGTCTGTCACGCTTGCTGCGCGTATTCAAACGTTGTGCCCAATATACCGATGCATTTTTAGCGGAAGCGACGTTTTTTACGGTTGCCGATACCTATGGCATCGAACGCTGCCACCCACGGCGGGAAGGCCGCAGCGCGCAGCAGGTTGGGAAAAAGGGTCTATCAAATGGTCGTTGGATGATTGGTGTCAAACTGGGTTGGCTGATCAACAATGCGGGGAAAGTGGTGACATGGCAATGGGATACGGCAAACGTGAGCGACCGTGAGTTTCGCGATATGGCGTTGGCCTACAACGGCCAAACCATTACCCTCTGTGATGGTGGATTTCGTCAGCATGCTGCTGTACATGAAAACATGCTGTTTTGGGCAAAGGGGACGTGGAACGAACGATTCATGATCGAAACAAACTTTAGTTGGGCCTGTCTCAGCTTTACCATCAAGAAGATATATCATCGCAAGTCAAGATATATTGATGCGCGGCTTGGATATGTGACTGCACTTATCAATTGTTTACTTGAACTCACATCGAAATCGCGCTCTCTTACGGAATTTGTCATCTAAAAACTAGCAACAATGGTTAAATATGTCTGTGACTTTGTAGTCTGCTTTGAGCGCGGGGTCATCGTCAGTACAATGGGGGAGATCAGAAGTAGCTCGACGCGGCTGATCTGCATGTGCCGCTGTTGCAACCGATGTGTTGAACGGCACTACCATGGATAAAACCAGCGTGAGCATCAGGATAATGTTGAATAAAGCCTTTTGCATCATAGCCCTCTATTGATCAGTAGTTATCTGGAAAGATCCGAGATTGAGATGGTTGGCGTGGGCACGGCAGTTGGCATCTCTGAACAAAGCCATGAAGGGCCTGGTAATAACCCTCCTGACTTGACACCTACATAAAGCGACTCATCAACCATGAGCGGACGTCCTGCAAATTGCGCATTTGTCGCAATACGCGCAATAATCCCATTATTAATTGAACCATATTGACCATATGCGGCATCGGCATGCCACTGCCATTGGTAGGAATGGCTTTCTCCTGGTTCGATCTTGGTAATCATCTGCGCCGGATAAGTAGGGCTCTCTGACCAGCGTATTGGTGCGATTGGTTGTGTGGGATCATCCGTCGCAGGAGTGATGACAATATCAACTGGTGGGTTGCTATCAAGATTGATTGGCTCACGATAGTTATTTTCTAGGCGTACCGTGAAGGTGATGACCTGTCCGATATCGGCACAGTTGGTAGTGGATGAGAGCACAAAATTCATCATGCTAGGGTTAATCCGTTGTCTTGTTGTTATCGGCCCGCGCGTCGGGGGGGTATTGTCCTGCGGGCCGCAGGCGCGTAGGTTCGCCAGGGGCAGCAGGCAGAGCAGCATGCAGCGGCTGGCCAGCAGGGGCCAGTGGCGGGTGGGTGGTGCATCAGGCATGGGCGTTCTCCTTGGGCGGCACCAGGGGCGGCGGGCCGCACCGGCGGGGTGCCGTGGGCTATTTCGTTGGGTGATCTATTCAGGCGGGGCAAGTATAGCCGAGGTGCGGCGTGGTGTCAACGCGCGGTCAGGCGGCGCGTGGGGTGGGGCAATCCGCTACTGCGAACGATCCAAGACATATACGGTGGGCGTGGGCACGGCGGTTGGTAGTTCGGTGCAGAGCCATGGGCCGCGACGGGTTGCATACAATCTTTGTATGCCAACATAAAGCAACTCCTCAACCATAAGGGGTCTATTTGCAAATTGGGCATTAGTTTCTATATGTACAGCTATGCCATCACTCGACCAGTGATCATTCTCATATGCTTCATCGGCACGCCACTGCCATTGGTAGGAGTGGCTCTCTCCTGGTCCGATCTGGGTGATCATCTGCGCCGGATAGGTGGGGCTTTCCGACCAGCGCACTAATCCAATGGGGGCGTCGGGATTGTCTTGAACTGGCGAGATAACCATATCAACTGGTGGGTTGCCATCAAAGGTGACTGGCTCACGATAGTTATTTTCTAGGCGTACCGTGAAGGTGATGACTTGACCCACATCGGCACAGTTGGTGCTGGATGAGAGCACAAAGTTCATCATGGTTGGTTCTATCCATTGTCTCGTCGTTATCGGCCCGCGCGTGGGGGGGGTATTGTCCTGCGGGCCGCAGGCGCGTAGGTTCGCCAGGGGCAGCAGGCAGAGCAGCATGCAGCGGCTGGCCAGCAGGGGCCAGCGGCGGGTGGGTGGTACGTCAGGCATGGGCGTTCTCCTTGGGCGGCACCAGGGTCGGCGGCGGGCCGCACCGGCGTGGGTGCCGTGGGCTATTTCGTTGGGCGATCTATTCAGGCGGGGCAAGTATAGCCGAGGTGCGGCGTGGTGTCAACGCGGGGTTAGGCGGCGCGTGGGGCGGGGCAATCAGCTACCGCGAACGATCCGAGACATACACGGTGGGCGTGGGCACGGCGGTTGGTAGCTCGGTGCAGAGCCATGGGCCACGATGTGCCTATTGTGATTCACCGCAGGCATCGCCCCCATCGCGCGGGGCCTCGATGGGGGCGATGCCTGCGGTGATGGCAGTGCGGGCGGACACCAGATCCGCCCCTACACCCATGGTCGCGCATCGTGGGCATCGGGTGGAAGCGCGATGCGGGCCATGTGGGCGATGAGCGCGGTGCGAGCGGTCACCAGGGCCGTCGCTACGACGCTGAACAGAGATTGCTGATGGAATATACGCGCCGCCCCGACCTGGCAACATCGCACGTTGTGATGAGACTTCATGGCGATGATAGTATTTATCACGCACGAGCATGCTTTTGTGTCGATTTCTTCTCTTTTCGCTACCAATTTGAACGTATCTTTATTATACTGATGATAGGTATAGATGAGAGCAGATGTACCTGAAGCATGCATGGGCAAAGGATACAACCGTGACTGTTGACCAGAATCCTTCATCCACCACGTCCCTCGCTCAGCGCGTCGCCGAGCTTGAGCAGCAGCTCGCGGCGCTGCAGCAAGAATACGCACTTATCACCGACATTCTCGACCACGTGCCGAATCTTGTGCTGTGTAAAGGTCCGCACTCACACATCGTCTATGCCAATCGCGCCTTCCGCGAGTTCTACGGCATGGATCAGCAGCAGATGCAGGGCCTGATCGACGCGCCGTTCGCCGAGCCGGACCACACGCAGCAGTATATCAAAGACGACACCTATGTATTTACGACTGGTGAGACGCTGATCATCGAGGAGCCGGTGAAACATCACGATGGCGATGTCCACCTGTTCCACACGGCGAAATTCGCCCTCCGCGACCCACAGGGCCAGATCACGCACACGCTCGGCATCTCCGAAGACATCACCTCGCGCCGCGAGGTCGAGTCGCGCATCCATATCTACGAGACGGTTGTTAAGAATTTCCCGATCGGCGTGATGGTGCTTGAGATGGATGAGGATGCTGCCGCCTCGTCATCCCGCCTGATCATGGCCAACGCCAGCGCGAGCCGCTTCACCGGCATCGATCTGCAGTCGCAGGTAGGCCGATCGGCCCGCAGCATCTTCGTCACCGGCGAAGATCGGGCGCTTCTGCAGCGCTATGCCGAGGTCATCCACACCCAGCAGGCCAGCCGCCTGGGCGAGCACGCCTATGACTCGGATGAGCTGAGCGATGGCACCTACGCCATCTACGCTCTGCCGATCTCGGGGAACCAGGTGTGCGTGATGTACGAGGATATCACCGAGCACAAGCACGCCGAGCAGGCGCTGCGCAATAACATTCTGCAGGAAGAGGTGATCCGCGCGCAGCAGGCCGCGCTGGAGGAGCTGTCGACGCCGCTGCTGGCGATCAGCGATACGATTGTGGTGATGCCGCTGGTTGGCTCGATCGACTCGGCGCGCGCGCAGGCCGTGATGGATGCCCTGCTGGAAGGGGTTGCTGCGAATCACACCAAAGTCGCCATTGTCGACATCACGGGCGTGCCGGTGGTGGATACGGGCGTCGCGAATGGCCTGATCCGCGCCGCGCAGGCCGTCCAGCTCCTGGGCGCGCGGGTGGTGCTCACGGGCATCCGCCCCGAGGTGGCGCAGACCCTGGTTCAGCTGGGCGTGGAGCTGCGCACGATCGTCACATGGGGCACGCTGCAGGCTGGCATCGCCTTTGCGCTGAAGCAATGATCGGCCCAACGATAACGAATGTGGCAGGCAGGGCGTGATCTGCATCACGCCCTGTTTTTTGTGCGTGCGGCGCTACGACTCGGCGCGATCGATGCGGTGCAGGAACGTCGGCCGGGTGCGATGATCGGCAGGGAGCTAGCTCTTTTTCGGCTAGGGTTGGCTGCCCGCCACGCGCTTGGCCAGCAGGATGTCGGGCTTGCCTGGGCCATTGGCATCGGGCACCACGCCGATGATCGTGAAGCCGCACTTCTGGTAGAACTCGTAGGGGTGGCGGCGCAGGTTTCTGATGCGCCCGATCTGGCCCCAGAGGTCGGCGTACAGATCGCTGCCGCTGAGCGAGGTCATGTTGTCGTCGTCGTCGCTGCCGAGCAAAATAGTTAGGCCGCCGCGCTGCCGCACCTGCGTCTCGAAGTCGGCCAGCAGCGCGCGCCCCACGCCGCGCTCCTGGGCGCTGGGGTGCACCACCAGCGGGTGCAGCTCCCACACGGCGGCGTAGGAGTGGTAGCCGCCGACCCAGCCGAGCAGCCCGCCGTCGTCGCCGAAGGCGGCGCGGCAGATCTTCTCGGGTTCGAGCGCCTCAAGCACCTCGGCGCGGGCCTCGGCCAGGGTGGGCCACGCGGTGGGCCAGTGCTCGCGGAAGCCATCGAACAGCGCGGCGGCGGCCTGCTCGATAGCTACGTTATCGTTGGGCTGTAGGTCTTCAATACGCATAGCTATTCTCCTTCGTGATTCCATAAACCATATTGCGGGCATCGGCTCGGGGGCGGGTTGTATGACTGCCCCTCCGGCGATAAGGCCTGCCCCTAGGAACCCTGCGAGGGGGCATCGCCCTCACATGGTGTCACTTTTCCCGTCGGCACTGGGCGTTTTTTCCTTCAGCGATGGCGGTGGTAGGTGTTTGGTGGGTGTGTGCCCTGCGCGGGCAGCGCCTCGGGGCCAGCCCCTAGGAACCCCGCGAGGGGGCGTTGCCCCCTTCGAAACCCCCAATTTGGAGCATTCCTATGCCGGAATCGGGCATCTGGTGTTCGTGCATATGGCCAGTTGGCCTGAGTGGCACCTTCGCCGCATGGGCCGGGTGGGTGAGATCGAGAATCTTCCATGCGGTGCATGGCCTGGCACGCGTTCTCTCGTCATGTGCCGCATCCGAATGCTCCGCCAGAGAAAGTGACACCATGTGAGGGGCATCGCCCCTTTGACCCCCCAATTTAGGGCGTTCCAATGCTACTCGCTGGCGGTTGCTGTTGGTGTATATGGCCATCAAAACACGAGCGGCACCTTCGCCGTATGGGCAGGCCTTGTGCCCGCCCCGTTGCCTGTGCCGCCCGTATCGCAATCCTACCCGCATGACGCGGCGCGGGTGGGCCTCGTGGTCTGGTGCTCGCGTACGCAGCGGCTGAAGAGGATAACGGAGGTGCATGCCCTGGCACGCTGGATGAGGTACGCCCCTGCTTCCCGACGGCCTGCCAGAGCAGTGGCATCTTCTGAGGGTGAGGCCAGCAAGGCAATCGCTCCTAGTGGTATAGTCGATTAGATACCTAACTAGATATTGTTATCTTATCGTTGGGCTGAAGCGTATCAATATGTGTCGTTGGTTTTCTATCGAAGCAGCTGAGAGATGATAGATTACAACCTAACTATTAAACGGCGCGCACATTATCGTTGGGCTGTATATTAGTCACGCGTATAGCTTTTTTGTAAAGGCCAGTCAATTTCACAAAATTTCCGCCTAACTAATAAGCCTTGATTGGGTCGAATGGTGAAGGTAGATACTCCGCCCACCTTTCCTAACGAAGACCTTCGACATAGTCCTTGGCCTCTTTGAGGCCCCAGCCGGTGGCCTCGCGCACCGCCTTGATCGCGCCGATAATGTTGCCTTGGGCGATCAGCGCGCGCGCCGCCTGCTCGATGTCGCCGGGGGCGGGCGGCGTGGGCGGGGCTGCGCTGGCGGGCGCGGCGGGGCGCTGGCCGCTGCGCTCCCACTCGTCCACATAGTCCTTGGCCTCTTTGAGGCCCCAGCCGGTGGTGTCGCGCACATGCTTGATCGCCTGGATCTTGTTGCCCTGGGCCAGCGCATCCTGGGCGGCCTCGAAGCCGCCGCGCGCTGCCGTGGGGCGCGGCGCGACGGCCATGGCGGCGGGCCTGCCGCGCTCTAGCCCCTCGACATAGTCCTTGGCCTCTTTGAGGCCCCAGCCGGTGGCCTCGCGCGCCACTTTGATCGCCTGGATCTTGTTGCCCTGGGCCAACAGTGGCCGCACCGCCTGCTCGACCTCGGCCATGTTGGCGCTGGGCGCTGGGGGCAGCTCGTGCACCCCGGCGTCGGCGCTGTAGCGGCGGCGGATCATGATCGACGCGATCACAACTGCCACGATGACGATGGCGGCCAGCGGGATGATCGGGATGTCCTGCATTGTGTTCCTCCTTGGTTGTGCGTAGAGGAGTATTTTTTGGCGTATGCTGTCTTTCGCTACCAAACAGCATAAACGATCAGCCGGGCGGCTTTTTGTGCGCTACGAGCAGCATATTGGCGGGGTGATTACCATAACGACACCACCGCTGAGCTTTTGCCAAACGATCAGCCGCCCTCGCTGCTACGCGCCGCGTCGGCGTGCTGATCGGCCAGCTACCAGGGCAGCTGGCCGTGCTCGTCAAAGAAGCCGCCGGATGGCCCATCGGCTGCTAGGGTCGCGAGCCGCGCGGGTATGGCCGCGCCCTGCTCGACCGTGCGGACGCCGCCGGGCGACATGTCGGCGAGCACATAGCCGGGGTTCACGGCATTGACCTTGATGCTGGTGCCGCGCAGCTCGGTGTCGAAGTGGACGGTGATGGCGTTCACCGCCGACTTGGATGAGTTGTAGGCCAGGGTGTTCCACTCGGGCCGCCAGTCGGGCTGGCTGGTCAGCGTCAGCGAGCCAGCGCCTGCGGACATGTTGACGAGCTACGCCGCCGGGGCGCGGCGCAGCAGCGGCAGCATGGCCTGTGTCACGGCTGCCAGGTCAAACCCATTGGTCTCGTAGGTGCGGCGCAGGGTGTCGATGGCCAGCTGGCGGGCGATCTCGAAGCCGATGCCCCTGTTCGCTCCTGTGATCAGCGCGACCTTTGCGATGGCGGTCATCGTCCCTGGCCTCCTTGTGCGGATCGTTGGGCTAGTATGGAAACCGCATACGAGAGCTACACCGCCGCTACCCCATCGATTCTAGGCGGGCGAAGCTGGCCAGCAGCCGCTTCACGCCCTTGCCGTCGAAGGCCACCGTCACCTCCTCATCGCCCTCCACCAGCTTCGAGCTAACCACCACGCCATCGCCAAAGGTGGCGTGGCGCACCTTCTGCCCGGCGAAGAACGCCGCCACGGTCGGCCCCTGCGGCTTGGGCGGGGGCTGGCGCTGCTGGCTGGCCGCCGTCAGGCGGGTGCGCGCCGCCCGCGCGGTGCTGCCCGCGCCCAGGCCGCTGCGCTGGGTGAACATGGACGACTGCTGGGCCTCGGCGAAGCTGCGCTTGGGCAGCTGGCGCACCTTGTCCTTGGGGATGTCGGCCAAAAAGCGCGAGGGCTGGGCGATGTTGGTGCGCCCGTAGGTGGTGCGCTTGAAGGCGTAGTAGAGGTAGAGATGCTGCTTGGCCCGCGTCGCGCCCACGTAGAACAGGCGGCGCTCCTCCTCGAGCGCGCTGCGGTCATCCAGCGAGCGCGAGTGGGGCAGCAGCCCCTCTTCCAGGCCTATCAGGAACACCACGGGGAACTCCAGGCCCTTGGCCTGGTGCAGCGTGATGCAGGTGATCGCGTCGCGGTCCTCCTTCACGTCGTCGATATCGGAGACCAGCGCGACCTCCTCTAGGAAGGTGGCCAGCTGGGCCTCGATCGGCATGTTCTCGTAGTTCTTGGCCACGCTCTGCAGCTCAAGCACGTTGTTCCAGCGGTCTGCGCCCTCCTCCTCGCCATACTCGCGCAGCAGCGCCTGCTCGAAGCCCACGCGCTGCAGCATGAAGGCCAGCATGTCGGGCAGGCTCTGCTGGTGGCGGGCGGCGATCAGCTCCTCGATCAGGCCCAGGAAGTCGAGCAGCAGGCCCTTGATGCGGGCGGCGAAGGGCGCAGGGGCCACGCTCGGGTCGGGCATGTGGCCG
Organism: Chloroflexia bacterium SDU3-3; assembly: GCA_009268125.1. NCBI lineage: Bacteria > Bacillati > Chloroflexota > Chloroflexia > Chloroflexia bacterium SDU3-3. The sequence goes on along the minus strand of WBOU01000003.1, from coordinate 34,212 downwards.
GGCTGCTCCAGCTCGGCCAGATAGCGCAGCGCCTCGTAGAGCGGCACGCCCAGCTGGGCCGCCCAGCGCACCAGGTCGTCCTCGGAGCGCTGGCCGATGCCGCGCGCGGGCCAGTTGATGATGCGGGCCAGGCTCACGCTGTCGAAGGGGTTGTAGGACACGCGCAGGTAGGCCAGTGCGTCCTTCACCTCCTTGCGCTCGTAGAACCGCGTGCCGCCCACGATCACATAGCGCAGCCCCTGGGCGATCAGTGCCTCCTCGACCGCGCGCGACTGGGCGTTGGTGCGGTAGAGCACCGCCATGCTGCCGGGCGCGTAGGTGCCGCTGGCCACCAGGCGTGCGGCCTCGCTGCCCACCAGCTGGGCCTCCTCATCCTGGTCGTAGCCCTCTTGGATGGAGACCACCGTGCCCTCGCCGTTCTGGGTCCACAGGTGCTTGTCGCGCAGGCGCTTGGGGCTGCGGTTGATCACGGCCTGGGCCACATCCAGAATGGCCTGGGTGCTGCGGTAGTTCTGCTCCAGCAGCACCACCTGGGCGCTGGGGTAGTCGTCCTCAAACGACTGGATGTTACGGATGTCGGCCCCGCGGAAGGCGTAGATGCTCTGGTCCTCGTCGCCCACCACGAACAGGTTGTGGCGCAGCGCCGAGAGCTGCTTGAGCAGCATGTACTGCACCTTGTTGGTGTCCTGGTACTCGTCGGCCAGGATGTGGCTGTAGCGCTGGTGGTACTTGGCCAGCACGTCGGGGTGCTCCTCGAACAGGCGAACGGTCTGCACCAGCAGGTCGTCGAAGTCGAAGGCGTTGGCCTCCAGCAGCTTGCGCTGGTACTGGGTGAAGCAGCGCGCCGCGATCTGCTCGTTGTAGCTGCGGGCGCTGGCCGCGAAGGCCTGCTCGTCGATATACTCGTTCTTCGCGCCCGAGATGGCCGAGAGGATGGCGCGCGGCGAGAACTTTTTCTCGTCGATATTCAGCTCGCGCAGCACCTGCTTCATCAGGCGCTGCTGGTCGTCGCTGTCGTAGATCGCGAAGTCGCGCGCGCGGCCCAGGTGGCCGATGTCGCGGCGCAGGAAGCGCACGCAGATGCTGTGGAAGGTGCCCACCGTCAGGTCGGCGGCGCGGCCACCGCCCAGCAGCGCGTCGAGCCGCTCGCGCATCTCGCGGGCGGCCTTGTTGGTGAAGGTGACGGAGAGGAGGTTGAGCGGGTCGATGCCGCACGCTTCGATCAGGTAGGCGATGCGGTGGGTGAGGACGCGAGTCTTGCCGCTGCCCGGCCCTGCGAGCACCAGCACTGGCCCATCGGTCGCCTCCACCGCGGTGCGCTGGGCGGGGTTCAGGCCGTGCAGCAACGCTGAGCTCATGGGTGTTTCCTTTATCATGTCGAACAACTGTGTGTATAGTAGCGGCCACCTAGGGCTGTGTCAAGCACAGGGCTGCATTTTTTACCACCAAGGCACGACGGCGCGAGATTAGATCCGAGAGCCGTGTACCACCAAGGGCCTAAGGAACAAAAGTGGGCGAAGAACTATGAGGACGCGAGGACGCGAAGGGTGTAGGGGAATGGGAATGGGGATCAAGAGTCACTATCCCCCCCATCCCATGCGGCGAAGGTGCTGCCGATGTTTTGATGGCCCTATGCGCTAACATCAGATGCCTGATTTCAGTATAGGAGTGCTCCAAATTGGGGTGCCGGGGGGTATTGACCCTCGCGGGGATCCAAGGGCGCGGAGCCCGTGGTGCCGCCCGCACAGGGCATGCACCACCAGCCAAAAATAACTGCTAGCGACGAAGGTGCACCCTGACCGAATTAACGGTAGCGGGCCACTTCATCGAACATGCCTTGGAACACCTGAATAAAGAGACACCATGTGAGGATTACAACCCCACATGGTGTCTCTTTTTCCATCGGCGCTGGGCTTTTTTCTATAAGCGATGGCAGCCGTATGTGTTCAGTGGGTGGATGCCCTGCGCGGGCAGCGCCTAGGGGCCAGCCCCTAGGAATCCCGCGAGGGGGTGTCACCCCCTTCGAAACCTCCAATTTGAGTCGTTCCTATGCTGTTTTCCTGGCGGCTGGTGTTCGTGCATATGGCCAGTTTGCGTGAGCGGCACCTTCGCCGCATGGGCCGGGTGGGTAAGGTTTCCCAATCTGGCGTGCCGTGCATGGCTTGGTACTCCATCTTTTGTCATTTGCCGCATCCGAATGCCCTATGCGAGAAAATGACACCATGTGAGGGCGATGCCCCTCACATGGTGTCACTTTTGTAGGCGAGGCTTCTGAATGCGACAAAGCGAACAAGCTGGCGTGCCAGACCATACACAAAGGATCACATCTTCTAAAAGCGCTCCCTACACCTCATTCGCGCTAACCCATGATCGCGGCATACCAGCCCTCCTTTCCCATGCGGCGAAGGTGCCGGTGATGTTTTGCTGGCCCTATGCACGAACATGAGCTGCTTGATTTCGGCAGAGGAATACTACAAATTGGGGTTCCAAGGGCGCGGAGCCCGTGGTGGGGTTCCAAGGGCGCGGAGCCCGTGGTGCCGCCCGCACAGGGCATCCACCACCATCCAAGAATACCCACTATTCCACGAACGCCCACCCAAGCCAAACGGCCGTTTCGCTAAAACGGCCTCGGAACACCCGATAAAGTGACACCTATTGAGGGGCTACGCCCCCGGCGGGGTTTCTAGGGCGCGGAGCGCACAGGGCATGCACCACCGATGAAGAACCACCATCCGTATCGAAGCCGCAGCCGGGTCATCCCGACCGTAGGCAATGCTGCAAGCATTGCCTACGGTCGGGATGACCCCAAATAACGCGGAAATATCCCCAAAAGCGACACCATGTGAGGGCGAAGCCCCCTCGTGGGGTTCACAGGAGCATGCCCCAGGTGCCGCCCACGCAGGGCATCCACCCACCATGCCAGAACTACCGCCACTGACTACGCTGGGCCGGTCGGTCTAGCACCACGCGCCGCCCTGCTCCTGAACAGGTTTACCTAACAGACGCCCCCGATTATATCCACTTGTTGCCATTCTGTACGCCTCCTGCATCGTTTTCGCACGTATCTTTCTGGCGCTACTACCTACAATCCTAGATACAATACTGTCGCAACTGCTGTGCGCGAGGAGCACCAATTCATGGAGGCTATTCTCACCACAATGGATTGCCTGACGGCGATCTTGACCGGTGCGTTGGGGATGGGCCTGATCGCCGCCGTGTGGCGCGATCGGGCGCACCAGACATACTGGCAGTGTATGATCGCAGGCACCCTGATTGTCGCCTATGCCTTTCGGCAGCTGGCCGATGCGCTGTCGGGTATGATGCTCTGTCTATCGGATGATGGTTCAGCCGCCGCGCGCCTGCTCTGGGATACCATGATGCTCCTGCCGCCGATGGCCTACATCCTGTTCTCCTCGCGCCTAGTTCCCCGCGCCGCCACCCTGGGCCTGAGCCTGAGCCACTGGCGGCAGGCCGAGGCGAAGCTCCAGCAGGAGAACGCGCAGCTGGCCGCCACCGTGCGCGCCCTGGAGCTGCGCACCGAGCAGATGCGCTCGATGAACGAGCTGAGCGAGCTGTTCCAGGCGGCTCAGACGCTGGAGGAGATCGGCGCGATCACGCGGCGCATGGCCTGCGACCTGCTGCCAGTGGATGCGGGCGCGATCTATGTGGCCGACACGCCAGGGGCCGAGCCGCAGCTGCTGGTGGCCTGGGGCATGCACGCCGCGCCGGGCGGGCTGCGCGGCGCGCTGGCCTACACCAGCGCGCCGACGGCGCTGGCCCCGCCGCAGCCCAAGGGCTGGCTGCGCGTGCCGCTGCGCTCGCAGGCCGACGTGTGGGGCGCGCTGGTGCTGCACCTGCCCGAGGCCACGCCCGCCGCCCCCGACGACCCGCTGGAGCAGGCCACCGCCTGGCTGGTGCAGGCCCTGGCCGATCAGGCGGCCTTCGCCGTGGCCAACCTGGCCATGCGCACCTCGCTGCGCGAGCAGGCGATGCACGATCCGCTGACCGGCCTGTGCAACCGGCGCTCGATGGAGCTGTTCTTCTCTAGCGAGATCGGCCACGCCGCGCAGCAGCATAGCTCGGTGGGCGTGCTGCTGATCGACATCGACTACTTCAAGCGCATCAATGATACCTACGGGCATCTGGTCGGCGATGACGCGCTGCGGCTGGTGGCCCGCGCCCTCAAGGATTCGAGCCGCCGGAGCGACGTGGTCTGCCGCTACGGCGGCGAGGAGTTTGTGGTCATCCTGCCCGACGTGAGCGCGCCGGTGCTGGCCGCCCGCGCCGAGCAGCTGCGCACCGCCATCGCCCAGGTGGCCGAGTGCGGCGAGCTGCCCATCCGCAGCATCACGGCCTCGGTGGGCATCGCGCTCTACCCCCAGCACGGCGACACCACCACCGCCGTGCTGGCCAGCGCCGACGCGGCGCTCTACGCCGCCAAGCAGCGCGGGCGCGACCAGTGGGTGCTGGCCGACTACCCCTGAGCCAGCGAGACTATGCCCGGCGGTAGTAGCGCGCCGCAGGCTGTGTTGAAATTGTCATGTTGTTTCAACGTTGCACGGTGGTAGTAGGGGGCGTCGTATCGCTACAATGGTCGTATTCCAAGAGCATATGCAAGCGCCCTACGGCGACGGGAACGACCATGACACTGCGTAGCGAAGATCCTGAGGCACCGCGTGGTGACGATCAAGAAGATCAGCGCATCCCTTTTGACTCGGCATATGGCGAGGCGCTGCGTTCGCATATTATCGACCTTGAGCAGCAGCTCGCCGATCTGAAGGCCATAGGCGACTATTTCGCGCCCTTCTTCACCCACTCGCTGGCGCTGCTGTGCGTGGTGAACACCGAGGGCGTGTTCAAGCACCTGAACCCGCGCTGGCAGGACACGCTCGGCTACCCGCTGGATGCCATCCGCGCCATGTCGCTGGCCGACCTGCTGCACCCCGACGATCTCGCGCCCGCCATGGCGGGCTTCCAGCAGCTGCTAGAAGGCGAGCTGCCCCAGGTGCAGCTGGTGAACCGCTGCCGCTGCGCCAACGGCAGCTACAAGATGCTGCGCTGGCACGCCTCGTTCGACCCCGCCGTGCAGGCGATCTACGCCAACGCCGAGGACATCACCGTGCAGCACCTGGCCGAGGAGGCCACCCAGCGCCACGCCAGCCTGCTGCAGCTCATCCTCGACAGTATGAGCGACGCCGCCGTGGTGGCCGACGACGAGGGCCACATCCTGCTGATCAACCCGGCGGCGGCGGCCATGTTTGGCGATCAGGGCGGCCTGTTCGTGGCCCGCACATCCGAGGATGCGGGCCTGCTGCTGCCCGATGGCCTAACCCCATGCCCCCCCGATGCCATGCCGCTGGCCCGCGCCATCCGCGGCGAGCCGACCGACAATGTGGAGCTGATCCTGCGCAACCAGCTGGCCCCCCAGGGCCGCTGGCTGGCCATGAGCGGGCGACCGCTGCTGGAGAAGGGCGTGCCGCGCGGCGGCGTGGTGCTGTGCCGCGATGTGACCCAGCGCAAGCTGGCCGAGGACGCCGCGCAGATCTACGAGCAGACGGTCTCGAATATGCTGGTGGCCATGCTGGTGTGCCAGCTGGATGAGCCGGCCAGCCCGGCCTCGCTGCGCCTGATCGCCGCCAACGCCGCCGCGCGCATGTACACTGGCGTGGATGCCCCGGCCCGCCTGGGCGAGCGCATCGCCGACATGTTCCCCGCGCTGGCCACCCCCAGCCTGCTGGCCACCTACGCCGACATCGCGATCAACGGCGGCATGTGCGACCTGGGCGATGTGCCCTATGGCGCGTCGTTCTTCTCGCTGCGGGTGTTTGCGCTGGCCGGGCAGCGCGTGTGCATCTCGTTCGAGGACATCACCGAGCGCAAGTATGCCGAGGAGGCGCTGCGCCAGGCCACCGTGCAGGAGGAGATCATCCGCGCCCAGGCGGCGGCGCTGGCCGAGCTGTCGACCCCGCTCATCCCGCTGAGCGAGCACGTGGTGGTGATGCCGCTGATCGGCACGGTGGACAGCAAGCGCGCCCAGCAGGTGATGGACACGCTGCTGCACGGCATCTCTGAGACCCGCGCACGCACCGCCATCCTGGACATCACCGGCGTGAGCGTGGTGGATACCCAGGTGGCCAACGTGTTTATCAGCGCGGCGCAGGCGGTGAAGCTGCTGGGCGCGCAGGTGTTGCTCACCGGCATCCGCCCCGAGGTGGCCCAGACTCTGATCGGCCTCGGCGTGAACCTGGGCGGGATTGTCACCCACAGCTCGCTGCAGAGCGGTATTGCCATGGCGCTGGGGCGCGGCGGCCTGAGGTAGTCTGGCGATTATTCTTGGGCGGGAGGTTCGAGCCTCTCGCCCCTTTTTTGTGGGGCGCGGCGGGTGGTAGAATAGCGGCGGTGCTCGCTTGCTGGGGGCTGCGATGATCCTTTTTAAACGAAATATCCTCTACGTGTGGTTCGACGCCGATACTATCTCGGTGCGCGCGTCGCACAGCGGGCAGGTGCACACCGAGCGGGCTGCGCTGGCCCTGAGCGCCGAGAACACCGTGGTGGCCGTGGGCGAGTCTGCGGCGCAGGCTGTGGCGCTCAGCCCATCGCTGCGCATATGCACGCCCTTCGCCCACCCGCGCATGCCGGTGAGCAATACCCCCGCCGCTGCTGCTTTGCTGCGCTACTGTATCGCGCACCTCCAGCGGCCCAGGCTGCAGCTGCTGAAGCCGCATATCATCATCCACCCGCTGCGCGCCGCGCTGGATGACCTGACGGATCTGGATCTGCTGTCGTACATCGATCTGGCCCAGAGCGCGGGCGCGCGCAGCGCCCATGTGTGGGTGGGCCGCCCGCTGGGCGAGGAGGAGCAGCGGCTGCTCCAGTTCCCCGCCAGCGCGGGCCGCGCGTTCGATAGAGACACCGCGCAGCGGTTTGTGGCGGAGCGCTAGGCTCTACCTATCCCTTGAGCCTATGCGCTCTACCCTAGAAAGTGCGGCATTCGAACACCTTTTGTGGTAGGGCGCGAATCATTCTTTTTTCCTCTGCTCCCCCTTCGCGTCCTCGCGCCTTTGTGGTGAACGTTCCCCACCTTGGAGCCTTGGTGGTCTATTGTTCTCTCTCCGGCCTTCGTGTCTTCGCGTCTTCGCGGTGAAGAATCGCTACCCCTCTGCCGCCACGCGCTCGGCCAGGGCGCGGATGTAGGCCAGGTTGCCGCGCACGCGCTCGGCCAGCGGCTGCTCGGTCGAGAAGTCCTCGAACGAGAGCCAGCCGTCGTAGCCCACCTGCCGCAGCGCCCGCAGCAGCGCCGCGAAATCCACCGCGCCGCTGGTGATGCCCGCCCAGCCCGGCTGCCACTCGGCGCTGCCGTCGGCGCGCCGACCCACCTGCCGCCACGCCGCATTCTTCAGGTGGACGTGGGCCAGGTGCGGCCCCAGCTGCTCCAGCCCCAGCCGGTAGTGCTCGTAGCCCTCGTAGACCATGTTGCCCGCGTCGTGGATGACGCCGACCTCTCGCGGGTCGAAGGGGGCCAGGAACAGGGCGGCGGCGCTGGCGCTGGGCACCAGGTTGCCCATGTGGATCTCGATCAGGGCGCGCAGCCCGTAGCGCCGCGCCATGGCGGCCACCTCGCGGTACTGGGCCTGGGCGCGGTCGCGCTGTTTGACGTAGCTCTCCTTCGGGTCGAAGGCGGGCACGTTGATGCGCAGCTGCCCGACCCCCAGCGCCGCCGCGCCGCGCATGGCCAGGTCCACCGCCTCGGGCTGGGCGCACGAGGCGTAGGTGCCCAGGCTGGGCATGGCCAGCCCCGCGCCCTCGGCGATCTGGCGGATGCGCGGCGCATCCTCCACCAGCGTGGCCAGCGGCCAGGTGCAGCGGTTGCCCGCCCAGAAGCCCGGCTGCTCCGCCGGGGCCTGGTCGATCACGCGCCACTCGATGCCGTCGTACCCGGCCTCGGCTAGGGCGGTGGCCCCCTGCTCGGGCGTGTAGTCCGGCAGGCTCACGGTGAAGATGGCGTATCTCATAGGTGTGCCTCGGTTCTATTCGGCAGGCGAGATATCGCGCCTACCCTCGATTGCTCGTTATAAAGTGTTGGATGAAGACGTGCGGGCGTTGGATGAAGGCTTGTGCACGTTGGATGAAGGCTTGTGCACGTTGGATGAAGGCTTGTGCACGTTGGATGAAGGCTTGCGCACGTTGGATGAAGGCTTGCGCACGTTGGATGAAGGCTTGCGCACGTTGGATGAAGGCTTGCGCACGTTGGATGAAGGCTTGCGCACGTTGGATGAAGGCTTGCGCTCGTTGTTGGCACATCGCCCACATCGCAGCATGCGATGCGGGCGATGTGGGCGGACACAAGATCCGCCCCTACATCGTTGATTGGCGCTGCGATCATTGGGTTCGCTGTTGGCCGGACATAATGCCCGCCCACCGCCCGCTGAACACACCAATGCCCTGTCTCTCCAAATCTTGGAGCCTTGGAGTCTTGGTGGTAAAACGGTTCCCCTTCACGCCTTCGCGTCTTCGTGGTGAACGTTTAACGTGCCAGCAGCCCGCGCAGCGCCCGCGCCGCCACGCGCATGCCCTCCTCGCCGCTGAAGCCGCCGGAGGGGCCAGCGAACTGCAGGTGCGGCTCCAGCGTCAGGTAGCCCTGGTAGCCGCGCTCGCGCAGGGTGGCCAGCAGCTGGGGCAGCTCGCCGTCGCCCTCGCCCGCCGGGGTCACGTAGCCCGTGTCGAGCTTGGCATCTTTGATGTGGATGTGGGTGGTGAACTCGGCCAGCGCGTCCCAGCCCTCGGTCATGGGGCGCACGCCGCACTGCACGAAGTTGGCCGGGTCGAAGGCCATCCGCAGCGCGGGCGACCCCACGCTGGCCAGGATGTCGCGGCAGCGCGCGGGGATGTCGCCGAAGATGCCCTTCTCGTTCTCGTGGAACAGCGTCACGCCCTCGGCGGCGGCGCGGGCGGCCAGCGCGCCCATGCGCGCCACCACCTCGTCGCGGCTGGCGGCGGGGTCGGCCTCATCCACATAGTACGAGAACACGCGGATGTTGCGCGTGCCTAGCGCGTCGCAGGCGCGGATGGCCTGCTCCAGCCGCCCCAGCTCGAAGGCCGCATCCTGCGCGATCGGCGACTTGCCGATCGGGCTGCCCACCGCCGAGACCGCGAAGCCGTGGCGGTCGAGCAGCGCGCGCGACTCCCGCAGCTGGTCGGCGGTCAGGTCCAGCACGTTGATGCCCCAGGCGCTGCGCAGCTCGATGGCCCGGATGTCCTCCGAGGCCAGCACGCGCAGCTGGGTCTCTAGGTCGGCGTCGATCTCATCGCCAAAGGCGCTGATGGTGAACCGATGATCTGCCATGGTGCCCTTCCTTTCTATGCGGTTCGCTAGGCGCTGCGAAGCTGCGTGAGCAGCTGGTGGTACTCGTCGCGGTCGACCGGCAGGCGGATGGCGCGCTCGGTGTGGCTAGAGAGGATGATGGCGTTGGCCAGCTCCAGCGACATCATGGCCTGCTGGCCATCGGCGCGCGGCGCGCTGCCGGTGAGGATGGCGCGGCGCAGGTCGTGGTGCACAGCCACATGGTCGCCATGGCCGCCCGCCGGGATGGCCTGCGCGCCCTGCCCTGGGCTGAGGCTGAAGTGCTCGGTGGTGGCCTGAGGCGCGGCCCACAGCTCGGGCGAGCTGGCGCGGAACACGCTCTGCGGCTGCTCGTAGCGCGTCACGCTCACGCCGTCGCCGCTCAGCTCTAGGCTGGCCTTGTCGCCGAAGATCTGCAGGATCTCTTTGCCGGTCTCCACCGTGCTGCCGTAGAGGTAGCCGGGCGCGCCGTTGGCAAATTCCAGCATAGCCTGGGCGGTGTCCTCGCACTCGATGGCGTGGGCGCGGGTGCTGGCGATGCCCCAGACCTTGGTAGGCATGCCCGCCAGGTGGCACAGCAGGTCGAGGTTGTGGGGGGCTTGGTTCAGCAGCACGCCGCCGCCCTCGCCCTTCCAGGTGCCGCGCCAGCCCGCCGAGCGGTAGTAGGTGGCCGTGCGGAACCACGGTGCGACCATCAGCACGCGCACCAGCTCGCCCAGCTCGCCGCCCTCGATGAATCGCTTCATGAACTCGATCTGGGGCCGGAAGCGCTGCTGGAAGTTGACCGCCAGGATCTTGCCCGCCGCGCGGGCGGCGGCCACCATCGCGTCGCCCTCGGCTGGCTCCACCGCCATGGGCTTCTCGGCCAGCACGTGCGCGCCCGCCCGCAGGCAGTCGATGGCGATGGCCGCGTGCGAGGGGTGGGGCGTGCAGATCACGGCCACGTCGGGGCGGAACTCGGCCAGCATAGGCTGGTGGTCGCGGAAGAAGGCGCAGCCGAGCTGGGCGGCCCGCTCGCTGCCCTTCTGCTCGTCTAGGTCGCTGATCGCCACGATCTGCGCGCCGGGGGTCTGCGCCAGGGCCTGGATGTGGGTCTGGGCGATGCCGCCCGCCCCGCCGACGATCACATAGCGAAGTAGCTCTCCGTAGTCGGTGGTCATAGGCTCTTTGCTCCTTTGCAATTCCGTATTTCAACACGTGTGTGTGCGCGATACCGACAGTTTTTTGCTAGGCACCGCCGCACGACTCGCGCACGTGCAGGGTGAAGCCCAGCGTGATGTGCTGGGCGCAGGGCTGCTCGCCGCCCGCCACCCAGCCCAGCAGCGTGCGGGCGGCGATGCGGCCCGCCTCGGCCACCGGCAGCGAGAGGCTGGTGAGCGCGGGGTAGGTGTAGGCGGCCTGGGGCGGGTCGTCCACGCTCACGATCGCCAGATCGGCGGGGATGCGCGCGCCCGCCTCGTGCAGGGCCTTGAGCGCGGCGGTGGCCATGGTGAAGTTGCTGGCGAACAGCGCGGTGGGGCGCTGGCCCTCGGCCCAGGGGCGGGCCAGGAACTGGCGCACGGCCTGGTAGCTCTGGGCCGCGCTGTAGCCGCCGTCGATCACCCACTCGGGCGGCGGGCGGATGCCGCGCTCGGCCAGGGCCTGGAGCCAGCCCGCGTGGCGCTCGGTGGCGCTGCGCGGGGCCTCGGGGCCGCCCAGCGGCCCGGCCAGCGTGGCGATGCGGGTGTGGCCCAGGCCCAGCAGGTGCTCGGTGGCGGTCACGCCTGCGCCGTGGTCATCTAGCAGCACCTGGCTGATCGCGCGGTCGCGCAGGTGGCGGTTGATCACCACCAGGGGCATGCCGTCCTCGCGCAGCTGGCTGAGGTGCGGGCTGGGGTGGGGCTGCGAGTAGAGCAGGAAGATGCAGCCGGCCACCTGCTGGGCGCGCATGGTCTGGATGGCCTGCTGCTCGGCCTCGATGGTGGGCGCGCTGGTGAGGATGATCTGGAACCCGGCGGCGCTGGCCGCCTCCTCCACGCCCTGCATCACCTCGGCGTGCACCGAGTTCACGATGTCGCTGACCACCAGGCCGATGGTGGCGGTGCGCCGCCGCGCCATGCTGCGGGCGATGGCGCTGGGGCGGTAGTCGAGCGCGCGCATCACGGCCAGCACGCGCTCGCGGGTTTCGGCCCCCACGCGCTGGGTGTTGCCGTTCAGCACATGCGAGACGGTGCCGACCGAGACCTTGGCGGCTTTGGCGATGTCGGTGATGGTGGCGCGCTTGCTCATCGTGGCTGCTCTCCGCTAGGTGAAGCGTTTTACCAATACTAGCGACCATGGCCTGATTTGTCAACATGGGGGACGATTTACCACGAAGACACGAAGACGCGAAGTGAGAAGAGAACCGGTTTACCACCAAGACTCCAAGACACCAAGGGGACAACAGCGGACGAATACCACGAAGGGATCGGAGATCGGGGTAGAGAGAACCGTTTTACTACCAAGACGCCAAGACACCAAGGGGACGAAAGAGGATTTCTACCACCAAGACACGAAGGATGGGGAAAAAGGGATCAGGGATCAGAAAACAAGCAAAATAATGCGAATCCTATTCCCTTCCAAACCTTGGAGTCTTGGAGTCTTGGTGGTTAGAAACTTTGTGGTAAACAGTTCCCGCGATGTGGACTTTTCCGACATGGCCAGCAGCGCGTAAAAATCACGGCGGGTTCGATTGACATGGCCTAGCTTTTTGCGTATGCTACCCTGGTAAAACGATTTACTGGAGATGACCATGCTGGGCGTCCTGGCCACCGTGCTGCTGCCGATCATCGTGGTGGTCGCCGCCGGGTACCTGCTGCGCCAGCAGATGCCGATCGACCTGCTCACGCTCAACCGCATCACCATGTATGTGCTGAACCCCGCGCTGGTGTTCACCTCGCTGGTGGATGCGCAGGTGAGCGGGGGCGACGCGCTGCGCATGGTGGCGCTCTCGTGCGCGCTGATGGTGTGCCTGGGCCTGATCACCATGGCCTGCGGGCGTGGCCTGGGCCTGCGCGGCGGGCAGCTGAGCGCGCTGCTGCTGGCCTGCCTGTTCATGAATACCGGCAACTTCGGCCTGCCGCTGGCCCACTTCGCGTTTGGCGAGGCTGGCTTCGAGCGGGCCGTGCTGTTCTTCCTGCCGCAGAGCATTCTGTCGCAGACCATCGGCATCGGCGTGGCGGCGGCGGGCGCGAGCGCGGCGGCCAGCGCCCGCGACCACGCGCGCACCGTGGTGCTGCGCGTGCTGCGCATGCCGCAGATCTACGCGGTGGCCCTGGCGCTGCTGGTGCGGGCCAGCGGGCTGCGCATGGCCCAGGCGGGCGGCGCGCTCGGCGGCCTCTACCATGGCGTCGACCTGATGGCCGATGCTGCGCTGCCGCTGATGCTGCTGGTGCTGGGCATGCAGTTGGCCCAGCGCGCCGCCTCGTTCGAGCAGCCCCGCCTCACCGCCCTGGCCGTGGCGATGCGCCTGGTGGTCTCGCCGCTGGTGGCAGCGGGGCTGGCGCTGGCGCTGGGCATGCAGGGCCTCGACATGCGCGTAGGCGTGCTTCAGGCCGCCATGCCCACCGCCGTGAATATGACCTTGATCGCCCTGGAGTTCAACATCCACCCGCCATTTGTGGTTAGCGCGGTGGTTGCCTCGTCGCTGGGCAGCCTGCTGACGCTGGCCGTGATCATCACGATGATGCAGTAGAACGTTTCACCAGAACGTTGGCGCAAGAACAAGGAGGTTTATGATGTCCCAACGATGGAGCCTCTCCCCCGACCGCTGCTTCAGCCCCGAGCCGTCGCGCCGCGCCCTGGCCCGCGAGCTGTACGCCCAGGTGCGCGACCTGCCGATCGTCAGCCCGCACGGCCATGTCGACCCGGCCCTGCTCTCCAGCGCCAGCGCCGGGTTCGGCTCGCCAGCCGACCTGTTTATCATCCCCGACCACTACGTGTTCCGCATGCTCTACAGCCAGGGCATCGCGCTGGATGCGCTGGGCGTGCCCCGCGCCGATGGCACGCCCAGCCAGGCCGATCACCGCCAGATCTGGCAGCACTTCGCCGAGAACTTCGCGCTGTTTCGCGGCACGCCCACCGGCCTGTGGCTCGCCGCCGAGCTGACCGAGGTGTTTGGCATTGAGGAGAAGCCCAGCGGCGAGAACGCCCAGCGCCTGTACGACCAGATCGCCGCCAAGCTGGCCCGGCCCGAGTTCCAGCCGCGCGCCCTGTTCAAGCGCTTCGGCATCGAGGTGCTCTGCACCACCGACGCCGCCACCGACACGCTCGACCACCATCGCCGCCTGCACACCGAGGGCTGGCAGCAGGTGCGCCCGACCTTCCGCCCCGACGGCGTGGTGAACCTGGACGCCCCCGGCTGGCGCGGCAATATCGACCGGCTGAGCCAGGTGTCGGGCGTGGATGTGGCCAGCTACGCCAGCTTCATCCAGGCGCTAGAGCAGCGGCGGGCCTTCTTCCGCGAGCTGGGGGCCAAGGCCACCGACCACGCCGCGCTGACCGCCTATACCCAGCGCCTAACCGATGTGGAGGCCGAGGCGATCTTCGCGCGCGCCCTGCGCGGCCAGCCCCAGGCCGACGACGCGGCCCGCTTCACCGGCCACATGCTGATCGAGCTGGCCCGCATGAGCGCCGAGGATGGCCTGGTGATGCAGCTGCACGTGGGCAGCGCGCGCAACCACAACGCGGCGGTGTTCGAGCGCTTCGGGCTGGACAAGGGCGCGGACATCCCGCTGGCCACCGAGTGGACTCGCGCGCTCCAGCCCCTGCTGAACGCCTACGGCAACGACCCGCGCCTGCGCCTCATCCTCTTCACCCTGGATGAGAGCAGCTACAGCCGCGAGCTCGCGCCGATCGCCGGGCACTACCCCGCCGTGCTGCTCGGCCCGCCCTGGTGGTTCTTCGACAGCGTGAACGGCATGCGGCGCTACTTCGACAGCGTGCTGGAGACGGCGGGCCTGTTCAACACCGCTGGCTTCAACGACGACACGCGGGCCTTCGCATCCATCCCCGCCCGCCACGATGTCTGGCGGCGCGTCAGCTGCGACTGGCTGGCCGGGCTGGCGCTGGAGGGCCAGATCGACGAGGACGACGCCCACGCCATGGCTCGGCTGATGGCGGTGGATCTGGCCAGGCGCGCCTATCGGCTCGATGCGTGACAATTCTGAGCGACTCTTGTCACACTTTTGCAAAGGAGTGCGCACATCCGCTCGGTATAATTTTGGGGTGAGATGTCTGTATGGCAGGCTGAAGGTTTGGCGCTTGCCAATGCGCCAGCCCCAAAAGGAACCAGCTGATGAGCGCACCACTCCAACGTGTGATGATGGTTGAAGATGAGCCAGATATCCAGACCATCGCGCAGATGGCGCTTGAGGTGCTTGGCCAGTTCACTGTCGAGATCTGCAGCTCGGGGCCAGAGGCCCTGGCGAAGGCACCGATCTTCCACCCCGACATCATCCTGCTGGATGTGATGATGCCGATGATGGATGGCCCGACCACGCTCAGCGAGCTGCGCGCCAACCCGGCGACGGCGGGCATCCCGGTGATCTTTATGACCGCCAAGGTCCAGTCGCACGAGATCGCCCAGTATCAGGCGATGGGCGCGCTGGATGTGATCAGCAAGCCATTCGACCCCATGCGGCTGCCCGCCAACATCCGCGAGATCTGGGCGCGCAGCTGCACATAAGCGAATCTTTCTGCCGGGGGGACCGAGCGGCCACATGCCTACGGGCGTGTGGCCGCTCGGTTTATGGCGTGGTGAAGAGGTCGGCGGTGCCTCGGTAGGTCTGCTGGTTGAAGGGGGCCAGGCTATCCACCACCTGCTGCAGCTCCTCGTAGCTGAAGCCAAACGACTCGATGATGGTGACGTGCTGCTGCGACCGCTGGCCGGTGTTCCACACCACCTGCGTGCCATAGTGTTGGTGCAGGCCGGGCTTGATCGCGATCAGCGCGCTGTCGCTGTGGCGGAACTCCATGGGCTGAGATGAGAGGTTGGAGAAGATCATGGCCGCGTCGTCGTCTACGGGCGCTGGGATGCCGGGCAGCATGGGCGTGGATGGATCGTACTGCGAGGAGAGCGCCGCCGCCAGCCAGGCGATGGTGCGGCCAGGGTTGAAGGTGGGGCTGTAGATCACCAGCCGCTTCTGGGGGCCAAGATAGATCGCCGCACGCTTGCCATCGACCTGCTCCACCATCATGGCGCGGTCGACGCCTGCCGGGGGGCTGGCGGGCAGCATCCAGCCCCGCTGGTCATCCTCTCGCACCAGCATCTGCGCCCGCATCTCCACCCAGTCGATCAGGAAGGGGATGGTCGGCACGTATAGATCCGCTATGTTTTCGGCGCGGGCAAACGACCCGGTGCCATTGTAGGCCAGCTGGATGCTGAACAGCGTGGCGGTCTGCTCTTCGGGGATCGGCTCCCCGGCGGTGAGCCGCCACATGGTGCGGCTGGCCAGCTGGCCGTCGCCCTGCGGCGTCAGCTCGCGGATCTCGCGCAGCCGCCCGCTGGCCTCGTCGATAGCCAGCAGGATGGTGACGGTGGGCGGGTGCTCCTGGGGCATGCTCAGGCTGGTGGGGCAGGCCGCCTCGAAGCCGATGATGATCTGCTCGCTGCCGTCGGCGCCGCGCTGGCGGCCCCAGCTGCGCAGCGACTTGGCTTGCAGCCCCAGCTCAAGGTAGCGCTGGGCCAAGCCCCACGCGCCATCGGCCAGCCGGGCCTGCAGGAACGGGCCGCGCTGGGCCTCGGGCAGCTTGAACTGAATGTTGGGCGTGTCGGCGGGGTAGAGCAGGCCGTAGATCGACTGCCCGTAGGTGGGCGTGGCGCTGTACCAGGTGTCCTCGCCGCGCGCCAGCAGCAGCTCGTAGGGCGCGCCGCCAGCCGCGTGGGTCAGCTGGGCGCGGTAGCGCTGCTCGCCCTGGTCGAGCCAGAGATCGCCGACCAGATTGGCGTAGAGCTTGTCGCTGAAATCCCAGCGCATCTCGTAGCGGCTATGCCACGTGGGCTGGCCCTCGGGCGCGGTGTAGAGCGTGGCGCGGGCCTGCTCGATCAGCTGGCGCGGGGTGATGCTGGTGCTGCCCATGGCCTGCTGCTGCGGCCTGGGCAGGATGAGCGCGGCCATCAGGCCCAGCACGGCCAGCAGCAGCAGGCCCTGCATCACGATCGGCTGGCGCAGCAGCTGGGCGGCCCTGGCCGCGCGCGGCGCGGGCGCGATGATCGCCTGGATCTGCTCGGCCAGGCGGGCGGGCATGGGCGTGCCGCGCATGGCTCGGCGCATGGCCTGCTCGGCCAGCGCGCGCACCTGGCCGATGGCCTGCTCGGCGGCGCGGCAGCTGGCGCAGCTGGCCAGGTGGCCGCGTATGTGGGCGTTGAACGAGGTGTCGGTGCGGGCGGCCAGGGTGCGGCGCACCAGCTGGCATGTCTCGGGGGCGGCATCCAGCTGGCGCAGCGGCTCGGGCAGATCGGGCAGCGCCGCCGGGGCGACGGCCAGCAGCGCGCTGGCGAGCGCCTGCTCGGCGCGCTGCCGGTCGCCCCCGAACAGCGCGGCCACCTGGGCGGGCTGGTAGTCGTAGCGCAGCGCCATGTCGAGCGCCAGCCGCTGGGCGGCGGGCAGCGCCGCCAGCGCGGCCAGCGGCGGGGCCGGGCTGGCGGCCCAGGGGCCGCCGGGTGCGGCGCTGGCCTCGGCCTCGGGCAGGGCGGCCAGCAGCGCCGCGAGCGCCCCTGGCAGATCGAGCTGGGCGGGCGGCGCGGCGGCCAGCGAGCGCGCGGCGCGCAGCAGCAGCGCCTCGGCCCGCCGGGGGCTGGGGGCGAGCAGCAGCGCGGCCTGGTAGAGCTCGTCGCCGTAGGTGCTGAATGCCTGGGTCAGGGTGCTCTGCTCGCTCACGGTAGCGCTTTCTCCGCTGTAGATGCTAGCCTAGTGCGCCGACTCGACCTCGGCCAGCGGCATGATCGGCACGCGCTGGTCGAGCTGCTGCAGGATGTGCTCGTAGGCCTCGATCGACGCGGCGGGGTCGAACACCTGGCGGGCCTTCTCCCAGCGGGTCTTGTAGACGGTCGGGTCGGAGACCATGTGGATCAGGCCCTCGGCCAGGGCCTGCGGGTCGAGCGGCGGCACCAGCTTGCCCATCCCGGTCACCTGCACGGCCTCGCGTGCGCCGGGGATGTCGGTGGTGACGCTGGGCGTGCCGCAGACCATGGCCTCGATCTGCACGCTCGGGAAGCAGTCGGTGCGCGAGGGCAGCGCGAAGATGTCGCACATGGCGTAGAAGTTGGCCAGATCCTGCGGGCTGTGCAGCAGCCCCAGTGGGGTGAGGATGTCCTTGTTGGCCTCGATCATGGGGTGGCAGGACTCGTAGAACTTCTCGTACACCACGTTGATCTCGCCCGCGAACACGAAGTGCACATCGGGCACGGCCTGCTTGACCAGCGGCATGGCCTGGAGCAGGATGTCGAAGCCCTTCTCCTCGACGAAGCGGCCCGCGAAGCCGATGATCTTCTTGTCCTCGATCCCTAGATCGCGCTTCTTCTGCACGATCGCCTCAAGATCTGGCTCGGGCAGGATGACAGGCGGGTAGATCGCGCCCAGCTTGTGCTTGAACTGCTGCAGGAAGGTCGAGTGGCGGCCATAGTCGGCGTTGTGCACCACCACATAGTTGGAGACATGCAGGCCCAGCGAGAGCACGCGCACGCCCTGCTGGATGATCTGGTTCTTGAAGCCCTTGGGCATCACCACATCGCCCTGGTGGGTGACAAGCGAGGGCTTGCTGAACAGCCGCCCCAGCGCGGTGAGGATGATCGTCTCGGGCATGGGGGTGTGGATGTGGATGACGTCGGTCTCGCGCACCAGCTGGGCGGCGATGATCGGGAAGAGCGGCATGATCACGCCCCGGCTGAAGCGCCCGGCGATCGGCACGCGCACCACGCGCACGTTGTTGATCGTCTCCTGGATGGGCAGGTAGGACTCGTGCTGGGATGCCAGGACCGTGACCGAGTGGCCGCGCTGGGCCAGGCCCTCGGCGATGCGTTTGGCGTAGGCGGTCAGGCCCGTCCAGTGTGGGTAGTAGTAGTCGAGCGCGACAAGTATCCGCATGGGTCTTACCCTTTCATTGTGTGGGGTGCGAAGGATGGCGCGGGAGCTGCAAATATATCGTTTACTCTTTTTCGCCGAGCTAGCCCTGGTTTATATCGCCGCAGCGGCTTGGAATCTTGAATCGTGCTGCTGGCGCTGGCAGCCGTATGATACTATGAAGGTCGCCAAAGCGCTATAGGTATCGAGGTACTACATCACCAAGATTCCAGGCCCTCAGGGGCAAGAAAGCCAGATCGCCACGCCGCGCAGGGGAAAACGGTCGGAAAAATGAGCCTGCCAGCGCTGGGCGCAGCCTTCCCGCTGCGGTGGGGCATATGGCCAGCAGGCATATGCGTGCACCTTCGCCGCATGGGCGAGGCCGCGCGACGCAATCGGCTTCCGGCGTGACGCAATCGGCTTCCGGCGTGACGCAATCGGCTTCCGGCGTGACGCAATCGGCTTCCGGCGTGACGCAATCGGCTTCCGGCGTGCTGCAATCGGCTTCCGGCGTGCGTTCGATGCGCCGACAGCTCTCTACCATCAATATGCTTGGGTGCCAAAAAGGTGAAGCGTGATTCGTGGTGGCGGTTGTGCGATTGGCGGGGATGTGGGGAACGTCGTTGTTGGCAGCCATGGGCTGTTGCTCACTTCCAGGTGGGCGCTTGGGCATCCCTACAGGGCGGCGCGGGGGGCAGGCCCCCGCGCCATGGTCGCTAGTCCTCGGGCGTGCCGCGCGGCTCGCGGTTGATGCTCTCGGGGGCCTCGATCCAGCCGCGCCGCAGGGCGTAGAGCACGGCCTGGGTGCGGTCGTTCAGCGAGAGCTTGCGCAGGATGGACGAGATGTGGTTTTTGACCGTCTGGGTGCTGATCCCCAGATGGTCGGCGATCTCTTTGTTGCTGCCGCCCTGGGCGATCCGCTCCAGCACCTCGATCTCGCGGTCGCTGAGCGGGGTGAACAGCGGGAAGTCGGCGTCGGGCGCGGTGGTGACATCCTGCGGCAGGTTGCGGAACTGCGAGAGCAGGCGGCTGGCCACCTTCGGCTCCTCCAGCACCACGTCGTTGATCACGTACTCGCCGCGGGCCACGCGCCGCAGCACCTCGGCCAGATCCTTGGGGTTGATGTCCTTCGAGCGGTAGGCGGCGGCACCGGCCTGGAGCGCGTTGAATGCCTGCTCGTCGCTTTCGTGGATGCTGAGGATGACCACGCCCAGGTTGGGGTAGTGCTGGCGCATCTGTCGGGTGACATCCAGACCGCTGACGCCGGGCAGGTTCAGGTCGCACAGCACCACGTTTGGCTCCTGGTTGGGCGTGGTGCCCTCTATCCAGGTCAGGGCGTCCTCGCCCGAGCCGGCCTCGAAGACGATGTTGATGTCGTCGTACACCGAGAGGGCGAAGCGCACGCCTTGGCGGAACAGCGGGTGGTCATCCACAATCAGCAGCCTTACGGAAACGTTGGGGGGCACGGCATTGGCTCCTTTCCCTGGGCAGCAAGCCAGCGGCGGTATGCTTCGGCTGGGTCGACCAGCGCGCTCAGGCCGCAGGCGGCCAGCAGCGCGTGGGTGCGGGCGAGCGGCAGCCCCACCACGTTGGTGTAGCTCCCGTGGACTTCGCGCACGAGCCGCCCCCCTAGCCCCTGGATGCCATAGGAGCCGGCCTTGTCCATCGGCTCGCCGGTGGCTACGTAGGCCCGTATGGTTTCCTCGTCGAGCGGGGTGATCGCCACCTGGCTTTGCTCAAGGGCAGCATGGATTCTTCGCTCAGTATCGAACACGATCATGCCGGTGTAGACGGTGTGGGTGCGGCCCGCGAGCCGACGCAGCATGTCGCATGCGTGCTCGGGGCTGGTGGGCTTGCCCAGCACCGCGCCATCTAGCACCACGATTGTGTCTGCACCGATAATAACACTGTGGGGGGCTATCTCGCAAGCGGCAGATGCTTTGCGCCAGGCTAGTAGCGTCGGGTGGCTGTGGGCGGGCAGGTCGGCGGGCGGGAAGTGCGCGGCGACCTCGGGCGGCGGGGTGATATCTTGGTCCTCGGCGTCGGTGGTGTAGGGCTGGAAGGCGACCCCGAGGTAGCCGAGCAGCTCGCGGCGGCGGGGCGAGCCGGATGCGAGCAGGATGCTGGGTTGGGTGTGGGCCATGGCTCTTTCGGTTGGGGCGGGCGCGGCTGTGCTGCCGCGCCCGCCGGTGCGGTCCCCCGTGCGGCTACGAGGGATGGACGGTCGGGTGGTGCTGGGGATGGAACGCGGTCCGCTCGTTGACCGGCTCGTTCACGTACAGGTTCCCCTTGTGTATCTTCAGGTTGAACCCGCACGCCGGGTTGGTGCAGATCCAGGCCTTGTAGAGGATCGACGCGCCGTCGGTCCCGTAGTCTGAAAGCGGCACGAGGTCGCCTTCCCCACATTTCCTGCACACAGGCCAGGCGGTGTGCTCCATAGCTTCCTCCTCTTGACCTCATATGTGCCAAACGGATGTACGTTGGCTCGCCACAGAGAGCGCAAGGATCGTGCCAGCGGGCGGCTGGCCGCTAGGCAGCGCCCGTGGCCAGCTGGCGCACCACCTGCACGATCAGGCGGCGCTCCTCGGCCTTGATCCGGTCGTGCAGGCTGTCCTCGCTGTCGTCGGGGCGGATGGGCACCTCGGCCTGGGCCAGCACGGGGCCGTCATCCACCAGCGGGGTGACGCGGTGCACCGTGCAGCCGGTGATCGGCAGCCCCAGCCGCAGCGCGTCGGGCACCACGTGCGCGCCGCGCAGGGCCGGGATGGTGGTGCCCCCGGCGGTGGTGAAGCTGTCGCCGCCGCCGTCGGGCAGCAGCGCGGGGTGCTGGTTGATCACCAGCGCGCCGCACTGGGCCAGGAAGCTGGCCGAGAGGATGCGCATGAACCCCGATGAGACGATCAGGTGGGGCTGGTAGGCCGCGACCACGGCCAGCAGCCGCTGCTCCCAGGCGGCGCGGGTGGCGGCGCGCTGGGCCTTGGGCGCGCTGGGCAGCGGCACGAAG
This sequence comes from Chloroflexia bacterium SDU3-3, assembly GCA_009268125.1. NCBI lineage: Bacteria > Bacillati > Chloroflexota > Chloroflexia > Chloroflexia bacterium SDU3-3. Next base: position 12,788 of record WBOU01000003.1, on the reverse strand, counting down.
GCCGCCGGGATGCCCGCGTCGAGCGCGCGCCGCAGCCCGTAGGCGTCGGCGCGGTCGCTGACCACCAGGCCGATGGTCGCGCCCAGGTCGCCCGCGCGCTCGGCGTCGATCAGGGCCTGCAGGTTGGTGCCGCTGCCCGAGATCAGCACGGCGATGGTGTAGGCTGCCATGGCGCTAGATCTTCCCGATGTCGCTGCGGTGCTGCATGCCCGCAAAGCTGATGCCCCCCACCGCCTCGTAGGCGCGGTCGAGCGCGGCGCGCAGGGTGTGGCCGGTGCTGGTGACGCCCAGCACGCGCCCGCCGCTGGTGCGCACCTGGCCCTCGCCCCACTCGGTGCCGGCGTGGAACACTATGGTGTCGCTGCCATCCACCGACTCCAGCCCGCTGATCGGGTCGCCCTTGCGCGGCGACTCGGGGTAGCCCGCCGCCGCCAGCACCACGCAGGCGGCGCTGCCGGGCCGCCACGTGAGCATGGCGGGCTGGATCTGGCCGGTGGCGCAGGCGTGCAGCGCGGCCAGCAGGTCGCTCTCTAGCAGCGGCAGGATGGCCTGGGTCTCGGGGTCGCCGAAGCGGGCGTTGTACTCCAGCACGTAGGGGCCGTCGCTGGTGAGGATGAGGCCCGCGTAGAGCGCGCCCCGGAAGGTGAGGCCGCGCGCGGCCAGCTCGCGCACCACCGGCAGCATGCAGCGCTCGACGATGCTGTCGATCAGGGCGTCGCTGATGCGCGGCGAGGGGGCGAACGCGCCCATGCCGCCGGTGTTCGGCCCCTGGTCGCCGTCGCGCAGGCGCTTGTGGTCCTGGGCGGGCAGCAGCGGCACCAGCCGCTCGCCGTCGCACAGCGCGATCACCGAGACCTCGGGGCCGACCAGCAGCTCTTCGAGCAGCAGCCGCTGGCCCGCGCTGGTGCCGCCCAGCTGCGCGATCGCCTCCAGCGTCTCGTCCACGCTCTCGGGCACGATCACGCCCTTGCCGCTGGCCAGGCCGTCGGCCTTCACCACCCACAGCTTGCCGCTCTGGCGCACGAAGGCGGCGGCATCCTCGGCGCGGTCGAAGGCGTGGGCCTCGGCGGTGGGCACGCCTGCGGCCACCATCACCTCTTTCGAGAAGGTCTTGCTGCTCTCCAGCCGCGCCGCCGCCTGCACCGGGCCGAACACCGCCACGCCCGCCGCCAGGCAGGCGTCGGCCATGCCCTCGGCCAGCGGGGCCTCTGGCCCCACCACCACAAAGTCGATCTGCCGCGCCCGCACCACATCCATGATCTTGGCCACGTCGGTGGCCTCCACCGGGATGTTCTCGCCCAGCTGCGCGGTGCCGGGGTTGCCCGGCGCGATGTAGAGCTTGCCGAGCTGCGGCGACTGGGCGATCTTCCACGCGAGGGCGTGCTCGCGCCCGCCGCCGCCCACCAGGAGAACGTTCATAGCTGTCCTTTTATCGTGGCGTGTGCCTCTACGAGCCAGAATGAAAACGAATGCCTCGCTATTATAAGCGATTCAGGCCGCGCCGCCGCCGTGCTATAATGCGCCGCAGCCCTGGCGGGGCCGCCCGCCGCACGCACAAGCAGAGAGCTTCCCATGAACGATACTGCCCCCGACCCTGCGCCCCAGCCCGCCATCGAGGTCGGCCCCATCCTCGACGCGCTGCGCGCCGAGGTGCGCGCCCGCAGGCTGGCCAGCGCCTCGCCCGCCGAGGATGCCATCCAGCAGGAGATCCAGCGCGCCCTGGATGAGATCGAGCTGCACCGCGTGGTCAGCGCCCACTGGCCGCTGATCGGCCACACGCTGCCCCAGCGCGCCATGGCGGTGATCAACAAGCTGGTGCGCCGCTACCTGCGCTGGTATATCAACCCGATTGTGGAGCAGCAGAACGCCTATAACGATACGGTGGCCCGCACGCTGCGGCTGCTGGCCGAATCGTACGCCGACCTGGCCGCGCAGGTGGCCCAGCCCGCGCCGCCCGCGCCCGCCGCGCCCCCGCCCCCCGGCGGCGGCTCGCCCGCCCCGGATGCGGCCCAGCTCCAGCGGCTGGTGGCCCAGCGCGCCGCCGCCGAGCCGCCCGCGCCGCTGCCCGACATCGAGCTGCGCGCCCAGCTGCCCCAGCTGCGCCTGCGCCAGGGCGTGCTGGCCCACTGGCCGCTGCCCGCCAGCTCGCTGCCCCAGCGCGCCGTGGCCCTGCTGAACAAGCTGGTGCGCCAGTACCTGCGCTGGTACATCAACCCGATTGTGGAGCAGCAGAACGCCGCGAACGCCGCGATCACCCAGGGGCTGGCCAGCTTTGTGCGGCTGGATGCCGAGCGGCGCGGCAGCGCCGCCCAGGCCCGCGCCGCCAGCCGACGGCCCGCCCCTTGACCCCGCCCGCCCCGCCGCCGCGCGGGGCATAGCCACCCGTGACACATGGCCGACACTCTCACCATCGTCTCGCCCTGGTTTGGGGCCGAGACTGCGGGCGGGGCCGAGACCCAGGCCCGCCAGCTCGCCGCCGCCCTGCACGCCCTGGGCCTGCCCGTGGAGGTCTGGGCCACCGACGCCCGCGACTCGTTCGCGCCGCAGGTGCCGCACTACCCCGCCGGGCCGGGCACGCTGGACGGCGTGCCGCTGCGCCGATTCGCCATCACGCCGCCCCGCGCCGAGCCGTATGTGCCCCAGGCGGTGCTGCGGCGCGGCCTGCACGCCAGCCTGCCCGCCTTTCCCGACCACGAGCTGCGCCTGCTGGCCTCGCTCGCATCCAGCGAGGACATGCTGGAGGCGGTGGCGCAGGAGCGCGAGCGGCGGCAGTTTTTGTTCGTGCTCTACCCCTTCCCCACCAGCTTCTGGGGCACGCTGCTGGCGGGCGACCGCGCCCACCTGCTGCCCTGCCTGCACGACGAGCCGTACGCCCGCTACACCACCTACGCCTGGATGTTCCGCCACGCCCGCCGCTCGCTGCACAACAGCCCCGCCGAGCGCCGCCTGGCCGCCCAGCTCTACGGCCTGCCGCCTGAGCAGGCGGTGACGGCGGGCGAGGGCATCGACCTGACGCCCGTGGGCGATGGCGCGGCCTTCCGCGCGCGGCGCGGGCTGGAAGGCCCGCTGCTGATGTACGCGGGCCGCCGCGACGGCAGCAAGAACATCCCGCTGCTGATCTCGTACCTGCGCGAGTACTGGGCCAGGCGCGGCACGCCCATCCGCCTGATGATGAGCGGGCGCGACCCGCTGGATCTGCCCGCATCGCTGGGCGAGCTGGTGCTCGACCTGGGCTTCGTGACACCGCAGGAGAAGGCCGACGCCTACGCCGCCGCCGATATCTTTGTGCAGCCCTCCACCTACGAGAGCTTCTCGATCGTGCTGATGGAGGCCTGGCTCCAGCGCACCTGCGCCCTGGTGCACGCCGACTGCGCCGTGACCAGCGAGGCCGCCCACATCAGCGGCGGTGGCCTGACCTTCGCCAGCTTCGCCGAGTTTGCGGCGGCGCTGGATGTGCTGCTGGCCGCCCCCGAGGCCCGCCAGGCCATGGGCCAGCGCGGGCGCGATTTTGTGCTGGCCACCTGCCGCTGGGAGGATGTGGCCCGCCGCACCGCCGCCGCCATGGGCTTCAACGTGGCCTTCCGCCCCTACGAGGAGCCGCCGCTATGAAGCGCATCCTGATCTGCGCCACCCAGGTGCCCTTTGTGCGCGGCGGGGCCGAGCTGCTGGTCGAGGGCCTGCGCGACGAGCTGCGCCGCCTGGGCCACGCGGTGGATGTGGTGTCGCTGCCCTTCGCCTGGCAGCCCCACGACCGCATCGCTAGCTCGGCGCTGGCCTGGCGCATGCTCGACCTCACCGAGGTGAACGCGCAGCCGGTGGATATGGTGATCTGCACCAAGTTCCCATCCTACGCGGTGCGCCACCCCAACAAGGTGGTCTGGCTGGTGCACCAGCACCGCCAGGCCTACGACTGGTACGGCACGCCCTTTTCCGACTTCGCCAACACGCCCGAGGATCGCGCCCACCGCGATGCGCTGCTGCGGATCGACCGCACCTGCCTGGGCGAGGCCCGGCGGCGCTTCGCGATCTCGCGCAATGTGGCCGAGCGCCTGCGCCGCTTCACCGGCCTGTCGGCCCAGCCGCTCTACCCGCCCAGCCGCTACCACGGGCGGCTGCGCCCCGGCCCCTACGGCGACTACATCCTCTCCGACGCGCGGCTGGATGCGGCCAAGCGCCTGGACCGCCTGCTGCACGCGCTGGCCCGCACCAGCCAGCCGGTGCGCTGCATCTTCGCCAGCGCGGGGCCGGAGCGCGCGGCGCTGGAGCGGCTGGCCGCCGACCTGGGCCTGGGCCAGCGCGTGCAGTTCCGGGGCTTCGTGAGCGACGAGGAGCTGATCGAGCTGTACGCCGGGGCCAGGGCGGTCTACTACGCGCCCTTCGATGAGGACTACGGCTACACCACCGTGCAGGCGCTGGCTGCCGCCCGCCCGGTCGTCACCACGGTGGACGCGGGCGGCGTGCTGGAGTTCGTGCGCGATGGGGTGAATGGCTACATCGCGCCGGATGCGCCCGAGGCGATCGCGGGGCGGCTGGATGCGCTGTGGGCCGACGCCGGGCTGGCGGCCTCGCTGGGGGCCAGCGGCCCGGCCAGCGTGGCGGCGATCTCGTGGGATGCGGTGGCCGCCGCGCTGCTGGGGTAGGGGAACTGTTTCACCACGAGGCCGCGAAGGCGCGAGGGGCATGCAGGAGATGAGGGCGGGCGTGATGCCCGCCCTTTTGTGTGCGCATCGCGCCGAGCCGATGCTCTGCAATGTGATACAACGGGTGTAGGGGCGGATCTGGTGTCCGCCCACATTGTTTGCATCGCGGGGCATCGGGCGCATGTGCGATGGGTGCGATGGGCGGGGCCGTGGTGCTACGCGCGCACGGTGACGCCCAGGCGCTCCAGGTGCTCGGGCTGGTCGGCGAAGGCCACGCGGGCCACCGCCATAAAGTCGCCCAGCCAGTCGTCCAGGGCGTCGATGGCGGCGTCGCGCTCGCGGGTGGCGATCTGGGCCTGGCCGCGCTCGTTTTCTAGGGCGCGCAGGGCGGCGATCACATCGGCCAGGGCGGCGCTGGCCGCTTCTTGCTCGGGCAGGGGTGCGCCGAAGCTGGCCAGCGCGGCGGCGAAGCTGGGGTTGGCGGCCAGCCCCGCGTAGAACTGCTGGGCCTGCATGGACCAGCCGCCGAAGCTCTTGCGGCGCGGGCCGTCGAGCGCGAGGTCGCGGGCGGCGTCGCTGTTGCCCTTGAGCGCCACGCGGGCCAGCTTGAGCTGGCGGGTGTAGATCTGGTCGAGCTGATCCCACAGGTCGTTGAAGGTCTGGGTGGCCTTGTCCTGGTCGCCGTACTCAAGCTGCTGCTTGGTCTGGGCGGCGATCAGGGCCTCTAGCAGCAGGTTGCCCTGCTCTAGCTTGGGCAGCGGGTAGCCGTAGCTGGCGAGGGTGGTGCGGATGTCGTCGATGTTGATGGCATTGGGGATGGCGATCTGGGCGCTTTTGATGATGTCTTGGATCTTTTTGGCCATGGATGCTGCCTTTCTGCCTTGTTGATGGTGATTAAGCTTCCGGCGATGGTGATTAAGCTTCCGGCGATGGTGATTAAGCTTCCGGCGATGGTGATTAAGCTTCCGGCGATGGTGATTAAGCTTCCGGCGATGGTGATTAAGCTTCCGGCGATGGTGATAGTGTCTTCGCGTGGCTGATAGTTTGAGGGGAATATTATTTGTGCTACGTTGTTTATGGTTTGGCTACATCCCATGTAGATGATCTTGTTTTACCACAGTTTGCCAATTATTCAAGATATATCTCGCATATTTTTATTATTGCCTGCCCAAAATGTCTAAGGCGCAAACAAACGCCGTTGCGCGGGGTGTGATGGGGAGCGACGGGTGGCAATGCGGGCGCGCGGCGTGGTGCGCCGATGGGTGTGCGGTGGTCGGGCCGACCGTCGGCAATGTTTGGAGCGCTGCCCGGTCGTGCCGACCTGCTGCGGCCTCGATGATGATGGGTTTTCGTGGTCGGTGAGGGTGTGCCCTACGCGGGCAGCGGCTCGGGGCCAGCCCCGAGCACCCCCGCTTTTGTGTGGTGTTTGCAGCGATGGCGGTGGTAGGTGTTGGGTGGGTGGATGCCCTACGCGGGCGGCGGCTCGGGGCCTGCCCCTCGGAACCCCGCCAGGGGGGCATCGCCCTCATATGGTGTCACTTTTCCCGTCGGCACTGGGCGTTTTTTCCTTCAGCGATGGCATTGGTCGATGTTGGGTGGGTGGATGCCCTGCGCGGGCAGCGCCTAGGGGCCAGCCCCTAGGAACCCCGCCAGGGGGCATCGCCCCCTTGGAACCCCCAATGTTGGGTGTTCCTGTGCTGGCCGCTGGCTGCTGGTGTTCGTGCATATGGCCAGTTTGCCGTCGCGGCACCTTCGCCGCATGGGCCGGGTGGGTGAGATCGAGAATCTTCCATGCGGCGCATGGCCTGGCACGCGTTCTCTCGTCATGTGCCGCATCCGAATGCTCCGCCAGAGAAAGTGACACCATGTGAGGGGCATCGGCCCTCACATGGTGTCACTTTCTTAGTCAGGGCGTCAGGATGTGGCAAGACCCGCAATCATGCGTGTCAGACTATGCACACCACCAGTTGCGCTCCCAGCAAGCAATCCGCCTCAACCCATGATCGCGCCGCGCCATCCCACCCCGCCCATGCGGCGAAGGTGCCGATAGTGTTTTGATGGCCATATGCACGAACACCAGCTACCGGGAAACGGCATAGGAACGGTCAACATTGGGGTTCGAAGGGGCAACGCCCCTCGCGGGGATCCAAGGGCGCGGAGCCCTTGGTGCCGCCCGCATAGGGCATGCACCACCATCCAAAAATGACCACTATCGACGAAGGCGCACCCAAGCCGAACGAATACCAACGCACCGTTTCGCTAAAACGGCCTCGGAACACCCGATAAAGTGACACCATGTGAGGGCATCGCCCCCTTGGAATCCCCAATGTTGGGCATTCCTGTGCTGGCCGCTGGCAGCTGGTGGTCGTGCATATGGCCAGTTTGCCGTCGCGGCACCTTCGCCGCATGGGCCGAGTGGGTGGGGCACGGCGGGCGGGTTTGCGATGGGATGCGGGGCGGGCGGCCACGCGCCGCCCCTACGGGGTGGGCGTGGCGGCGCAGGCGCGGTAGCTGGCATCCAGCGCGGGGCCGAGCAGCAGCAGGGCGGCGATCCGCCGCACCACGGCGGTGACGTGGCGGGCCTCGTCGGGGCTGAGGTCGCGCTCTAGCAGGGGCCGCTCGCGGTAGGAGAGCCATTTCTTGAGCACCTGGTAGCCGCCGATGGTGTATTCCCACACGGCCAGCGGCACGTTGCGCCAGCAGGCGGTGTCGTTCAGCCAGATGTCGCAGGTGGCCCCGCCCAGCAGCGCGGCGGCCTGGCCTAGGGCGGCCAGCTCGTCGGGGCTGGGCGGGCGCTCGCTGGTGCGCCCGCGCGCGGGCATGACGATGCCGCCCCGGCCTCGGTAGCCCCAGCCTGCGGTCAGCGCCAGATCGCCCGACTGCGGCTGCACGGGGCTGCCGTCGGCCCGCCGCAGCCGCGCCATGGCCAGCAGCTCGGGGCGCACGGTGCCGCTGGTGACGCCCGCCACCGGGGTCTCGGGGTCGAGCAGGGCGGCGACCTGCCGCCCCAGCGCCGCCGAGGCCTGCAGCGCGTCCGCCGTGGCGGGCAGCGGCACGCGCGGCCAGTCCTGCCGCAGCGCTCCGGCGTTCTCGCTGCGGTAGGCCGGGGCGTGCAGCGTGGCGATGGCGTGGTAGAACAGCTCCTCGGCGCTGCCGCCGACCGCGCCCAGGTAGGCGCTGGCCTCGGGGGTGAGGTTGGCCTGCGGCTCGGCGGGCGTGTCCTCGCCGAACATGTCGGCTTGGGGGGATGTCGAGGTTTGGGCTAGGAGGAGCGGAAAATAATTTGATAGACCATTGCCAAAGTTATCTGATAGAACATTGACCACATATCCTCGATCAAAATGTTCCATGGGCTGTTTCTGGCGCCCTTCTATCCAGATATTCCCTTCAAACACATGCGGTTTGTAGTCTGTGCGCTTCTCATCAAGCAGCTTGGTCTCTGGCTCCCAGTAAAGCCAGCGCACATCAAACGGGCGGTAGCAGTAGCGGATGATGTTCTCTGGCAAGAAGCCGCGCTTCTGGAGCGTGGTGCGCACCACTTCGGCGGCAAACCGCGCGGTGCTCTCCATTGCGCCTGGGGCGATGCGGGCCATCTGCTCGTGGCTGATCGCGGGGTCGAAGTAGGCCCGCATACGCCGCTCCAGCCGCTCGCGGTCGATGTCCACCACCACATCATCGCGGCTGGTCTTCACGCCAGGAAACGAGATTGGGAAGAGCGCGGGCAGCAGCGGCCATTTGAGGTAGTCGGCTGAGACTTCGCGCGGCTTCAGCGGCAGACCGATAGGAAGGAGTGGCTCAATTCTCGTATAGTTCTGCGCGGGCGCATCTTCGCTGATACTTGCAAGTAATGCGGCGCGGCGCTCTTCGGCGCGGGCCTGCTGCCAATCTCTATAAAGCACCTGCGCAGGCGCGGAATGCTGACGCCGCCGCACCAGCGTGGCAATCGCGGTGCCGATCTTAATGCCCACCGAATTACCTTGGATGGCAAAAACCGTCTCGCTCGTGCGGCCATCGGGTGCATATTCGGAAATAATGCGATCCCCATGGAGGTTGTCGACCCAGATCGAATCGAACACATCCATGTAGCGCTCGCGCATGCCAGTGAACGAGAGGCCATCGAGCCAGGAGTAGTTGGAGATATAGCTGACCACGCCATAGCCGCTGCCCTCCACGATCTGGCGCTCGGCCATGCGGTAGAAGCGCACATACAGATCGTTGAGGCCCTGTCCCTGGGGCGCGGGCGCGTGGGCGGTGGTGCGGTAGGCGTTGGAGAGCGTGCGCTCCTCGCCCATGGCGATGCCGGCGTAGCCGGAGTAGGGCGGGTTGCCCAGCACCACCAGCACCCGCGACTCGTGCTTTACGCGGCTGGCGGCCTCGCGCTCCTGCTCCAGCTCGGGGAACATAAACGGCGCGCGCTCGCCGCCGCGCTCCCAGCCGGTGAGCGCATTGGTCAGGTAGACAGCGGCGCGGTCCTCGCCCTCCAGCGCCGCGCCGTGGCGCTGCAGCAGCAGGCCAAGCTGAAGGTGGGCCACCACAAAGGGCGCGGGCAGCAGCTCGAAGCCAAACACGCGGCTGGTGAGCGCCTGCTTGAGGTCGCTGGCCAGCAGATCATCATCGCCCCTGGCCCGCAGCGTCGCCGCGATCCGCTCGATCACCCCCACCAGGTACGCCCCCGTGCCGCAGCAGGGGTCGAGCACCAGCACATTGGGGTCGGCCAGGCCATCGGCCACGCCCAGCTCCTCGCGCAGGGCGCGGTCCACGCGCTCCACCTGGTAGCGCACGATCTCGGGCGGGGTGTACCACACGCCCAGCTCGCGGCGCAGCTCGGGGTCGAAGGCGGCCAGGAACGGCTCGTAGAAATACTGCACCGCCTCGCGCTCGGCGAAGGCCGTGAAGAACACCGCCCGCTCCACACGGGCCAGCGCCTCATCGGCCCATCTCAGCACATCCAGCAGGCCCAGGGTGCGCAGGCGGTTCTGCTGCACCATCTGGCCGAACAGGCTCTGGAGCACGGGCAGGTGCAGGTAGGAAGCGGCCAGCCGCCACGAGAACTGGTCGGTGCGGTCTGGCTCATCGGCGTGCCAGAGCACCCAGCCGGAGAAGATGCCGTAGAACAGCGTCTGCACCAAGGTCGAGCGGAAGAAGTGGTCGCCGCGCTCGCCCTGGAAGGTGATGCCCAGGGCGGCCTCTAGGCTGCTGCGCAGGCCCGCGTAGGCCGCCAGCGAGCTCTGGCGCTCGACCAGCAGGGCGGCCTCGCGGGCGTAGGCGGCCAGGATGGCGGCCAGATCCTTGGGCGTGCGCAGGGGGGCCTTGAGCAGCAGCACGCGGGTGAGGAAGCCGATCAGGTCATCGCCGCGCTGCTGGGCCAGGGTGTGCGGGTCGGCGGCGCGGAAGGCATCGGCGGTGGGGGCCAGCTCGAAGACCTCGCCCAGCACGGCAGCGCCGCTGGCATCCGCCGTCACCACCGCGAAGGCGCGGTAGGTGCAGGCCAGCACCAGGCCGTAGGCATCGAGGTAGCGCTTGACCTGGGCGCTGGCGGCCAGCGCGCGGATGTCGGCGGCGACGCCCTTCACCTCGACCACGCCACGGGCGGGCAGCAGCCCGGATTTGGGCTGGCCATCGCGGGCGATCTGCTCGCCGGTGTAGAGCGCCAGGTCGGGGATGCCCGCGCCCACGCTGGCGGGGTGGGCGACGGCCAGCACGCGCGGGGCCAGCGCGGCCCCCACGGCGGAGAGCAGGGCCAGCAGCGGCGGGTAGCCGGATGTCTCGGCCACGCCTCCGGCGGCGTAGATCACGCGAAGATCGGTCAGGTAGCGCTCGACATGGTGCATGATGCTGGCTTCCATCTGTGCTGTGGCGTCGCTGCGAGGGGCGCGGCGGGCTGCCCGTTGGGCGTGGGGGCAAGTATAGCATAACCGAGGGAAATGGCCACCACGAAGGCGCGGTGTGAAACGATGACGTAGGGGCGGGCTTTATGCCCGCCCGCATTGTGGGGCATCGTGCGGGTTTGCGATGCGGGCATTGTGTTGCGGCGCGGGCGGCCACGAGGGCCGCCCCTACGGCGCGGCGGGCGCACGCGGGGGCCACCCCTGCGCCGTGCTGGCGGGGGAAGGGCGGCGGGTGCGATGGGGGTGCGGCGGGTGCGATGGGGGTGCGATGTAGGCGGGGGCATCGGGGGGCGTCGTCGATCCCCGATCCCGCTTGCCTGCGGGGCTGGCTGGGGCTAGGCGCTGGCGCTGAGCGCGACCTCGCGCACCGCACCGTAGACTGCCCCGCACACCGCCTCGCGCACCGCCTCGTGGGCGCTGGGCGACCACGAGGTGTCGCCGACCCACACGGCCAGGAGGGCGGGCTGCACGGCGGGGGTGGCCCGCTGCAGCTGGAAGGCCACGTGGGGGAAGCGCTCTAGCTCGTAGATGCCGCGCTCGCGCTCGCGGATCGGGCTATCGGCGAGCTGCGGCAGGCCGCTGGCGCGGAGCCACTGGCAGATCAGGTGGCGGTGGATGCCGCCATCCAGCATGGACTGGATCAGCTGCTGGTCGTGAAAAATGCGCATGCCCATCTCCTTGTGCGTGGCCTCATAATGGCTAGGGGACCATCCCGCAGAGGGTTGCGATGCGCATGTGCGCCGCACGTACCCCGCATCGCCGACGTCTCGCCCCCGCTGATATCGAGCCTCGCGATAGTCATCTGGCTTCTCTGTTTGTCCGACACGGCCCTGTGGCTGGCTAAGATCCTCGCTGATCCTCCCTCTCTCGGCTGCGTGGGCGGGTCTGGCGGCATGGCGCGGGCAGGGTGCTCCCAGGCTGGCGGGCGCGCTCTATCCCGATGAAGCGCATCCTGAAGGTGGCGGCTGGGCGCTTGGTGCCTCGACGTGGCAGCTCGATATGAGAGATTCACATAAGGTCGCCCCCTATTATAACGCCAGATGGCGCAACCGCTGCAGGATTTAGGGGGTGAAAACCCTACCGGCGCAGCGCTACGACGCTGGGGCGAAGACCGCCCCGGGGCAGGCGGCGGGCCGACCCCGCCGCGCGCCCCGGCCCGCCGCTAGATATCGGGCGGCGGCTCCGGCTCGCCCATGATGTCGCCGTGCCAGCGCTCCAGCCACTCCATGGCCTCGTGAAGGCGACCGCGCGGCATGCGGCGGTAGGATGTGATGCCGAACTGGCGGAACAGGCCGCTGTAGGCCCCGGCGTACTCGTTGCGGCGGGTGCGCTCGGCCAGGGCGTGGGCCACGCGGCGCACGGTGCGGGCCAGCGTGGCCGCGTTGGGGTCGTCGATATCCTCCGGGGCGTCCTCGCCGGGCTGGGCGTTGCCGCGCTCGCGGGCGTCGGCGTCGAGCTGGCGCTCGATCAGCATCTGCTGGCGCGAGAGGTTGGCGAGGCCCTGGGCGCTGACGTAGGAGATCTCGGCGGGCGTCTGCAGGTGGCGCTCGGGCAGCAGCACATCCTCGGAGCCGTAGCCCTGGGGCCTGGCGGCCTGCCACAGCAGCGATGCGGCCTCGGCCTGCCACAGCTCCAGCTTGGGGCGCAGGGCGGGCGTCACGGCCTCGGCGTCCAGGGTGGTGAGCCACAGCGGGATGAGGTCGACGCGCAGGCCGAGCATGCGCACCTCGCGGAATCCGTCGTCGGCCAGCACCTGGCGCGCGCCGCTGGCGAGGATGCGGTGGGCCTTGACCCGGCGCTCCTGGGCGGGGGCGGGGATGTCGAGCCGCTCGCACATCAGCCGGATGGGCGCGTAGGTCTGGTTCGGGTCTAGCTCTAGCTCGGCGATGATGTCGGCGGTATAGAAGAACTTCATGTCGCTCCGATCACTTGTCTTGCCCTCATTATACCGCGAGGTGTTTTACCGCAAGATTCTGACCACGGGGTTTTGTGCCACGGGGGCTGGCTTTCCAATCGGCGCTGGGCTTTTTTCCTATGGGCGATGGTGGCGGCGGTAGGTGTTTGGTGGTGGATGCCCTGCGCGGGCGGCGCCTAGGGGCTAGCCCCTAGGAACCCCACGAGGGGGCGTTGCCCCTCACATGGTGTCACTTTTGGGAAGTGTCAGAAGTACACTTTCCAGCGAACGGGCATGGATAGACCGAACGCGTGCTGGCGGTTTTGCCACGCGATGGCCAGGGTGAACAAGCTGCACTGCCATTGG